>CAYNUT010000049.1:0-24132 GCA_964400595.1 uncultured Neobacillus sp. | reverse complement strand
GAATCCGTCTTGAATTGCACACGTGTTAAATTCCATGTTTCAAAGGCGTGCTGCAGAAGAAGACATTTACATTCCGTGTTTACTTTTGTCCGCCAAACATCCGGATGATACCACGTCCATCCTATTTCCGCACTGTTATTTGCAGTAGAAATATCGAGATACCGCGTACTGCCGATAATGCGATTTTCAGTATTAAATACCGTGAATGCGTACTCTGAGCCTTTTTCTCTTCCCTTAATAGCTCCCTGAATCATTTGCTCCATTTCCTCTTTTGAACGTAGCTTCGTGGCCATAAATGTCCAGATTTCTTCCGGCTTCGCCGCTTCCCAAAGACCTTCCAAATGATCCATTCTTATGGGAACTAACTTTACAGAATCCCCTCTTAATGAAAATATACCTGTCCACATTGTCACTGTTATCTCCCCCTGCCGGCCAAAAAAAGACCATGGGGTATCCCATAGTCCTTTAGTCCTTATGCATCCTGAAAATATTCCTTGTAAAATCCGCCTACGTTACCTGAATTGTCAATAATGTAATAAAATTCTTCGGTCTCATTTTTTACTTCGTATATTTTCCCCAATGTTAAAACATTGTTGACGATATATTTTTTTGCATCGGTATGAACACATTTTACTTGCTTAATGGTTTCCCGATTCCGCCACGATAAATGGATCATTGCTGCCACCGTCCTTTTAAGATTGTCCAATACCAAGTATAATCATAAGATCCAGTGTGATGCAACTATATAATCAATCATTTCGTGGCATTTATCATATCAATAACGTCTTTCGATAATTCACGTAAACGATATTTTTGAATTTTGCCGGACGCTGTCATTGGATAGGATTCGATAAATTCAATGTAGCGTGGTATTTTATGACGGGAAATTTTCCCTTTGCAGAATTCTTTTATCTCCTCAGCTTTTGCTGTTTCTCCTTCTTTTAAAATAATCCACGCCATGACTTCTTCCCCGTCCACACCATCTGGAATACCTACCACCTGAACATCAAGAATTTTAGGGTGGGTATATAGAAATTCCTCAATTTCACGCGGGTAAATGTTCTCACCGCCCCGAATAATCATATCCTTAAGCCTGCCTGTAATTCGACAATAACCGTTTTTATCCATCACAGCTAAATCACCCGTATGAAGCCAGCCTTCTTCATCGATCGCTTCTTTCGTTGCATCGGCATTTTTATAATAACCTTTCATGACATGGTACCCTCTCGTACATAGCTCTCCCTGAACACCCCGTGGCACTTCAGCAGATGTTCCCGGTTCCACTATTTTTACCTCAACGTTTGGAAGGGCCTTGCCTACGGTTTCAACACGTAATTCAATCGGATCATCTGTCCTTGTCTGCGTAATTACAGGAGAAGATTCTGTCTGCCCATAGGCAATGGTAATTTCTGCGGCACCCATTTTTTCAATGACAGCCTTCATCACTTCAATCGGGCAGTTGGACCCGGCCATAATGCCCGTTCTTAAAGTAGAAAGATCATATTTATCAAAATCGGGATCATTTAGTTCTGCGATAAACATGGTTGGAACTCCGTGAAGTCCGGTGCATTTTTCATCCTGAACTGTTTGGAGCACTCTCTTCGGACTAAATTCCTGAACAGGAACCATCGTAGCTCCAACAGTTACACAGGCCATTGTCCCTAGAACACAGCCAAAGCAATGGAAAAAAGGCACAGGGATGCAAAGCCGGTCATTTGCTGTCAGTTTCATACGGGTGGCAATATTCAAACCATTATTCACGATATTATTATGAGTCAGCATGACTCCTTTAGGAAAACCTGTGGTCCCCGAAGTGTACTGCATATTAATGACATCATCAGGCCTTAGGGACTCCATCCTCTCGATTAATTCTTGATCAGATACCTGTTCTCCAAGCTTCATGAGATCATCCCAGGAGATTGTGCCTGGATACTTTTTTTCACCTAGGACAATGACATTTTTTAAAAATGGCAGCCTGCGGCACTCTAATTTTCCTGGTTCAGAATTTCTGAGTTCAGGGACAATTTCATAAACCATATCAATAAAGGAGGAATCCTTCCGTGCATCCATTAAGATAATGGTAGTGGTATCAGATTGTTTTAAGAGGTATTCAAGCTCAGTTGTCCGATAATTGGTGTTAACCGTTACTAAAACTGCTCCCATCTTACCCGTTGCAAATTGGGTTACCAGCCATTCTGGAGTGTTGGTCGACCAAGCAGCTAATTGTTCCCCCTTAACAATTCCAAGCTTGATTAAACCCTTTGCAGCCTTCCGGCAAATCTCATTAAACTCTTGATACGTCCACCGCAAATTGCGGTCAGAATAGATTACAGCCTCATGCGCAGGAATCAATGCTGCTTTTTCTTCTAAAAGCTTCCCAATTGTAACATTTAATAAAGCCGGCATTCTTCCATCCTCCTCAACTATACATACAACAGCAAATAAAACGTTTACAATGGTATGGTATCACATTTATAACAATATTCAATATTTTTTGAATATATTTACAGACAAACACAATTTGTCCCCGAACAAGAAATGACATAATTATGAATTATTTATGGTAATGGTTCTCAAATTGCTAAATTAACATTACAATAATAAAAACTGAATATTCAATCCAATTTTCCCAAGGAGGGCATTCTCAAATTGAAAATTATGAGTAACGAGCAGTTGGTTGTTTCGTATCGGGATGCATTAAAGTCTGGTAAGGAAAAGGAATGGATTAAGATTTTAAAGGATGAAATACAGCGAAGGGGTTTAAAACCATTTAAGGATCGTTAACATTTTGTCTAAAAAAATATAAAAAACCGCTGATCAGGTTCAGCGGTTTTTCCAATTCTGTTAACATTGATTTTCTTTTTCCCTAATTGGATAAATCGATAATTCATCTAGTTTAAGGGCAATTTTTTCAGCGGCATCAGCAGGGTTTTCTGCAAAAATATTTAAAAAGTCGCCTTTGTAGTCTTGCCTTGCATGGTCATAGCGGGGGTCATAATAATGTTCCAAAAGAAGCGGAATCATCTTTTCATAATCCCGTTTCTCTAATGCTTCAGAAAGCTTGCTTTTGATTTCTGGATCCTTAACACGTTTAATGACCATATCAATCCCATTAGCGATTATTTCATGATACCATGTTTCCTGCTCGTAGGGAATCACATATTCTGAGACAAGATGTTTAACTCTTTGTTCCAGCGGTGAATCTATATAAATGTTTAAGCCTTTAAACTTAACATCCATTAATTTCTCGGGCTGTACGGCCTTTCCAATCCTCTTGCTTTCTGCCTCAACAAGAAAATAATCTGTTCCTTCTATATCCTTCAGTCCCTTAAATAATAGTGAATCAAAAGTTTTTTGATTATGACCCTCACCCAGCCCAATCGTTCCAAAAATGGAACCACGATGCCCTGCCATTTCTTCTAGATCCAAAATTGGATACCCTTTCTTTTTCAGGACCTTTAACATTTCAGTCTTCCCCACGCCCGTCATCCCATGCAGGACAACTGCATTATTCGCAATCATTTCCGGAGTCCTTTCAAGGATATACTGACGGTGTGCTTTATAGCCGCCGATTAGACGCCAGGCATATATTCCCGCAAACTCCAAAAAGGTAACAACTGCTTTGCTTCTCATACCGCCCCGCCAGCAATGAACCACAAGCTCCCCATTACATTGCTGTGCGTTAATGGTACGCAGCAGATCAGGAATTTTGGGCGAAACCAGCTCCATGGCTCTCCACTTAGCTGCTGCCTGCCCCTCTTTCTTGTAAATCGTCCCTATTTCATGCCGCTCTTCATCAGAAAATAATGGAACATTAATAGCGCCAGGAATAGCTCCATCCTTAAATTCAATTGGAGACCGGATATCAATGATGATTGGCTGCTCTAATTTGAAAAGTTCTTCTACTGTTATTTCCTTCATATACCGAACACTCCCAAAAAAATAGTATTGTCAAAATTGACAAATACTTTATATAAACAAACAAAACTTCCCTAAAAGAGGAAGTTTTTTCAAAAATTAAACCTTTGAAGTCTAAAGATAAACCTATTATAAAAGAGTTTATCAAACCAAGCAAGGATGTTTCAGATATTTCATTAATTCATAAATCTTCTATCGAAAAGCAGTACCGGTTAATCGCTCAACAGCCTTACAAAATAAGTCCCAATTTGGAGGGAAGGAATCAGTTCCTGAGCTGATATACACTTTTCCCTTTGTTATGAGCTTAACAGACCAGTATTTCCCATCCAGAATAATTCCATCCTCTTTTCTATAAATTGGACTCCATTCCCAGAGCCTAAGAGAATAAATCTCCCGTTTAAAATTCTCAAAACTGCCTGGTTTAGCCGATTGAACATCGGAAAATGGCTGAATAGTATCATGATTCCTCCATTCCAGATATATAAAACTATATTTAATAAAATTAACATGGACCTGGTAGGAACTGGAACTACCCCCAAAACCCTCTAGTGAAGCTGTTAAGTTAAAGAGCACCTTATCTGGTTTAAATATTTCATAAACCTTCATTTCTCTCATCCCTATAAAAAGAGTTTTGATTTAACATTTGCTAACCCTGATTATAGTAAAAAAGAGCATATAGGGCTGTAACAAATGACACGTTTTAGCCCTGTGTGATTAGAAAATTTTACCTTTTGGCCGTTTTTGAATTTTTACTAAAAACACTCATTAAGCTCGCTATTTCAGTAAGGTTATCTTTCGCAAACAGTTCGACAATCCTGCTGCCGACTACTACACCATCACAATATTTGGTAAGCTCAATCATTTGCTCCTGATTTGAAATGCCAAAACCTGCTAAAACGGGGATGGGGCTAACCTCTTTAACCGCTGTTAGAAATGAATGTATCCCTCCTTCGAATTCCTTCCTTGAACCCGTGATTCCCTTTACGATGACAGCATACAGAAATCCTTTTGCATTGCTTGATATCTGCATGATCCTTTGCATTGATGTTGTCGGTGTGACAAGACGAATTAGTTCTACACCTGCTTCAGCAAGCCGGTGAGCAATCAAATCCTCTTCCTCGATTGGCAAATCAGGTATAATACACCCATCGATACCTCCATTTTGGATGTCTTGGACAAACGCTTCGATTCCATATGCATAAATCGGATTTAAATAAGTCATAACGATAATTGGAATCGTAATGACTTCACGCGCCTTCGCAAGTTCTTTAATAATCCCTTTTAACGTTGTTCCATTTGCAAGTGCCCTGAGACCTGCGAGTTGAATGGTTGGACCGTCAGCAACAGGGTCGGAGAAAGGAACACCCACTTCTATTGCCGTTGCACCAAACTTTTCAAGCAGGACCAGACGCTCAATAAGGCAGTCCAACCCTCCATCCCCTGCCATAATATAAGGGACGAATGCCTTACTGTCTCTTTTATGGACTAATTGAAAGGATTGTTCAATTCTATTCACCACATCTTCCTCCTTCAAGCCTGGTTTTCACTGCTTCGACATCTTTATCGCCGCGCCCGGACAAGCAAACGATGATATTTTGTTCAGGTTTCATTTGTGCTCCAAGTTTAATGGCAAATGCAACCGCATGGGCGCTCTCAAGTGCTGGGATAATACCTTCAAGTTCAGATAAAAGCTGGAATGCCGAAAGTGCCTCCTCATCCGTTATCGAATGATACTCTGCCCGGCCAAGTTCCTTTAAATAGCTGTGTTCCGGTCCGACACCGGGGTAATCAAGGCCTGCTGAAATCGAATGGGCTTCTTGTATTTGACCATCTTCATTTTGCAATAAATACATTAATGAGCCGTGAAGGACCCCCGGCTTTCCTTTTGTCAGCGATGCAGCATGAAATTCAGTATCAATACCCTTTCCCGCTGCTTCGACCCCATATAAACGGACTTCCGTATTTTCAATAAATGGATAGAACATTCCCATTGCATTACTCCCTCCGCCAATGCAGGCCACCACCGCATCTGGGATACATTGATGTCGTGATATAAACTGTTCCTTAGTTTCCTTTCCAATCACACTTTGAAAATCCCTTACCATCATCGGAAATGGGTGCGGCCCCATCACCGAACCTAAGAGATAATGGGTATCATCAACATTTGCGACCCAGTATCTTAGTGCTTCATTGACAGCATCCTTTAAGGTTGCGCTCCCTGAGGTAACGCAAACAACCTTTGCCCCAAGCAATTTCATCCGAAAAACATTTAATACCTGGCGCTTGATGTCCTCTTCCCCCATAAAAATAATGCAGTCAAGATTTAATAAAGCGCAAACAGTGGCTGCTGCAACTCCATGCTGACCTGCCCCGGTTTCTGCGACTATTTTTCTTTTTCCCATCCGGACAGCAAGCAGTGCCTGGCCGAGCGCATTATTGATTTTGTGGGCACCTGTATGGTTTAAGTCCTCTCTTTTAAGATGAATTTTCGCCCCCCTGGCGTGTTTCGTTAGGTTAGCCGCAAAATACAATGGTGTTTCTCTACCAACATATTCATGCAGCAAATTATGAAACTCTGTTTGAAAATGCGGGTCTCCTTTAGCAGCAATATAGGCTTCTTCTAATTCCAGCACAGCCTTCATCAGTGTTTCCGGTACAAACCGTCCTCCGAAAATGCCAAAATGACCTTTTTCATTTGGTAATGTATAAGTGTTCAAAGTATTTCCTCCTTCTTGACTGCTTTGACCTTTTCAATAAATGTTTTGATTTTTTTTAGATCCTTAACACCGTTTGTTTCAACTCCAGAGCTTACATCTACCATAAAGGGATTTAAGATATTTATTGCTTTTTCAATATTGTCCTCGTGTAAGCCTCCCGCAAGAATCACTTTTTTCCCAGATAAAAACTCCGGCTTTACCCCTCTCCAATTGAATGCCGTTCCATTGCCTCCATGATATTTTCCCTTCGGACCATCCAATAGGATATACTCACAGGAGAAATGATGAATATCTGCTAAATCCTCGTCGTTTTGAATGCTTAGCGCTTTTATGACCGGGAGAGTTATGGAACTGCAAAATTCTTCTGTTTCATCTCCGTGTAATTGTATATGTGTAAGCCCGGTAAACTCAGCAATCCGTTTAATTTCGGTCCTTGTTTCGTTTACAAAGACCCCCACCTTGTTCACGTTTTCCGGCAGGCAGGAAATGATTTCTCTGGCCTTTTGTTCAGAAACCCTGCGCTTACTTGGCGCAAAAACGAATCCAATTGCATCTGCACCCAAATTTGCTGCAGCTAAACCAGTTGCCACATCTGTAATACCGCAGATTTTTACTTTCATTTTCCAGCTCCTTCAGATCGCGCGAAGCGGAAATTTAAAAAGGTTTGTTTTACATCCGAACTTTTCATAAAAGCCTCACCCACAAGAATTCCGTCAGCTCTGGCATTTTTAACCCGGAGAACATCCTCTTGATGATGCATACCACTTTCACTGATCAAAAAGGCACCTGAACTTTTTACAATCGGGGCTAGTTGTTCTGTTATATCAAGTGAAGCCCGGAAAGTATTTAAGTCCCGGTTATTAATACCAATCAGCATCGCTCCTGTCTTAAGAGCGGTCTCTAATTCCTTTTGATTATGAACCTCCATCAATACTTCTATCCCTAGATTTTGTGCATATTGATAAAGCTCTAGCAGCCTTTCTTTTTCAAGAGCAGCCACAATTAACAAAATGATATCTGCGCCATATGAAGCGGCCTGATCTATCTGAAGGCGATCAATGATAAAATCCTTACATAGGACGGGCAGCTGTACAGCTTCACGAACCGCTATTAGATCAGAAAACGAACCCTTAAAAAACGTTTGGTCCGTCAAAACGGAAATGGCAGATGCCCCGCTGGCTTCGTAAATTTCAGCCTGGACTGCCGGATTCAATACATTATTGATAACTCCTTTTGAGGGAGAGGCCCGCTTAAATTCAGCGATGATTGAAAGTTCATCACTATTTTTCAGTTTTTTAATAAATGATCTCTTGCCATAGCCTGTATTTTGAAATTGGTTCTTCTTTTCTCGAAGGTGCAGGACCTCCTGCCTTTTTCGTTCAATAATCCGCTCTAAAATCGTTGCCATTTAGATCGCCTCTCTCTGCATTGCACTTGATTTTTCAACTAGGGCTGTTAGTTTTTCATATGCAGCACCTGAATCAATCGTTTCTTTTGCTAATTTTATTCCTTCCGAAATGGTTTCAGCCTTTCCTGCCGTATAAATGCCAATTCCTGCATTTAATAATACCGTGTCGCGGTATGCACCTTTTTCCCCATTTAAAACATTCCGCAGTATATCGGCATTTTCCTTAGAATCGCCTCCACTAATACAACTGTTGTCGTATGTCGGCAGGTTTACTTCCTCTGGATGAAGCTCATAATTGTTGACCATACCGTGATCAAGAATGCTCAAATGATTTACCCCCTGCAGGGAGGCCTCATCCATAAAGCCTGCCCCGTTAAGAACTACTGCCCGCTTGCGTCCCAATTGCTTTAATACCGATGCAAAGACAGGCAGCAAATCTCTGCGATAAACTCCAAGCAGCTGATAATCCAATTCCATCGGATTAGTTAAGGGACCTATAAAATTAAAAATCGTGGGAATTTTCAACTGTCTCCTTACTGTCATTACTTTCTGTAACTTTGGATGAACATGCGGTGCAAATAAGAAAGCAATGCCTATTTCTTCAAGAATTTCTTCAGTGGTTTCCGCTGTTAAATTCAAGTTCACACCCAAATATTCAAGCACATCAGCACTTCCTGTTTTACTCGATATACTTCGATTTCCATGTTTGGCAACCGGGATTCCTGCTGCCGCAATAACAAACGCGGAGGTTGTACTTACGTTGAAACTTGAGGAACCATCTCCTCCGGTGCCGCAATTATCAAGAACATTCAGAAATTTCTTCCTAAACGGGATTGTATTTTCTTTTAAAGCCCTTACAATGCCGACAATTTCCTCGACGGTCTCTCCTTTTGATTTTAATCCCATTAAAAAGGCGGCAATTTCGGATTCCGATACTTCTTCACCCAAAATAAAATCCACTGCCTCTTTCATTTGGTTTTCCGAAAGGGATTTTTTTTCAGCTAATTGGAGTAAATAATTCTTCATCATTCTTCACCCTTTCAATTTCAAGTAGAAAGTTTTTAAGGATTTGTTTTCCTGCCGGAGTACCAATGGATTCAGGATGAAACTGAAGTCCATAAACAGGATAACGCCGGTGTTTAATCGCCATTATTTCCTGGTCATCCATCGATAAGGCCATCCAATGCAGTTCAATTGGCAGACAGTTTTTTTCAATGGTTAAAGAATGGTAGCGCATAACTTCCAATGGGGAAGTTAAATAGTTAAAAAGGCAGCTTCCATTATGAGTAATAAATGATGTTTTACCGTGTTTAATACTATTCGCCCTTCTTATTTCACCGCCAAAGGCAGCGCAGATTGCTTGATGACCAAGGCAGATGCCTAAGATTGGAATCTTCTTGTGGAATGCTTGAATGACTTTAATACAAATGCCTGCATCCTCGGGCCGTCCCGGGCCGGGCGAGAGAATAATCGCCTTGGGATTTAGCTCACCTATTTCCTCCAAGCTTAGCTGGTTGTTGCGAAACACTTCTACTTTTTCGCCTAATTCACCTAAATACTGATAAAGGTTAAAGGTAAAAGAATCAAAATTATCAATAAGTAAGATCATTCTGCACCCTCCAAAAAGCCTTTTAGCTTATTTACTGTTTCCTCATATTCGGATTCGGGAATGGAATCATGCACAATCCCTGCACCTGCTTGAATATAGGCTGTTCCCTCTTTTAAAATTATCGTTCGAATCGCTAAGGCAAAGTCCATATTGCCATTAACGGATAAATACCCTACCGCACCGGAATAAAGTCCGCGCTTTGACCTTTCAAGAGTATTAATGATTTCCATGGCCCTGACCTTTGGTGCGCCTGAAACCGTTCCCGCCGGCAGACATGCAGCAAGTGCATCCATTGACGTTTTATCGGTACAAAGTTTTCCGCTAATTTCCGACACGATGTGCATCACATAACGAAACTTCTCAACTGTCATGAATTTATCAACCTGAACAGTATTAAATTCGCAAACTTTCCCTAGATCATTCCGTCCTAAGTCGACAAGCATTTTATGCTCAGCGATTTCTTTTTCATCATTTATTAACTCTTTTGCCATCACTTCATCTTCTTCCCGGTCTTTCCCTCGTTTTTTGGTTCCGGCGATTGGATTGGCTGCCACCATCCTGCCTCTCGTTTTGATTAAGCTTTCAGGTGACGACCCTATTACGGTGTACTGATTGAATTCAATATAAAACATATAGGGAGTGGGATTATGAGCCCGATGCTCCCGGTACAAGGTTAATGGAGTTCCTTGATATTCGGATTTCATCCGTCTGGAGAGAACAACTTGAAAAATGTCCCCTGCTAATATATGCTTTTTTGCCTTTTCCACATTTTTTAAAAATACTTCTTTTTCGGTTTCATCCGTGAATCCAGAAAATTGAAAGGGCACTTCATCCTGAAGAATATTGGGAGCTTTCAGCTCTTCAAGTTGTCTGTTCATTCTTTCTTCAATCTCTTCAGGCTTGCTGTCCTTTGTCAGCGGCATCCCTATAAGGACTACCCTATCCTCCAAGTGATCAAAAATGATTACCTCTTCATAAAACTGCAAATGGATATCCGGCATATATAAATCGTTCGGATACTCAGGTCCAATTTCTTCATAT
The DNA here is from genome assembly GCA_964400595.1 of uncultured Neobacillus sp. GTDB lineage: Bacteria > Bacillota > Bacilli > Bacillales > Cytobacillaceae > Neobacillus. Next base: position 13,439 of record CAYNUT010000049.1, on the reverse strand, counting down.
TCCCTAACAATGTCATAGCCGACATACCCGACTGCTCCTCCGACAAATGGGTAGGGAACCTTTTCAAGGGCGGCAGCGGGCAGGATATCGTTTATCATCTTCAGAGGGTTGCCCTCCATGCATTTCTTTTCTCCATTCCGGTTGATTATTTCGTTTTGTCTTCCGTAAGAAATCAGTTCAAAAGCAGGGTCGGAGCCGATAAACGAATATCTTCCTGAATCATTGTATTTATGAGAACTTTCAAGTAAAAATTTCTTTTTCCCGCTGATTTTTTGCAATATCGAAATCGGTGTGAAGGTATCTCCCTTTATTTCTTTTATGAAACATTCGTTTTTTGTTTTCATTGATAAGCTCCTTCCTAAAAAAAAATCGTCCTCTATATGCATAATGTAAAATTACGCATATAGAGGACGATTCTAAGACCGCGGTGCCACCCCATTTGAAGCTGTAAAAATACAGCTTCCGCTCTTTCAGATACGGAACATTTCATTCGTTCGATATCCTATCCTTTTAACGGTGGAATTCCGTGCATCCCTACTTATGTTCAAGATGCCTCTCACAAGTCCATTCCACAAATCCTTTCTTATCGGGCTCCCACCACCCCCGACTCTCTGAAAAGAAATAAATATGTGTACTCCTCTTGTTCATCAATTTGCATTATGAATTTTTCCAGTTAAGCAATTATTGGTATTTATGTTAGTATATTCATTATCTTATTGTCAAGAACCACTTTCAAAAAAATTCAAAAAATTCTAACTTCCATTTTAAGGTTCGTTTTTTTTTCACTGAAAAAGTAAATATTAACTGTAAGATTAATAAAGGCGGGATAGAAGATAAATGGAACATATTGAACAAATATTCCAAGATCCACGGGCTGTAAAAAAGAAACGGTCCCAAGATGGACAAAAGCGGTCAAATGAAATTTCAAACCAAAAATGGGCAATTGTCTCGCTATCTTCCATTCCATTAGTCATGACGCTTGGCAACTCAATGTTAATTCCAGTTTTACCAGCTATGGAAGGAGAATTATCGATATCTTCTTTTCAATCCAGCATGATTATCACTGTTTATTCGATTGTGGCCATTTTTTTAATTCCTGTTGCCGGCTACCTATCAGATCATATCGGCAGAAAAAAAGTCATCATCCCGAGCCTTATCATTGCTGGAATTGGCGGCTTAGTTTCCGGATGGGCCGCATGGAAATTTGATAATGCTTATTGGCTGATTCTAATCGGCCGTTCATTGCAAGGGGTCGGAGCAGCCGGGGCAGCCCCCATCGTGCTTCCCTTGGTGGGCGATATGTTTAAAAGTGTCGATGATGTCAGCAGCTGTTTAGGGCTTATCGAAACTTCCAATACCTTCGGAAAAGTGCTGAGTCCGATTTTGGGAGCCTTTTTAGCAGGATTCATCTGGTTTTTGCCCTTTTTTGCTTTTCCTGTCTTTTGCCTCATTTCTGTTTTAATGATGTTCTTTTTGGTAAAATGTCCAAAAACATCCCAAAAACCGATTCCATTTAAGGATTTCTTTATCAATGTAAAGAAAACCTTTACCGAAAAAGGACGTTGGCTTTATGCCATCTTTTTTATTGGCGGCATCCTTATGCTTGTTCTGTTTGGAATTTTGTTTTACCTTTCCGAGATATTTGAAAAGGAATATGGGATTAAAGATATTAAAAAAGGTTTATTTTTATCCATGCCGCTCGGTGCACTTTGCTTATCATCTTTTATTAGCGGCAAGATGATTAAAAAAAATAAAGTATTAATGAAGTGGCTTACATTTTGTGGAATCATTACCGCTTCGATTTCCATAGCAGCTTTATGGTTTTCGATTAAATTATGGTACATGGTTAGTATGTTCCTCATAAGCGGTATTGGTATTGGTATTGGGCTTCCATGTTTGGATGCACTTATTACGGAAGGAGTAGAAAAGAAGGAACGGGGAACCATTACCTCCATTTATAGTTCTATGAGGTTTATTGGGGTAGCAGCTGGCCCTCCTATTATTGCCCTGTTAATGAAATCATCAAGCCATTGGATTTTTATTATCATGAGCGGCTTAAGCCTGCTTGCTGGATTAGTTTCTTTACTTGCAATCAAGCCAAAGACTGAAGGATAGATGTAATAAAGAGCTGAGTTGCTGCTCAGCTCCAACTTTATTGTAATTCTATTAGATTAATCTGCGGTTGATGTTCTTCGACTTTTTTCTTTTTTTGTTTTATTTTGAACAATCGGGAGAAAAAGAAAGTTTTACCTACCAAAATTCAGGAAACTATGTTAAAATATTTTTCGTTAGAAAGAAATGCGGGTGTGGTTTAATGGTAGAATTTCAGCTTCCCAAGCTGACGGCGGGGGTTCGATTCCCCTCACCCGCTCCAATTAAATATGGAGGAGTACCCAAGTGGTTATAAGGGGGCGCACTCGAAATGCGTTAGGGCGGGCAACCGTCGCGTGAGTTCGAATCTCACCTTCTCCGTAAAAAAGAACGTCAGGTTTTGACGTTCTTTTTCTTTATCCAAACGGACTTAACCATTCGGGATCTCGGTCCCTGCACAGAGGACAATTCTCTTCTTCATGAAAACCGTAAAAGGATTGCCCGCAATGGGTACACTTCTGGGTTTGCACATGATGGCGGGAAATATTTTTCTTCTTTATCTCTGGTGTGATCTCAATTGCCTGCTCAGGACAAATATCTCTGCAGACAGTACAGTTGGCACATTTGCCATGTTCTATTTGCCATTCTGACTCACCCAAACTGAACACATGCTGCGGACATAACGTTTTGCATAACTGGCAAAGGGTACACTTATCTTGATTAATGACAACAGTATAAAATTGGTAATCTGGATAATAATTAGCCAGATTCCACTCATCCTCTTTTATTTTCCATGCTGCTGGTGCAAGACTTTTGAGCATGTGCTTACCTTCTTTTTGGAATGAGGTAAAAAAAGCTCTTCTTGAAAGTCTTTCATCTGTTTCCTTTCGAAAGACCATTATTGATTCTTCTCCTAAGATGGCTAACCCTTCATTTGTTTCATTCAGGACTTTTTCCCACACTGGATTAAGGAATGCAGCAGCCATTTGGATTGAATGCATTCCTCTTTTTTTATAAATCAATAATTCCTTCACAGTCGGGATATAAGAAGCATCATAAACAAGGCTGCCATTTTCAAACTGTCTCGTAATAGCCATTCCCGTTATCGCGGAAAGCGGGCATGCAACCATACAATCTCCGCATGAGCTGCATATCTCCGGACTTATTGCAATCGATCCATTATTGATGGAAATAGCTTCATCGTTGCATGCCTGCAAACAATAGGTGCAGGTAGAATGGCGGTTTTTCTTTTTGGAGCATTTTTCTGATATTTTCAAGTCCACCTGCATGCTTTCAAGCCAATTAAGAATCAGGGACATCGGATCATCTCCCATAAATAGCTGCTGGGCCTTTTCAAGACCGCAGCTGCTATTTTTTCAGATATTACCAATCATGAACTGGATAATTTCGCATCTTTATGAGGCGTAATGACAAGGTTTGGACTGGTAATCGAGTTATTTGGCATTCCTTTAATTTGGCTGACACTGCCATATTTTTTACGCAGTTCGTCAATAGGTCCAAAATCAATGGCCCTCTGCGGGCAGGTGGCAACACACACAGGGAGTTCACCTTTTTCTTGAAGGTCAATACAGAAATCACATTTATCTGATTTAAACACCTTATTATTAAATTGCGGGGCCCCGTAAGGGCATGCCTTCACACACAGCTGAGCACCTTGACAAATCTCCTGGTCAATTGTTACAACACCGTTTTCTTTATTTTTTGTAATCGCCCCAACCGGACAGCTTGGTATGCATTTTGGCTGTGTACAATGATTGCAGGCGATTGAAAAATAAAATGCCTTTACATTATGAACAATTCCGCTTGATGGCTGCTGCATGAACGTTCCATCCTCATATGTGTAAACCCTGCGGTAATTAATCCCGACATCAAGATTATTCTTGTCCTTACAGGAAACACTGCATGCCTTACAGCCAATACAAAGACTTTGGTTTATATAAAATCCTAATTGAGCCAACTTCCTCACTCCCTACCCTTTTTTCACTTCAACAAGGTTTGTTAATTGCGGATTTGCCTTTGCAAGTGGTGTTGGCCGCTGTGATGTAAGAACATTAACTGAACCCCGCTGGTCAAGCCCTTTCTTATCAGGAGTATACCAAGCACCCTGTGGGATTCCCACTACACCAGGAGTAATTCTTGGTGTTACTTTAACATCAATAGTTAATGACCCCCGAGCATTAAACACTTGAACACGGTCACCATGTTTAATTCCACGTTTCTCAGCATCTTTAGGATTCAACCACATCTCCTGCTTGGCTGCTTCTTCAAGCCACTCTTGATTATCATAGGTGGAATGGCATCTGCGCTTATAATGCCAGCTGATGAGCTGCAAAGGATATTTCTCTATTAACGGATCGTCCGGTCCTTCCCAAGAAGAAATATATTTGGCAATAGCCGGAATTTCCTCGTGCTGGTTCATATCCCATAAGGCTTTAGAAAATAATTCGATTTTGCCGGACGGTGTTTCAAACGGATTTTTTTCAGGGTCTTCAATTTGTTTCTGGAATCCAACGAGCGGTGCATCATATTTAAAGTGATGGACCCCTTTCTTACGAAATTCCTCAAAGGTTGGGAAATTAGGTTCCAGCTCTTTTCTTGTCCGTTCAACACTTTCTTTTACCAAATCCAAAATGGTTTTCCCCTCGGTAAATTTCTCCTTCAATCCCAGTTTGCCTGCAATTTCGGCAAAAACATCGTATTCATTGCGGCATTCATATAAAGGCTTGATTGTTTGCTCGCCAAAAATGACGTAATCACCGAAACACCATGGCACCCCAATATCATGACGTTCAAAGAAGGTGGTTCCCGGCAATAAAATATCCGCATACCGAGCACTAGGTGTCATAAAAATGTCGCTTACGACAATAAATTCCACTTTGCTTTCATCTTCAAGCAGTTTATGAGTTGTATTAATATCAGCATGCTGGTTAATCAGCATGTTTCCTGCCATATTAAAAATAAGTTTTATATTGGTTTTCAGCCGGTCAGTTCCTTCTAATCCATCAGAAGCTGTCATTTCCGTTCCTTTTTCCACGGCTTTTGTCCAAAGGAAACACGGAATGGAAGCTTTTACAGGATTTTCAAATGAAAATGGATAAACAATATCCGAACGGCTCCAATAACCTGTTCCTGCAGCCCAGCCGCCAAGTTTACCTACATTTCCAGTTAGGCAGGCCAGTTGTGCACCACCGCGCATAAATTGTTCACCGTATGCCTGCCGCTGTGCAGCCCAGCCCTGAATTAAAGCTGCCGGTTTGCTCTTAGCATATTCCCTGGCAATTTCCCGTATTTTACTTGCCGGTACGCGGCATATCTTTTCCGCCCATTCCGGCGTTTTAGGGACCCCATCCTTCTCTCCGAGCAAATAACTTTTCAAGGATTCAGTGCCTGACACCCCTTCAGGCATATGGGCAGCGTCAAAGCCAATACAGTACTTATCTAAAAAGGCTTGATCATGTAAGTTTTCTGTTATAATGACATATCCCATGGCATCCATCATCGCATTATCTGTCGTTGGAAGAATTGGAATCCACTCATCTGCAAAAGCAATAGCTGTATCTGTATATCTGGGATCAATGACGACAATTTTTGCTCCATTTTTCTTCGCCTGCATTAAATACTCACGGTATGGTGTTGAAAAAATCATTTCAGAAGGGTTTTGTCCCCACAAAATAATATATTTCGAGTGTAAGAGGGAATCAAAGCTGCTGCCTGAATTATTTGTTCCATACGTATAGGGGGTTGCTACATTTCCTGCACCCGAACTATAGTCGTTCCGGTAATTTAAATAACCACCGGTAAGCGCTAAAAGCTTCCTTGCCGCACTTTTCCCTCCATGCAGACCCCAGCTCTGCCCTGAAGCATAGTTGACATATCTTGATTCCGGGCCATATTTATCACCAATACGTTTTACTTCTGATGCAATCGTTTCAATCGCTTCATCCCAGGTTATGCGTTCAAATTTTCCTTCTCCCCGCTTACCGACCCGTTTCATTGGATATTTTAGGCGGTCTGGATGGTAGAGCATGCTGCGATAATTCCTGCCCCTGACACATGCCCTTAACGGCGGGGTCGATGGGTCGGCTGCTGCCTGTGTATCTGTGCTTACACGGACGACCATCCCATCTTTTACATGAGCCTTAATCACGCAGCGTCCGCCGCAATTATTGATACTGCAAGTGGAGATAATTTTCTCCGTATCCTTGGCACTGACTTTTTTCGGCTCTTCCTTTCGATCGACAAGCATCTTCGTGCCGATGCCTCCTGCAATGACCGGGATCCCGATTGCCCCTGACCATTTTAACAAGGTCCTTCGTTTTAGTTTGTTCGTTAATATTTCTTTTAATGGATTATTTTCAGACATTAGGTAATGCCTCCCTTACTTCATATAGAGATGTCAAATCAAAACTCAAAAAATCTTCAAGGAGCATAGCTGCACCCAAGTATAGCTGGCTGTTAGTATTTTTAATCACTCTTTCACAAAAATAGGGAATCCATATCGTTAAATGCTTTTCAAGAAAGCGGATTTGGCTAGAGAGTAATTCAACAATCCTTTCGGCATTTGTTTCCTGCAAACATAAATCCGCTAGAAAATTCATAAATTCCAATTCAAGCAGCAGATGGTCATCAGGTTCATTATTTTCTTTTATATATTGAAGACCGAATTGATGATACTGCTCTCTAATTTGATAGGTCCATTCCTCAAAAAGAAGATGCTCCTTACTCCTGTAATAGGACTCCCAAGGAGGGGCAGCCAATGGCCCTGGACCGATAAATAATCGCTGATATTCTTCTTTGTCATTATTCACTTGTTCCGGCAAAAGATGGGTAAAATAATTGTGAAGTATTTGTCCCCCTTCATGAATTTCTGAAAGTTCATTTAGATTTGCATTGGTCTTTATTTCGAGAAAAAGGTTTTCATTGGGGTCTAAAAATAACAAGTAAAGGAGCTGATAAAAATTTTTTCTGGAAAATAAAAACGGTTGTAATTGTGTGTGTAGTGGTTCTGCAGCTGCGGTCATTCACACTCTCTCCTTTTTGTGAATATTTTCACATAACAATTAAAAATTTTTTCACCTGCTTTTTTGTGACTTTTTTCCTGTTAATTCTCAATTTTATATTACCTCATTGTTCCAAATCAGGGTTAACTTTGTGTAATTATTCACATTAAATTCAAAATCAATTGATTATTATTGTGCAAAAGTAATATATGGATTATTTTTTTTTACAGCATAAAAATGTGTATAATAGAGTGGTATATAATTTTTGCAAAGGATGATAATTTTGAACATTACTGGACATTCAGTGGAGAAGCTCGAAGATCCTTTTGGCTTATTAACAGGAGAGAGATACGAATTCTTCCTAAACCTTGACATAGACGAAGAGGATGAACTTTTTTCAGATAAAGGGGTTGGCTTAAAGGTTATATTGGTTATTGATGAAAAAAAAGCCAATATCGCCAGCTATCATTTTTATGAAGAACAAAGCGAAGAGGTTCTTGATTTTGCTCTTGAAGAAGAAGAAGAAGAATTAGTGCTAACCTATTGCAGGGACAATATCATTGAATAAAGCAGGGAACATCTTTTCCCTGCTCATGCTTCTCTTTTTACTTTTGCTGCTGCTTTCTTTCTTGGTGCTGCCGCCTTTTTAGGTTTTGTTCGATCAATGGAGGCCTGAAGTGCAGCCATTAAATCAGTTACATTTGAAGGAGTTTCCTTGACTGCAGCTGTGATTATTTCTTTGCCATTTCGCTTCGATTCAATTAGTTCTATCAAAGCAGTACGGTATTCATCCGTATATTTTTCCGGCTCGAAGTCAGATGTTAATTGGTCAATTAGCAATATGGCAGTATCCAGTTCTTTTTTCGTTACTTTATCCTCTGAAGGAACATTTGGTACATCAGCTGATTTACGAACCTCATCAGGAAAATGGATCGTTTCCATCACCAGTATGTTTTCATATACGCGAATAACTGCGAGCTGTTCCTTCGAACGAATAATGATTTTTGCCAATCCCACTTTTTGTGATTCTTGCAAAGCTTTACGTAACAAGGAATAAGCCTTCCCGCCCCCTTCATTTGGGGACAAATAATAACTGCGGTCAAAATAAATGGGATCAATTTCTTCCATTTTCACAAAATCAATGATTTCTACGGCCTTCTCTTCATTTTCCTTCCGAAGTTTTTCCAGTTCCTCCTCATCAAGAACGATAAATTTTCCTTTTGTATACTCAAATGCTCTAACGATATCTTCCGCTTTTACTTCCTCTTCGCACACAGAGCAAATCTTTTCATATTTTATTGGGGCATGACATTTGTTATGCAGGGTCCGGAGCTTTATATCTTTATCTTCGGTAGCCGTATGCAGCTTGATGGGAATATTGACAAGGCCAAAGCTGATACTGCCCTTCCACATTGTATGCATAAATAATTCTCCAATCTTTTTGCTTTTATTTTGTGCTCTGCAAAATTTCACAATACATAAAAACAAATGGAAGGATGTTTTTCCCTCTATCGTTACAAAATAAACTAAAAAGAGGGAATCAAATGAAACCAATGCTTCCAAGTTTAACCTTTGATCGGCCTGTTCAGCACGATTGGTGGTATGAGGTGAAATATGACGGTTTTCGGGCGATATTAGAATGGAATAGCAACAGCCTTGAACTGATCAGCCGAAATGGAAAATCATTATTGCCGCAGTTTCCGGAAATAAAGGATTTCCTTTTGAAGCATGAAAAAGAATTCCAGCCATTTTTGCCCTTCCAGCTTGATGGTGAACTAGTTGCCTTGGAAAATCCCTACAAAGCCAATTTTTCTGCCATTCAGATTCGCGGCCGTATGAAATCAGCAAAAAAAATCAGCGAACAGACCCATATTTCCCCCTGCCGCCTGATGGTATTCGATGTATTAAGCCTAAAAGGAAAATCGCTAAAGGATAAAGCCTATCATATCCGAAAAAATGAATTACTCAAATTATTCCAAACGATTGGGTTTGAATTATACGCTCACCCAAAAAATGAACAGCTCCTTCAACCTGTTGTGCCTTATAAGGATTTTGATGAAATCTGGGAAAAAGTGGTTTTATTTGATGGCGAAGGAATTGTTGCGAAACAGGCAGGCAGTCAATGGGAGGAAGGGAAGCGGTCTTTAAAATGGCTAAAGTACAAAAACTGGAAATACGTCAGCTGCTTTGTAACATCCTTTGATAAAACCAATGGCTACTTTTATCTTGGCGTATATAAGGAAACTGAGATTTTTCCAATCGGCCAGGTTCTTTTTGGATTTAAGCCAAATGAAAAACAAGCCCTCATGCTGATTATCAAACAAAATAGGAATCATGAAGACGGACAGTTTATTTACCTTGAACCGGCCATTTGTCTTGAAGTAAAATACCTTGAATTATATGATAACCAGCTCCGGGAACCCCGCTTTGACCGATTTCGGCTTGATTTACAACCTGTTGACTGTTCCTATGAAAAATTTACTTTACAACAAAAAAATTTGCCTCAGGATCTGGAAATCTCCCATCCAAATAAACTGCTTTGGGAAAAGCATGAAATTCAAAAAGCCGATTATATTTTGTACCTTAGGGAAGTTTCTCCTTATATGCTGCCATTTTTACAAGATCGGCTGTTGACAGTCATCCGATTCCCGCATGGAATGTTCGGCGAAGCCTTTTATCAAAAAAACTGTCCGGACTATGCCCCGGATTTTGTGAAAACATTCCGGGCTGATGGAATTGATTATATCCTTTGTAATAATTTAAAGACCTTGATTTGGCTTGGAAATCAGTTAGCCATTGAATTTCATGTTCCCTTTCAGACAATGAAGAGCCATGGGCCAAGCGAAATTGTATTTGATTTAGACCCACCTTCAAAAGAGGCCTTTCACTTAGCGGTAAAAGCTGCACTTTTGATAAAAGAAGTGCTGGATCAACTTCATTTAATCGGCTTCATTAAGACTTCCGGCAATAAGGGACTGCAAATCTATCTTCCCTTGCCGGAGGGGAAATTTTCCTACGATGATACAAGATTGTTTACCAGCTTTATTGCGGAATATTTAATATCAAAAGATCCAGATTCCTTCACGATTGAAAGGATGAAAAAAAAGCGCGGTCAGCGGCTTTATGTTGATTATATCCAGCATGGAGAAGGAAAAACGATTGTTGCCCCTTATTCCCTAAGGGGAAATGAGCATGCAGGAGTGGCTACCCCCCTTTATTGGGAAGAAGTGAATGAAAACCTCATGCCTGAAATTTTTACCATGCAAATGGCCTTAATGCGGATAAAGAAAAAAGGAGACCCATTTAAAAACTTCATGGAAACGAAAGCTCTTCAGCCGTTCTCACCCGTTCTGGAAGTTTTAAAGCAAAAAAAACAATGAAGGGACAAGGCTGCCCTTATCTCTTCATTGTTCCACGCAAAAATTGTTGTGCCTCTGCCTTCAATTTTTCATATGAAATCTGCTCTCTCAATTCGTTTTTTGATTTTAAGATAAATTCCCGTTTATCCAGGTTCACGCTAATTGCTGCTTTGTAAAGATAAGTAGCATTACCGATTAAATCAATTTCATATTTGTCATCGTTTTGATGAACAACACATTGAACTTTTCCGCCATTATTATACACATAAATGGTTTTTTCAAAGTCATTCATCCCTAGCAGGCAGGTCACAAGGGCAGATGCTGACATCGCGGTGCCGCAGGCATTGGTAAAGCCGACACCCCTTTCATAGGTTCTTACAAAAATATCTCCAGGCTGAAATGTCTTAACAAAACTGACATTTACACCATCGGGAAAAAGGTTATTGGGGCCATTCACTTTTTCACTAATCTGTTTTTGCAGATCACTTTGCAGCTGATTTGTATCTGCAATCGTAATTAAATGGGGGTTAGGCACAGCAAGCGCTGTAAACCTAAGATCTTCTGTCAGCTCAATAATACGCTCATTCAGCAGGGTCGGTTTATCCAACTGTAATGGCAGGGCTTGTAAATCAAAATGCACTGGAGAGATTTCCACCTGATAGGTTGGAACCTCGGGGAATAGTTCCACTTGCTTTTTGACCTTAAGGTCAGCCTTCATTGTTTCTATCACAGCTTCGTTCCTATTAAAAAGCTCACAAACATATCTTGCCACAATTCTCAGGCCATTTCCGCACATCGATGCCTCTGAGCCATCCGCATTAAAAATTCGCATTTTACCATCAGCACGATCACTTTTCATCGCGAAAAGAATTCCATCTGCTCCTAAATCTGAATTCCGATTGCATAGGAGTCTCGCTAATTCTGCTCTTTCATTATCCGTAAAGGACAGGCCGGTTGTAATCTCATCGATTAAAATAAAATCATTGCCCGACCCATGACCTTTGATTAAATTCAATTCCAATTTCATAACCCCCACTGAGCAAAATAAATTATATTCTATCATATCAAACATTAATCATAAGGGGAACCTATCTTTCGATGAAGTATTCATGGATTAAAAAAGACATTTGCAGCAGCTTGTCCTTCTCAGAACCTGACTCGATAAACGTTAAAACAGGTGTATTGGGCTCAGGAAAAAAAGAGCTCCATTCAACAGGCATCCACCCTCTTCTCAGCCTGACAGTCTGCCGTTGATGCTGATTAAAAATCCGCTCATCCATAAAACCTGGTGAACCCTCAACAGCACCTAAATATTTTCCAGAGGCACTAAGGAATTCTCTTTTGCTTTTCCTCCAAGAACCCTTCCTTATCTCCAAAGATCCTAAATAGATATTATTTTGATCATAAACTTCAATTGCAAGTGTTGTCATCCCCTTTATTTTATACGATCCAAGCACTTTATCATTCATGTCAAAGAGAGAAAAACTCGCCGAACGCCATAAATATCGTTTGCGGGACTTTTTAATGTATCCCGCCAAATGGCCGTTTGGAAAATAGAACTGCAGATTTTCCGAATAGGTGTTCATGGATATTACTAAGAGGTGCTGCGCTTTTAATAAAGAAGAATAGCAGATGTCCACTCCTGCATGAGCAATATTCCTTGCAATCATATGTGATTGTTTCATTCTAAACAAAGAGATTTGGAAACTGAAAAAGCTATAAGCTATAAATGGGATTGTTAAAATAAAAATTTCCTGGTTTTTGAAAAAGATTATATTTCCTGCCACAAGCAAAATAACAGGAAATAGTGCTGCAATACTACCATTTAGGTTTGAATGGGCTGCGTCCCGATAATATTTATTGATCTTCATTCGAAAACTCCTCGTATCGATCCTCTATTAAAAGTTTATTAATAAAGATATTAAAAAATGATAGAAGATTTTCTAGATAAAATAAAAGAAGAGACTAGAAAGCCTGTTATTTTATTCATTTACTTCAATAATTAACCGCGTTAATTCAGTTTAATATTATTGGTGTATAGGATTTTAAACAGGTCTGTTGATTGGCGCTCCAGGCACTTCGCTTTCCGCGGGCGTGCCGGGGAGCCTCCTCGTCGCTTCGCTCCTGCGGGGTCTCCCCTGCCCCGTACTCCCGCAGGAGTCTTCGTGCCTTCCGCGCCAATCAACAGAGTGCTTTCAATAAAGACCTTCAACTCAACTAATAAATTATAAAAATAAGTGGTGAAATCAATGTTTAAGCCAAATTGAATATGAATTTATATCTATTGATGAATTGGTACCTGATGACCATAGACGCCCTACTGATCCTCTTATTCTTTTTAAGATGATGTTTATTGGTTATATTTACTGCATTTGTTCTGAACGTCAATTAGAAAGGGAAATTAGATCAAACGTCGCCTACCGCTGGTTTTTAGGTCTGAAATTCAAGGACCCAGTACCTCATCACTCTACGATTAGCGGGAATCGTCAAAACCCTTTTTAAGGATACAAATATTTTTCAGGAGATTTTCGATGAAATGGTTCTTCTAACAAAGAATCATAAGATGGTTGGCGGACGTGTTTTATTTACTGATTCTACACACTTAAAGGCAAACGCAAAAAACCTTAAATTTACAAAGCAAGAGGTGGAAGTAGATACTCGGGAATATTTTGATGACCTAAACAAGGCAGTAGAAGAGGTTAGAATTAATCATGGAAAAAAACGTTAAAAAAAAGGGAGGAAGTGAAGGAGACTAAAGAAATTCGAGTTAGTACAACGGACCCTGAATGTGGATTTATGTCCCGTGAAAACAAACAGGAATGTTCTGTTATCTTGACCACCTAACTACAGATATAAAGTTTAATATAATTACGGACGTTTATGTTACACCTGGCAATGTTCATGATCTGTTCCGCAAGGTTAGAAAAAGTGTGTTGCAATACTTTAGGTTGAATTGCCTCCCTGTTGA
>CAYNUT010000048.1:14302-24413 GCA_964400595.1 uncultured Neobacillus sp. | reverse complement strand
TCCCGCAACATAAGGTCACAAGCTGCGATCGCCCGCTTAGGTGCCGCTAAAGAAGGAATATTGCGCAAGGACAGAAAGATAAATGATGGGTATGTAAGGGATACGGTGTATTTTAGTATTCTTCAGGAGGAATGGCCTGTAGTAAAGGGAGAATTATTACAAAAAATGAACAAAAATGCCTAGCAAATTTGCCAGGCATTTTTGTGTCATCGAGCATCAGGAAATATTCTCCGGATAGTTTCGGTAAATTCATTAAATAAACCGGAAATGGGTTTGCCATTGCGAATATCACGGGCATAATTATTCATTCGGTCGTAAAAATCCGGATTAACAGAGATATATACGTTGTCAATATCACGATCCACTTTTTTTACTTCACGTGAAATTTGATCCTCAATGTCTTTGGTCAAATCATTTCGGGAAGAATTGTTAAGTTTGGCCGCAACAAATGCATTATTATCGGTGACAATGACATTCGCAGAGTCTACTTCAGGGAGGCCTGCAATCCTGTCTGCCGCTTCATCGGCAACTCGCATTCTTGTCTTATTATTTCTGGTGTTATTCTGGTTATCATTCCGGACATTTGTAAATTTATTGTAATTGCGGCGATTTTCATTCCGGTCAAGTCTTGGGTCGCTTACATCTACACCGGTGATGGCAGGCCCTCCGTGTCTTGGAACATTATTATTCACCCTGGCAGGCTCCGTGTAGTTTCTGTTTCGATAGGCAACATCATTATTTGCGTTATTCCTTGTGCATCCGGTCAAATAAAGACTAAAGATTAGGATGGAAGTGAAGAATAAACTCTTTTTCAATTGTGTCACTCCTTTTCTAAGTGGTACAAGCATAGAATTTCCGGTTAAGAAAAAATCTATCCTAAAAATGATGTGTTAAAATGGATTAGATTTTATTTGTAAGATTGGAGCGATTTAAATTGGTGTATCTATTCGTAGGATTGGGTGGAATAGCAGGAAGCCTGCTCCGTTATTTTTTTTCACAAATGGCTTTACATATGTGGGGGAAAGACTTTCCCGCTGGAACACTCATCATTAACCTGTCTGGCTCCTTTTTCCTTGGCTGGGTTGCAAGTAAATTTGTAATACCAAAAAAGCTTCATCCTAACCTTCTGGCTGCACTGACAACAGGTGTCATTGGCTCCTATACCACTTTTTCCACTTTTTGTTTAGAGGCGGTTCATTTAATGGAGGGTAATCAATATTTATTTGCCTTTTTGTATATGATGATCAGTCTTGACGGCGGCCTTATTTTAATTCGCCTGGGCATGTGGATGGGGAGCAAAGGGGTTAAAGAAGCGGGGCAGTCATCATGAAGGAAATCATTTTCGTGTCTATCGGTGGATTTTTAGGCGCAATCTGCCGATACTTTTTTAGCAGGAAAATTCAGGAGCGTCATAATACGGGTTTTCCCTTCGGAACGTTAATGGTCAATTTAATCGGAGCCTTTTTATTGGGCTGGCTAATGGGCAGCCATGTGAGTGGACAAATATATTCTTTATTTGGAATAGGGTTTATGGGAGCCTTCACTACCTTCTCTACCTTAAATCTTGAATTGGAGCAGCTGAGGAAAACGAAAAAATCTAACCTATATTTTGGCTATTTATTTGCCAGTTACATACTAGGAATAACTTTTGCTTATCTGGGGCTGGTTTTGGGAAAAATACTTTAAAAAAGAAGCATCCGGGATGGATGCTTCTATCTTTTTATTTTTGTTTTACTGGTACCTCAGCTGTTTTTTTAGGCTGATAGAGGCTGCGGCTAATCATCGTTTGAACCGTTAAGAATATACCGCCGACTACCCAATAAAGCGGGAGTGCAGCTGGAGCTTTAAAGGAGAACATTACAATCATCAGCGGCGACATCAGGCCCATGAATTTCATTTGTTCCTGCTGCTGTTTAGGCATGCTAGATTGTGAAACCTTAAATTGCAAATAGTAAATGACCCCTGCAATGATCGTGATGATGATATCTGGTTTCCCGAGGCTGAACCATAAAAATTGATGGGTTGCAATTTCATGCGATCCGCGTATAGCATAATAGAAAGCTGTCAAAATGGGCATTTGAATAAGGACTGGCAGACAGCCCATATTTAATGGATTGACGCCATGCTTTTGATAAAGTCCCATCATTTCTGCCTGAAGCTCTTGTTTTTTCTTCGGATCTTTTTCACCTTTTAATTTCTTTTGAATCGCATCCATTTCAGGCTTTAAGACATCCATTTTTTCCTTCATTGCCATTTGTTTTTTATATTGCTTCAGCATCAAAGGCATTAGGGCAAGCCTGATAATCACAGTAACAATGATAATCGCCAAGCCATAATTTCCGTTAAAAAAATCAGCCACTGATTCGATGGAATTCGAAAAAGGAGTGACTAAGTAGGTTTGGAAAAAACCGCTACTTTTACCTGTTTGTGCTTGAGATGAACAAGCGGTCAAGAATAATGCAGTTAACGAAATGATAGCGGCAATGAGAAGTGAAGATCGTTTAGTTTTCATATTTCCTCCTAATTGGTAGTGTAAATTGGTGGTTGAAGTAAAAAGGAGGAAAATGGGTCCTCAGAATCATCCTTTGAACATTCTTTTCTGCGAATATATTTAACTATTCTTTTTAGGATAAAGCTGCCGGTTAAACAGCTATTCTTCTTGTAAAATAATGAAGGATGAATAATTTTTGTGTTCGCCGAATTTGTTAGTGATTCATTGAAAGAATACTCCACACCACATGTCCAAAGATATTTCACGATTAATCCTAAGTAAATACTGATATATATGGCGTTTAATGTATTGATATCTGAATGATCAATAACTAATTGAAACAAAAATTTTCACCTCGCTTAAATGCCAATGATATGAGTATAAAGGATGGCAGGCAAATAATCAATTTTATCGCTGCCAAAATACCAAAAGTTGAAGACTTTTCCTAATCGTTTTTGTTAACCCCAATATGTTATGGTATCAAGCAGCCCCATCAGCAGGAGAAGTATCCCGGCAGTTTTTTGGACAAATGCTCCTATCTTTTTGCTTTTCTTCATTAATGCTCCATCGGCGCCAAGAAACCATATGATGAGCATGACGATAATCAGCGGAAGCGATGTGCCGATGGCAAAAATCCCTGGGAGAACCACACCAAAGTCGGAACTTAGCACAATTGGCATCAACGTAAGAAAAAATAAAACAAACATGGTTGGACAAAAGGCAATCGAAAAGCTCATCCCTAGGAATAATGAACCCCATATTCCGCCAATTTTCCCTTCTGGAACAAAGGAAAACAAACGGTTTAGCCAATTCATCTTAAATACCCCCATTAAATATAACCCAAGAATTATAATTAAAGGTCCGATCAGCTTTCGAAAAAATTCAAAGAAACTTGTTATGCCTGTTTGGAACTCCTGGCCGATCATCCATACCGCAAGTCCAAGTCCGGAAAATACGACTATTTTTCCACAAATAAAGAAAAGCGCCTCAATCCAATGTTTTTTTGTTTGTAAACTGCGATTTCCATAATAGGTGATGGCACTAATATTGCCGGTGAGCTGACAGGGAGCAAGGGCACCTATCAATCCGAGTAAAAAAGCCGCTAAGTAGGGAAGCTGTGTCGTTTCATTCATGAACATGACAATTGGATTGCTCAATGATCGGCTGATACTGCTCAAAATTTCATACATTGGATTCACCTTTCAAATCACATTGATATCGATGGATGTTGTTTTTCCAGCCTTAAGATACTATTAATTTATCAAGAAAATATGAAGAAAAGGGGATGTTCACAAAAACGTAAAAAACACTAATTCATCATGGAATTAGTGTTGAATAGGCTGGTTCCAATGAGCTGTAAGTATTTGATAGGCCAATGCCGCTTTTTCCTCTGTGGGCGGCTCTACATGTTTTAGTGGATACTCATGTCCAAGCGCTTCCCATTTATACACACCGAGTTTATGGTAGGGGAGAATTTCAATCTTTTGAACATTTGTAAGTGTTCCAATGAATTCGGCGAGTTTTTGCAAGTCTTCAGGGTCATCGGTTACAGTTGGAACAAGGACATGACGAACCCAGATTGGAATGTTATGGTCTGATAAAAATTTAGCAAACTCAAGGATATGATCATTTGCCATTCCGGTTAACTGAATATGCTTTTTTCGGTTAATATGTTTTAAATCGAGAAGAATCAAATCGGTGTATTCTAATAATTCCTCCAGCTGTCTGATAAAAAGCTCTGAATGGGAGAAGCATCCTCCGGAAGAATCAATAGTTGTATGAATGCCTTTCTTTCTGCATTCCTTAAATAATTCGGTAAGAAATGGGATTTGTAACAACGGTTCCCCGCCGCTGACGGTAATTCCGCCGCCGGAAGCTTGTAAAAAGGGCAAATAAGACTCCAAATCATCCATGATCTCGGAAACAGTCATTTGTTTGCCGGATCCGATTTCCCATGTATCGGCATTATGGCAAAATTGGCAGCGCAGGAGGCACCCCTGGGTGAAAATGACATAACGAATACCAGGTCCGTCAACAGTTCCTAATGTTTCAATCGAATGAATATTTCCATTCATGATGATTTTCCCCTTTCATTTAACAAGCAGGAGCTCCTTAAATAGGGGAGCTCCCATAATTTTTAATTATAATGATTCGTGGAAAGTACGGTTGATTACATCGAGCTGCTGTTCTTTTGTTAGTTTAATGAAGTTTACCGCATATCCAGAAACACGAATCGTTAATTGTGGATATAATTCTGGATGTTCCATTGCATCTAATAGTGTTTCCCTGTTAAAGACGTTAACATTTAAATGATGTCCAGTTTTAATTGCATAGCCATCAAGTATAGAGACCAGATTGCGAATTTGGCTTTCTTCATCTTTTCCTAATGCCTTCGGTACAATCGAGAAGGTATTGGAAATTCCGTCCATGGCATAGCAGTATGGGAGCTTCGCAACAGAAGACAGTGATGCTAATGTTCCTTTTGTATCACGGCCATGCATTGGGTTAGCACCAGGTGCAAATGGTTCACCGGCACGGCGTCCATCAGGTGTATTTCCCGTTTTCTTACCATATACTACGTTAGAAGTAATGGTAAGAATTGATAAAGTATGCACTGAGTTTCGGTAGGTTTGATGTTTGCGAAGCTTCTTCATAAACCGCTCTACGATTTCCACCGCAATACTGTCAACACGGTCATCGTTATTACCGTATTTAGGGAATTCGCCGATAGTTTCAAAGTCAACAGCAAGACCATTTTCATCACGGATCACTTTGACATCACCAAATTTAATTGCACTTAGCGAATCAGCGACAACGCTTAAGCCGGCAATTCCTGTTGCCATTGTGCGAAGAATTTGTGTGTCATGCAAGGCCATTTCAATTCTTTCATAGCTGTATTTATCATGCATGTAATGAATAACGTTCAGTGTATTGATATAAAGGCCTGCAAGCCATTCCATCATTTGATCGAAATTTTCCATTACTTCTTCATAATTTAACACATCAGCAGTGATTGGGCGATATTGTGGTCCAACTTGAATTTTTAATTTTTCGTCTACACCGCCGTTGATAGAGTATAGCAAGGCTTTTGCAAGGTTGGCACGAGCGCCGAAGAACTGCATTTGCTTGCCGATTTCCATTGCAGATACGCAGCAGGCAATTCCATAATCATCGCCATATTCAGGACGCATGATATCATCGTTCTCATATTGAATGGAGCTTGTCTTGATTGACATTTTAGCACAATACTTTTTAAAGTTTTCAGGAAGCTTGCTGGACCAAAGAACAGTTAAATTTGGTTCAGGTGCAGGTCCTAAATTATCTAATGTATGAAGGAATCGATAAGAGTTCTTTGTCACAAGGGACCGTCCGTCAAGCGCCATTCCTCCAATGGATTCCGTTACCCACGTTGGGTCGCCGCTGAATAATTCATTATAATCAGGTGTGCGGGCAAATTTAACGAGACGAAGCTTCATAACAAAATGATCAACGAATTCTTGTGCATCTGCTTCAGTTATTGTGCCGTTTTGTAAGTCTCTTTCAATAAAAATATCAAGGAAGGTAGAAACGCGGCCAAGGCTCATCGCTGCCCCATTTTGTTCCTTAATCGCTGCTAAATAGCCAAGGTATACCCATTGGAAAGCCTCATGTGCTGTTTCAGCAGGGCGTGAAAGATCAAAACCATAGCTTTTTCCTAATTCTTTCAGTTCTTTCAGTGCACGGTATTGTTCGGAAAGTTCTTCGCGCAGGCGGATATTTTCTTCAGTCATTACACTGCTTGTGTTTTTAAAATCTTTTTGTTTTTCTTGCATTAAGAAATCAACGCCATATAAGGCAACACGGCGATAATCTCCAATAATACGTCCCCGGCCATAAGCATCTGGAAGACCGGTAATGATTCCGGCCTTGCGGGCTTTCAGCATCTCTTCAGTATATACATCAAAAACACCTTGGTTATGGGTTTTGCGAAACTCAGTAAAGATTTTTTCAATTTCTGGGTTTAGCTTATACCCGTATGATTCACAGGCTGACTTAGCCATACGAATTCCTCCGAATGGCTGCAGGGAGCGGTTGAATGGCTTATCAGTTTGAACACCAACCACTTTTTCTAAATCTTCATTTAAATATCCCGGTCCATGAGAAGTAATGGTAGAAACGGTTTCAGTGTCCATTTCAAGAACTCCGCCATTTTTAAGTTCCTCTTTCGTCAGTTCCATCACTTGTTCCCAAAGTATATGCGTTGCATTTGTTGCACCTGCTAAAAAAGAATCATTTCCTTCATATGGAACATAATTGTTTAAAATAAAATCGCGGACGTTTACCTCTTTTGTCCAGGTTCCTTTTTTATATCCATTCCATTGTTTCATGATATTTCACCTCATATATTTAATGAAAATATATATAACAGATATGCTCTTTGAATCTTACATTTAGTATAACAGCAAATTCATAAAATTCATCACTGAAAAAAGAGATAATTGTTAAGATATTGTGAAGTGTTGATATATAAGGGATTTTTTGGGTGTGTGATGTGAGAAATATTACAGATATGGTATCTAAAAAGTAAAACTGTATTATAAAAATAACATCAAAATACAAATCTGTTATATAAGAAAAATCCAACAAATTCAATGTATTTATAGTGAAAACGCACGGAACAGGGCGTTTTAAACATGAAAAAAGCAGGAAAAAAGGATCCTGCATTAGTCAACGACAATATAGGCAATCATTGGACCATTATGTTTCCTGTCTGAATGAACTTCACAAATCAATCGGTAGGTGCCTTCTTTTTCGAATTGAAGCGGAATCACTGTTTCTTCGCCTTGTTTTACGGTACCTTTTATCCTTGTTCCTTCGATATAAAATGGATGCTCTTGGCCATTAATGCCAGTAATAAACAACTTCACTTTTTCCCCTTTTTCTAAAGAGATTGTCCCAGGATCCCAGCGATATGCTTCTATTTCTTTACCTGATTTCGTTTTGGTTTTGAATTCCACTGTTATCATATGAATCTCGCGGATCTGGCTGGCTGCCTGTTGATTAAATACAGTAGTATCGCCAGCCTTAAGCAATACCCATGCCGAAATTGCAAACAGGGTGACTCCGATTGCTAAGAAGAACAAAAGTGTCTCTTTTTTGAAAACTAAAAAATTCACATTGCAACCCCCTCTATTATTAGTCCTAATTCATATTTATGCTGTAAGGGGAGGAAAACTTGTCTCTTTTTTTCGCTTTGCAGCCTACTTTATAATATTGGCTGTAATTCTCGTATCAGCAATTTTGATTGTGCAATATAAAAAGTGTCTACAATGAAATTAAGAAAGTAAAGATATAAATATCTTTGTTTTTCCTAGTGAAAAGTTTATATTGAAATCAGGAATAAAAAAATTAGGTGGTCATCTTGTTGGGGATTAAAAAAGAAAAATTTTTAAAAGTAGCAAAATTTATCTTTCCGCTGTTTTTATTAATCTTTGCAATTATTGAAATGAAAAAATTCACCGCTGATTTAAATGTCACTTTGTTACAAAATGAATTAAATAAATTGAATTTATGGATGTTACTTTTGATCATAGCAGTTACTTTTTTTGCTGTACTGCCAATGCTGATGTACGATGTCATATTAGTGCGCATACTGGGGCTGAAAGTTCCAAGAAGTGAACTCCTTGAGCAGTCGTTTATTGCCAATTCTTTTTCAAATTTAATAGGGTTTGGCGGCATAATAGGGGCTATGTTAAGAACTTATTTTTTTCATAAGCTTGAACAGAATAAAAGAAAGCTTTTAGGGGTCATTGCATCGGTTTCCCTTTTTTATTTAACGGGTATATCCGCCTTATCATGGATTGTGACCATTGGGTACCATAATTTCCCTCTGTTTCATGATACAAGATGGCTTTATTTTGCTGTTTTAGGGGTCGGCCTGTATTTCCCGGTTTTTATGATTATACATATCATTAAGCGCAAAAAGGACGACCAAACAATAATCACCGCTCAAGTGGGTGTAAAGCTGATTGCCGTTTCTCTGGTGGAGTGGCTGGCTGTTTCACTTGCCCTTTACGTTTTATCTCGGATTTTGGGGATATCGATCTCTTTTGAAAACTTGTTTCCTGTTTATATTGTTGCAGCCTGTGCCGGGATTATTAGTATGATTCCGGGAGGACTGGGTTCGTTTGATTTAATTTTCCTCTGGGGAATGCAGGATTTGCATATTCCAGAAGAGAAAATCCTTGTTCTGCTATTGTTTTATCGAATTGGTTATTATTTCATTCCTTTTTTGCTCAGTTTAATCTTTTTTATCAAGTTATATTGGGAAAAATGGAACCGCTCTTGGAGCTATTTGCCTAAAGCAATTGTGCAGAGCTTAAGTCATGTTATTTTAACCATGCTGGTTTTTTTATCCGGTTTAATTCTGCTTTTGTCTGCCAGTGTACCGGGAATTATGTCAAGACTTAAAATCGTACAGGAGATCTTCTCATTACCGATCATTAATGTGTCCCATCAACTTTCCGTAGCGGCTGGTTTTTTACTTTTGGGGTTATCGAGGGGAATTGAGTATAGTGTTAAAAGAACCTATGATTTAACTATGTTTGCTCTAATTCTCGCGGCGCTGTTCTCCATTTTTAAAGGAATCGATTATGAGGAAGCAATTTTTTTAATTATTGTTGCTTTATTGCTCAGAATGGCAAAAGGGCAGTTTTACCGTGAAAGCTATGTGCTTACATGGGGTAAAACCATTTTTGATGTAACTATTATCATTATTATTACCTCGATGTATATTTTAATCGGATATTTAAATTTACCAATTTCTAAATTGTCGATTCCGCGAACGCTAGTCCCGTATGTAATTGTCGATTATCGGGATTTATTTACCAGTGCCATTATTGGTATCATTATCGCTTCACTGATTCTTATGACTGGTTATTTTATTAGCGTTCCTAAAAAATGGAAGTTAGAAAAATCAGTTGATCAGGAAGAAAAAATAATTGCTCATATAACAAAATACGGTGGCAAGGTATTGTCCCATTTAATCTTTTTACACGATAAGTATATTTTTTGGAACAGTAAAAATAATATTTTGATTTCTTTTCAAAAATATGCAGATAAATTGGTTATCCTCGGGGACCCAATTGGGGAAAAAAGTGAATTATCGGGTGCAATCGAAGAGTTTCAAGAAAGTGCTGACCTCCATGGCTATACTCCTGTTTTTTACCAAGTAAGTGATGAGATGCTGCCTTTACTCCATAACCATGGTTTTGCTTTTTTTAAATTGGGAGAGGAAGCTTTTGTGGATTTAAGGACATTCTCCTTAGCAGGCAGTAAAATGAAGGGTTTACGGGCATTAAGAAATAAATTAGATCGTGATGATTATTCCTTTGAAATTCTGCAGCCTCCCTTTTCAAAAGAGTTTTTAAGTGAATTAAGAGAAATTTCTTATGAGTGGCTGCAAGGAAGAAAAGAAAAGGGCTTCTCACTAGGTTACTTTGATGAAAATTATTTAAATAAAGCCCCCATTGCTATTGTGAGGGATGAACAAAAGAAAATACTTGGGTTTATGTCTATCATGTATGTATATGATAATCAACTGACCATTTCAGTTGATTTAATGAGGTTTAGGCAGGAAGT
>CAYNUT010000048.1:0-14292 GCA_964400595.1 uncultured Neobacillus sp. | reverse complement strand
TAATTGATTGGGCTAAGGAGCAAAGGTATCAACGCTTCAATATGGGAATGGCGCCTCTTGCTAATGTAGGATTATCGAAATTTGCCTTTTTAAGCGAGAAAATCGCAGCGCAAATATTCCTGCATGGTCACTTCATATACCACTTTCAAGGGTTAAGGAAATTCAAGGAGAAATATACCGATATATGGGAACCAAAATATTTAGCTTACAGAAGAAAATCCTCTCTGCCATTTAATATGGCGCAAATTGCTCTGCTGATTTCAAAAAAAAGAGACTAAATTAACCTATTTATTTATGGGAAAAATCTGTTAAAATAAAATAGGGTAAAAGTACTAAATAAGGGTGTTTATATGCGTACGATTGTTTCTTTTATATTGTCAATCTTATTATTTTTTTCTTTTTCAATTAATATTTTCGCAGAAGAAATACCGCAAATAAGTTTAAAGAGTGAGGCCGCTGCTCTTTTAGATTCTGAAACGAATGCAGTTCTTTATGTGAAAAACGCAGATGTGAAAATGTATCCTGCCAGTGTGACGAAAATTGCCACTGCTATTTATGCAATTGAAAAAGGGGATCTAAACAGTATCGTGACTGTTAGCGCTAATGCAGTAAACCAGGATGGCACCAGGGTCTATTTAAATGAAGGGGAGCAAGTCCCTTTGAAAAAGCTGATCCAAGGGATGCTTGTTAACTCTGGAAATGATGCAGCAGTGGCTATTGCAGAACATTTAGATGGAAGTGTTGAACGATTTTCGGAGAATATTAATGAATATTTAAAGATCAAAATCGGTGTTAAAAATACTCATTTTACCAATCCAAGCGGTTTGTTTGATGAGAACCATTATACAACGGCTATGGATTTAGCGTTAATAACAAATTATGCCATCAAAAATCCTTTTTTTGCTGAAACTTTCGGAACAAAGGTACTTCCTTGGGAAGGACAAGCTTGGAAAACCACCCTTCTCACCCATCACCGGATGTTAAAAGGAGAACTGCCATATCCAGGGGTAACGGGAGGAAAAACAGGCTATACGACAGAATCCAGACAAACTTTATCCACTACTGCCGACAATGGAAAAATAAAACTGACTGCGGTAGTGCTGAAATCTGATTTAAAACAGGATAAATATGATGACACCGCCGTATTGTTTGATTATGGTTTTAAATCTTTCCAACACGCTTTTATTAAAAAGGATGAAATGTATAAAAATGGAAATAAAGAATATTATCCCGACAATGATACACTGATTACCGAAGATGTAAATGGAGCTGTTAAAAAGGTAGACAGTTCAGGACTACTTTCGATTGAAAATAATAGCGGCCGGGTTTTGCAGCAGGTCCAACTAACGTTTAACGACCCTAAACCAAAGGCAAATCCCCAGAAAAATATTCAAGCCAAAGCGAAAGCTCAGCAATTTTCCTCTATCTATATATTATATGGTCTTATCATTATTGCATTTACAGGTGTTATTATGGGCGTGAGCCGGAAGTTCACCAAAAAAGCTAAATCAAATTCTTCAATGTAAAAAGCCAAGAAAAAGTCATGTTTTCTTGGCTTTTTTCTTTTTCGGCTTTTATTTTGGAACTTGAACACTTCTATCTTGTATCGGTGTTGTAACAAAGGTTGTGGGGGTATCAATTTGGTCCCGATCATCCACAAAGCTTTTGCTGCCATAAAAGTCACTATGATCATCAAAATTTTGTCCGTACCCTTGGTTTTTTTTATCTGAGTTATGCCATTCTGCCAATAGGTTTTGCCCGATATTGACGGCAGAAGCATGCAGCAAGCCCGTGGGTAAATATTCAAGCGAAGAATGTAAAAAAAGACTAAAGTGAGAACCTTTAGTCTTTCCAAAATTATTATGGCAGTCTGCTTTCCACAGCTTGGCAGACTTCATCCGCCGACATACCATTCGCGTCGATGACAGACCCTTTTGTAGCAGTATCCTGCATTCCCATAACGTTCGAATCAAGACCTGTTACAACACAGCAGTCACAGTTTTGAGCGTCTGACTCCTGCTTCAGTTCCACAACATCATAACCTTTATCCCTCAGTGCCTGCTGAATATTAGTAAGAGATTGCTCCACTCCAATCTTTGCCATTCAAAACACCTCCTCTTGTAAATTATCTTGCCTAAGTATAGGGTAAATATTCCGCATAAATTAATATAATCTTCCAAAACCTAGGGTAGGAGGTGTGTCAAATGGGAAAACGAAGTAAAAAGAAGGCCGATCCGTCCACAATTGGACTTAGCTCAACGCAAGTGGAGGGACAAGGAACAACAACAACAGAAACGGGTTCACGGATGGAACCATCCTCAAGAAGAAAAAAGAAAATATTTTAGTTTATAAGAAAAAGGCACCATCTTTTTAGATGGTGCCGTGGTAAAGGAATTTATTGATACATTCCTGCTACATGTTTTTGAATTTCTTCATTTTCCAAATATTCATCATAAGTCATTTGTTTATCAACTAAGCCTTTTGGTGTTAATTCAAAAATTCGATTCGCGATGGTTTGAATAAACTGGTGGTCATGGGATGCAAACAGCATCGAACCCTTAAAGTTGATTAACCCATTATTAAGAGCCGTAATCGATTCCAGGTCCAAGTGGTTTGTTGGTTCATCAAGGAGCAGTACATTTGCCCCGTTTAGCATCATTTTCGATAACATGCAGCGAACCTTTTCACCTCCGGAAAGTACACTTGCTTTCTTTAATACTTCTTCACCGGAAAAGAGCATTCTTCCTAAAAATCCTCGCAAAAAGCTTTCACTATCATCTTTTGGTGAAAACTGACGCAGCCAATCCACTAAATTCAAATCACAGTTTTCAAAAAACTTGGTGTTATCCTTTGGAAAATAGGCCTGCGATGTTGTAATTCCCCATTTAAAGCTGCCGCTA
Source organism: uncultured Neobacillus sp. (assembly GCA_964400595.1). GTDB lineage: Bacteria > Bacillota > Bacilli > Bacillales > Cytobacillaceae > Neobacillus. The sequence goes on along the minus strand of CAYNUT010000048.1, from coordinate 11,392 downwards.
TCGGGTTCCATTTCGCCCATCAATACTTTAAAAAGAGTGGTTTTGGCGATTTCATTCGTTCCAACAAGGGCAATTTTATCCCCCTTATTCATGGTAAAGTGAATATTATCAAGAACTTTTACGCCATCAATTGTTTTTGATAAACCTTCCACCCTTAATAAATCATTGCCAATTTCCCGGTCGGGTGTAAAGCCGACAAACGGATAGCGTCTTGATGAGGGCCTAATATCATCCAGCGAAATTTTATCCAAAAGTTTTTTGCGGGATGTTGCCTGTTTTGATTTAGATGCATTTGCACTAAATCGGGCAATAAAACTTTGCAATTCCTTGATTTTTTCTTCCTTTTTCTTGTTAGCATCCTGTGCCATCCTTAAGGCCAATTGGCTTGATTCATACCAGAAATCATAGTTTCCTACATAAATTTGAATTTTTCCAAAATCCAAATCGGCGATATGGGTACAAACCTTATTCAAGAAATGACGGTCGTGGGAGACGACAATCACGGTATTTTCAAAATTAATCAGGAAGTCTTCGAGCCATTGGATCGCTTTTATATCCAGGTGGTTCGTCGGCTCGTCAAGAAGCAAAACATCAGGTCTGCCGAACAATGCCTGAGCAAGTAAAATTTTTACTTTTTCTGCCCCGGTTAGTTCTGCCATTTTTTTGCCATGAAGGTCCTCGCTAATTCCAAGACCCTTCAATAGAATGGCAGCCTCCGATTCAGCTTCCCAGCCGTTTAATTCAGCAAATTCCCCTTCGAGCTCCGCTGCTCTCATGCCATCCTCGTCAGTGAAGTTTTCCTTCATATAAATGGCGTCTTTCTCCTGCATCACTTGAAAGAGTCTTGTATGACCCATAATAACGGTTGTTAATACTTCATGTTCTTCATATTCAAAATGGTTCTGTTTCAAAACAGCCATGCGCTCGTTTGGTCCGAGCTGAACGGTACCGGTCTGTGCATCTATTTCTCCTGAAAGTATTTTTATAAACGTTGATTTTCCGGCCCCGTTTGCACCGATAAGCCCATAGCAGTTTCCCGGAGTGAACTTAATGTTCACGTCTTCAAACAGCTTTCGGTCACCATATCTTAAACTAACATTGCTGACAGTAATCATCTTTCAAACATCCTCCAAAAACATATTGCTTTATATTATACCATTAAAACTGGATTTGAGCGAATCCATTTTGGTTGGAGAGAATTGAATGAAAAATTTTCTAAAAAAATTTTCTGGTTTTCACACTTTATTCATAATTTTGTTGTAGAATTGGGTTAAGAAGTAATTAAAGAGGGTGAGAAGTATGGCAAGAAAGCAGCTTACTGAACTCGTTGCCAAGTTGAAACAGGCTGGCATTAAGGCAAGTCTAACAAAACCAAAATCTAATTACCTTTTATCTCTTCAGCAACTAAAAAAATACCCTTCGTCCGTGAATTAATTAGGAAAACAGTTATTAAAAAGCGATTAATCCATTTTGGACTAACCGCTTTTTTTATGGCCATTTTAATTTAAGTCAATTTTATCCATGATTTTATCGTAAGCCTCTTGTTTATTAAAGTCGCTGCCCATCGGAAACTTAGCAATAAATTTATTATTCTTATCTACCAAGTATGTAAAAGTGGAGTGAACAAATTGACCGTTCCCTGGGTCTTTGTACTGGAATTGCAGGGCATTTGTAACTTTTTTAAGGTTTCTTTGGTCACTTTTCGTATTTTGTCCATCTCCCGTTAAAAATTTCCATCCATCGGTGTTTTTTATTTTAAATCCCTGCATATAGCCTGACAAAACTTTAGGAGTGTCACGATAGGGATCGATGGTAATGGTAATGAATTCAATATCTTTACCGAACACACCTTTTTTCTCTAAATCTTGTTTTAACTCGGTCATCTTTAACGTGGTAGTTGGGCATATATCTGGACAATGAGTATAAATGAATTCGACCAGCTTAATTTTTGAATTATGTTCGCCGAAATTATATGGCGTGCCGTTTTGATCAATTAAGGTAACATCTGCCGGAATTTGCGCATTTGCATCCCTGATGAGGAAGAAAGAGATTCCCGCTGCAATTAACAAAAACACAGCTAGGCTGCAAATAAGATAAATCTTTTTCATATGTATCCCTCCTAACATAAAGATAAAGAAATTTAAGTTAAAAAGGTATGGATATTTTGTGAACAAAGTTTCCGGCACGTTGATTAAAGCTTGTTATTAATTCCATTATTGACAATCAGTTCCAATTATTATATTCTTTAGAAAGAATCTCATTTTCCTTAAAAGGAGTATGTTTTATGTTAGGTGTCGTTCTTAACTAATCCTATCAATTGGATATGTTCATTCCACAGGGTCTTCGTTATTTTGATGAAAAAGTCGAGGCTTGTTTCCTTATGGTTTGGAATGAAGTTAAGAACAATGGGCAAACATACGCATACATCTTTTAACCAATGTTGCTGTATACTCTCGTGTAGACAGTTTTTATTTTGGCTAAATTTTTTTATGTGGATTTAATTTTATCATTTGCCGCAATGACATTGTTCATTGCGGCTATTTTTATTTATACGGAGGGATAACCATTGAATCAGCATACCTTTAACACGCTGGAATTCCAGCAAATAAAAGAAACGATCAGGCGTTTTGCCTTAACGAAAGCGGGAAAGGAAAAAATCGGGTGCCTGTCACCTTCTTCTAATATTAGACAAATCGAAGCGTGGCTTGATGAGGTGTCAGAGGCTGTGGAGATTTTACAAAAGAGTGCCAGCGTTCCTGTACACGGCCTGGATGGGATGGAGCTAGTGTTAAGTAATTTGAATAAGGGGGCTGCCTTAAGACCTGATCAGCTAATGAAGCTTCATGATTTCCTGGATTGCTGCGGGAAAATGAAGCGCTTCATGAAGGATAAGGTATATTATGCCCCCAGAGTTTCAGCCTACGTGGAAACTATTGAAGAGCTGCCTGAACTTGCAATTGAAATCAGCCGCTGCATACGAAATGGAAGAGTAGATGATTATGCCAGCAAGGAGTTGTTAAAAATCAGGAAACAAATCGCAATTCAAGAAGAGCGGCTGAAAGAGAAAACCTCGCAGCTGATACGTTCCAATAAATATAAATCTTTTTTGCAGGAAAGTGTCGTAAGTCAGAGAAACGGACGATATGTCATCCCGATTAAAAAAGAGTGCCGCAGTAAAATAAAAGGCACTGTACTCGATACATCTGCTTCAGGTTCCACCCTGTTTATCGAACCGGAAGAGGTTGGCCTTTTTCAGGACCAGCTGGGCTGGCTCCATGAGGAGGAAGAAATAGAGGTGCAAAAGGTTCTGAACCGTCTAACAGGATTGGTGGAAGAGAAGGAACAGCAGATTGGTCTGGCAGTTGAAACCATGATTCACTATGACTTTTTATTCGCCAAAGCCAAATATTCACGATCGATTGATGGGGCAAAAGTGGGAATTAATGAAACAGGTGAAATGGCATTCATCAAGGCAAGGCATCCGATGCTGGGGGAAAAAGCCGTACCTTTATCACTTAAACTAAGCAACGAATTGCGGGCATTAGTCATTACTGGTCCCAATACAGGCGGTAAAACAGTCACAATTAAAACAGTTGGCCTCTTAACCTTAATGGTGCAATGCGGTCTTCATATTCCTGCATCTGAAGAAAGCAGTGTAAGTATCTTCCAGCGGATTTTAGTGGATATTGGTGATGGGCAGAGTATTATGGAAAATTTAAGTACATTCAGTTCAAGAATTAAAAATATTATCGAAATTTTAAAGGAGACCAATAATCGGACATTGGTTTTATTGGATGAACTAGGCTCAGGAACCGATCCAGGCGAAGGAATGGGACTTGCGACAGCTATACTGGAAACACTGTATGAAAAAGGGGCAGCAATTCTTGCTACAACCCATTATAGTGAAATGAAAGAATTTGCAGATAGGCACCATGGCTTTATAAATGGTTCCATGGAATTTAATCTTGAAAGCTTAAGACCGACCTACCGTTTATCGGTAGGCCGCGGAGGGGAAAGCCAGGCGTTCGCGATAGCCTTAAAACTTGGGATTCATCCAAAGATTATCGAGAGGGCGCATAAAATAACCTATAAAGAAGAAAAAAATTATTTAACCGCAATAACGGATCCGTTGAAACGAAAAGAATTGGAGCGACAGGTAATTGTAAACAAATATCAAGATCGAATGACAGTACCAAAACCGAAGATGAACATTGCAATCTTTCACCAAGGAGATAATGTTAAAATATCCCCAACGAATGAGTTTGGTATCGTTTATTCCGGGCCGGATCAACAGGGAAATTACATTGTGCAGATAAAAGGTGAAAAGGTATCGATCAACCATAAAAGGATCACCCTTTATATAGCGGCAAAGGAGCTATACCCTGAGGATTATGATTTTGATATTATTTTTCAATCAAAAGAAAACCGCAAGAAAAGGAATATCCTCTCAAAAAGGCATGATGAAAATATAATAATTGAAAAAATAAAAGATGATAAATTGTAAACTTATGGATCCCTTTGGACATACTAATCAAAAAGGAGGCGGTTCCCATTTTTTATGGAAAACGTGCAAAAGATGAAGAAATGGAAACAATCCTGGTTGAAACAGAGGTTTACTCCTGCATGGATGATTCATGTATTGGGTGGATGAGGAAGGACTTTGCAGCGGATGACCTGCTGTGTCCAATGTGTGGTAATCAAATGATGCAGGAAATAAGAGAACTCCCAAAAATATAGTTTAGAATAAAAAGACTGTCACATGATTGCGACAGTCTTTATTCTTCGACAAAGCCGAAGAAAGCCATTCCTCGCCTTTCTAAAGGTTTTCATTCTGCTGGCCGATTTCATCCCCGGCCAGGATGGTATTGGCTTCTTCAAGAAATTTATGTTCATCTACTGAATCTCCAGGAACATTTTTTTCATTCGGAAATATTGCACCATTATTTATTGTCATCTGTTTCTCTTTTGGTGCGGCAGTAAGATAATCTTCTTTTTTTGTCAATGACATCATCCCCTTATGTAAAGGTTTTGCCACAGTAAATGGGTTTATTCTTTCCAGATTCTATAGAAAACGGTAAAACTTAAACAGAATAAAAAAACTCTCCGAAGGTGGGAGAGTTTTTTATTCTTCTCTTTTAGATAAACAGCGGTCACATTCCATTAAATAAGATTCAGCTTGCTCTTCCATATGCTGGCCGCATTCCGGACATTCCTTTTTAGGCAAATTGCGGAAAAACTCAACAGGGCTCATTAACATGAAAAACTCCTCCTTTGTTAATACAGTATATTAATAATATCTTTGTTGTAGTACAGAATATACACAAAATTAATCCTATTCCTCTTTTTTAGATAAACAGCGGTCGCATTCCATTAAATAAGATTCAGCCTGCTCTTCCATAAACTGACCACATTCCGGACATTCCTTTTTAGGTAAATTGCGAAAAAACTCAACCGGACTTATTAACATGTAAAACATCTCCTTTATTAATACAGATTATATTTTTTTGTTTTGTTATAGTACAGTATAAACAAAAAAAACAAAATTGTGTAGACTTTTTTCAAAAAAATTTCCTTGATTAATAAAAATAAGTCTTTTATCCCGGTTTAGGTTAATGGTTTGTTAATGAAGATTAATAATGAAGGTTTTGAAATAGGACAAAATAAACAAAAAAAGGAGTTCAATTAGATTTAATACTTCCAATACAAAGAGCTTTACATTACAATTATAGTAGAAATAGACAAAATTTAGACAAATTTTTCGGGGGGATGCTGGTTAATGAATGCTATGATCGGAACATTTCATCCATATTTATTCATTATCGCAGTCGGTTTAACCATAATGGCTTCATATACTGCATTAGATATGTTTAGTTTAATTAGATCTTCTGAAAAAAATAAACGGCTGTTGTTCCTTGGCGGAACATTTTCAATGGGAATTGGTATATGGGTCATCAATTTTATGGGATTCCTGGAAACGGACACAAACCAATACGCCAACTACCATATTCCACTAACGATTCTTTCTATATTTATCGGTATCGCATTTGCGGGAATGGCATTTATTTCATTCTTTAGTAAAGGGATTCAATTTTATCATTTATTAATGGGAGGTTTATGTTTAACACTTGCTGTCATCGCCACTCATATAATCGGAATTTATTCTATGAACATCACGATAAAATATAACGTGCCCTTATTTTTATTTACAGGATTATTAATTTTTTGTGTTTTCTTATTTTCTTTATGGATTCTGTATTCCTCAAAAAGTTATTCACTTGAACATCAGATTTGGATAAAACCGGTTAGTGCCATCATAATGTCGGCCACTATTGCAGAAGGTCATATTTTATTGAAAAAATCAACAGCAATTGTTTCTGCTAATAAAATCATAACCAGTTCAAGCACTGAGAATCCATTTTTTATTTATTTAGTGTTATTTATTTCAGTCTTGATTATGGGTGGTTTAATAGTATCAAGTACGTTAATTAGTAAACAATTAGCTGAGTCTGATACGAACTTAAAGGATATTAAAGCCGCTCTTGATGCCTCGGCAATCGTGGCCATTACGGACCCAAACGGGATCATTATCTATGTTAACGATAAATTTGAAGAAATATCAAAATATAAACAAGAAGAAATTATCGGTAAGAATCATCGCATTTTAAATTCTGGTTATCACTCAAAGGATTTTTTTCGTGATTTATGGACTACAATTCGATCCGGAATGATCTGGAGAGGGGAGATTCGCAACAAAGCAAAGGATGGCTCCATATATTGGGTCGACACCACGATTGTTCCATTTCTCAATAAAAAAGGAAAGCCCGTCCAATATATCGCGATTCGCTCCGATATTACCCAGCGGAAAAAGGCTGAAAAGGATCTTCTAGAATCGATGAAGGAAGTTCGAGATATTACTTTCGCCCTTAATCAATCCTCCATTGTAGCCATTACCGATGCAAAGGGAACCATTACCACGGTAAACGAAAAATTCTGCGAAATTTCCAAATACAGCCGGGAGGAATTAATTGGTCAGGACCACCGAATTTTAAATTCCGGTTATCATTCAAATGAATTTTTTAAGGAACTTTGGCAAACAATCGGCAATGGTAAAGTATGGCAGGGGGAAATTTGCAACCGCTCTAAAGATGGCACCCATTATTGGGTAGATACCACGATCGTTCCATTTTTGAATGAACGTGAAAAGCCATACCAATATCTGTCCATTCGAAATGATATTACCGAGCGGAAAAGGCAGGAAGAGGTTCTTCACCGCCAAGATAAGCTTGCTGCTGTTGGTCAATTGGCAGCTGGCGTTGCTCATGAAATCCGCAATCCGCTGACATCAATGAAAGGCTATTCAGAATTTTTGCAGTTGGATGAAAAAGATCCGGAAAGACTGGAATTTCTAAATATTATTCTTGATGAAATTGAACGTGTTAATTCGATTGTCGAGGACTTTATGGTACTTGCAAAACCAAAAGCAGTTGAATTAGAAGAGAAAAATGTTGTCCCTGTGATTAAAAATGTGATTTCATTGCTTGAATTTGAGGCGCGAAAGAAAAATGTAAGCCTGCACTTTGACTGCAACAAGGAAATTATTCAAATTGAATGTGATGAAAACCGCTTAAAGCAGGTATTTTTAAACTTTATTAAAAATGGAATTGAAGCAATGCCAAATGGCGGAGATTTGCATGTTAAAACCATGATCCATGATCACAATGTGCAAATATCCATTCAGGATACGGGAGTTGGAATCCCGAAAGATAAGCTGAAAAAACTTGGCGAACCATTTTTTACCACAAAAAAAACGGGCAACGGTTTAGGATTGATGGTTAGCTTCAAAATTATTGAAAGCCATAACGGCAAGGTGTTTGTCGAAAGTGAACCAAATAAAGGAACCACCTTCAATATTTTATTGCCTGCAAAAATAGCCTAAAAACGGGAGATCTTTCTCTCGTTTTTTTTAGTTAAATTTTCCTTCAAAAAAAAGACACAAAATTTCTTAAAAAAAAATCGACAAAGGTAATAAATAGATTAATATGGTTATATAAGTATTAATGTTTTTTAGGGAGGGAATACCTTGGGAGAAGCAAATCTAGTGAAAACGATCTGCGGTTACTGCGGGACTGGCTGCGGTTTAACTCTGGAGGTCGAGAATAATAAAATCAAAAAAATCCGCGGTGACAAGGATGCACCTGTAAATAAAGGGCAAACATGTGTAAAAGGGGCGTTTGCCTATGAATATGTCCATGCGAAAAATAGATTAACATCGCCGCTGATTCGTAAGGCTGGCCAGCTGGTTGAAACGACTTGGGAGGAAGCTTATCAATTTATTGCCAATAAATTATTCGAAATTAAATCAGCATGGGGACCAAGCGCTATCAGCATGTTTGCATGTGCAAGAAGCACGAATGAATCCAATTATGTAACGCAAAAGTTTATGAGAACGGTTATTAACAGCAATAATATAGACGGCTGTAACCGTACTTGACACGCTCCAAGTGTTGCCGGTCTGGCAACTGTATTTGGAAGTGGTTTCCCAACAAACACATTGGATGATTTTGATAAGGCAGAAGTATTGCTGTTAATGGGTTCAAACACAACAGAAGCACATCCCATTATTGCCAACCGCATCAAAAAAGCGGTGAAATCTGGTCTTAAAATGATTGTCATTGACCCTAGAAAAATTGACATGGCTAAGGCGGCTCATCGTCATTTACAAATTAACGTCGGTACTGATATTGCATTGATCAATGCCATTATCCGGGTGATTTTGAAAGAAGGCCTTTATAATCAGAATTTCACTAGGCAATTTACGCTCGATTTAGGCAAGCTTAAAGAACAGGTTGAACCATTTACACCGGAATATTCAGCCGCCATTACCGGTGTCAAAGCAGAGGATATCATTGCCACAGCAAGAGAATATGCGAATTCAGCTGGCTCGATGATTGCTTATACGCTGGGCATAACGGAGCATCATTGCGGTGTTAACAATGTCTTCGATATTGCCAACCTTGCACTTTTGACAGGAAACATTGGAAAGCAAGGAGCAGGGATTATGCCGCTGAGGGGACAAAATAATGTCCAAGGGGCGGGTGATATGGGCTGTCTGCCAAACCAGCTGGCGGGAGCCATGAGCTTAGCGAATAATGAGTACCGTGCCCGTTTTGAAAAGGAATGGAATGTCACGCTCAATCCACAGGCAGGCGACACACAAACTCGCACCTTTGATCGGCTTGAGATGGGTGAGCTTAAAGCGCTGTACATTATTGGCGAAAATCCTCTCCTTGCGGATGTTCATATGAATCATACAAAAACCTTATTTGAAAAACTTGATTTATTAATTGTTCAGGATATTTTCTTAACGGATACTGCGAAAATGGCCGATATAGTCCTGCCGGCCCGATCATGGGGCGAAGTGGATGGAACCTACACAAATACCGATCGTAGAATTCAGCGAGTTCGTAAAGCAGTTGAGGCTCATCCGAATACAAAAGAGGACTGGGAAATTCTTTGTGAATTATCAACTTTGATGGGCTACCCGATGCATTATAGCAGCAGTGAAGAAATCTGGGATGAGGTTAGGAAGCTTGCCTGGGAAATGTACGGCGGTATTTCATACGCGCGGCTTGAGAAGGAATACAGCATTCATTATCCATGTCCAGATGAAAATCATCCAGGGACTTTTATTATGCATGAGAGATTCCAGCAGCATGAGGCAGGAAACAAGAAGGCATCATTCGTGCCAGTCGATTACACACCACCATTAGAATTGCCTGATGGGGAATATCCTTTTATGCTTACAACTGGCAGACGCTATGAGTCATATAATACTCATACACAAACCCGGCATTATGCGGCAGGTGTAAAAATAAAACAAACTGAAGAAACAGTCGATATCCATCCGGCAGATGCCGAATCGCTAGGCATAGCTGATGGCGAAATGGTCCAAGTCAGCTCACGCAGAGGGAAACTAAAGGTAAAGGCAAAGATTACCGAACAGGTCGTACCTGGTCTTGTATTCATGAGTTTCCACTGGAGTGAAACACCTACAAACGTTTTAACATTAAATGAATATGATCCGATTTCGGGTACAGCTGAATTTAAAGCATGCGCGGTTGCAATTTCTCGGATTTAAAATTATTGCTATTTTGGAATAGTGTGGATATATTGCCACACTATTCTTTTTTTGGCTTAGGGCATATTAGAGCTCATTGTTGATTTTGCTCACTTTATTCATTTCGGTAATCATCAGGCAAGTTTTATAGAGCTTTTGCTTACATGAATTCGATTTTCAGTTGTTTAGAAATATTATTGTAAAATAATTGCCATTCTTGTAAAGCAATTAACATCTCCCTGTTCTTTTTCTCGGGAATAATCATGTTATGCTTATGCAAAAGCACAAATGAACATGGGAGGCAGAAAAAGATGAAAAAATGGAAAGCATTTATAGCAGCAGCACTGCTCTCTGTTTCTGTAGGTGCAAAAGTGCAGGCAGCAGAGCTAGATGCAGATAATGGTGTGACAATTAAGGAAATGTCACCAGCAAATTCAGCAGCAATGAATGAAAATATCCTTTTCAATGTATTTAAAATGCATAGTGCAATTATTGATAATATTCAAATATGGAATCAGTCATCTACAGAACCCATTCATCCAGCTATTCTCCTTAAGACTCCGGAGCCCGAGCAGGAGAAAATGACAAATAGCCAAACAAATGATGAAGGCATTGCTGCTGTGGCAACTAGCCAAAAACAGGAGGCAGTAACAACCGAAACCAATAAAGCTGAACCACAGGCTGTTAAAGAAGCTGTTCCTGAAACGGATAAGCCGTCAACAAGTCAAGAAGATGACGAGAGGGTCATTACTGTTAAGGCAACTGCTTATACGGCTTCGTGTGAGGGATGCTCGGGGATAACGGCCGCCGGCATAGATATCAAGTCAAATCCTGATGCCAAAGTAATTGCCGTGGATCCGGATGTCATTCCGCTAGGAAGTAAAGTTTATGTGGAAGGGTATGGGGAGGCTGTTGCTGCAGATACAGGAAGTGCCATAAAGGGAGACCGAATCGATGTTTTTATTCCTTCAGAACAAGAGGCATTAAACTGGGGGAACAAACAGGTAACCGTAAAAATATTAAACTAAAACTGCCTTGAAAGGCAGTCAGGCTGTCGAGAAAGGGTATATTTCTCGGCAATTTTTTTATTCTGCCAAAATCTAAATACCAAATTTATTGATTGTCCCTGCGAATGGGCCTGTTGATTTCCGCTCCGGGCACTCGCTTTCCGCGGGGAGGTCCTGGAGCCTCCTCGGCGCTTGGCGCCTGCGGGGTCTCCAGTGACCTCTCTATGAGGCCACTGAAAATCTTACGTTTTCTAGATTTGTAATTGGA
>CAYNUT010000047.1:0-24495 GCA_964400595.1 uncultured Neobacillus sp. | reverse complement strand
ACAGCCTAGAGGTTATACGTTGGCATCATGAGCGCTGGGATGGGACAGGTTATCCTGACCAATTAAAAGGGGAAAATATTCCATATCTTGCTCGAGTCGCAGCCATCGCTGACGCATTTGATGCAATGACCTCTACAAGATCATATCGGGCTGCCTTACCACTTGAGGAAGCGTACAAGAGAATATTGGAGGGCAAAGGAACCCAATTTGACCCTGAATTAGTTATTGCATTTCAGAATGTTTTTCCATCGTGGAAGAACATTCATAATAATATGAATGAAAAAGAGGATTTTTCTAATTTAAACAATATTGAAGTGATCAATTAATTTAGGGAGGTGATATACTTGAAAATCCGCAAATTAAAGAAAGTTAAAGCAACTGGTTGTTGGATATGTTGGTTCGTATAAGGAAAAAACAGGATGCAAGGGAAAAACTGAGCATCCTGTTTTTAATAACAGATTACTAGTTAGGTACGGTGTTTAAATGGACATTTCGCTGAGTTCTCGTCTTGATCTTGTGCCAACGGAGATTCGTCAGGATAAAAAGCATTATATCGTAGAAGATAAAGCATCTGGTGAATTTTATGAAATGCCAGAGATTTGTATTGATGCGATCAATTTAATACATACAGGTATGCAATTAGGGGACATTGAGCGAGGGCTCAAGGAGAAGTATCCCGATGAAGATGTAGATGTAGTTGATTTTGCCAAGCAGCTCCTCGAAATGCAGCTGATTACTGAAATTGACGGTGTCAAAGTGGAAATCCAAGAGATGAAGAAGGAAAGCTTAGGGTTTATGTGGATTTCACCGAAGCTGGGAAAATTCTTTTTCAATAAGGCGGCGTATTTTGTTTATGGGGCATTATTCCTTATCAATGTACTTTTTTTCATCTGGAAGCCGTCTTTATTTCCACATTATAAAGATTTATTTATTTTTAATCTAATGGCATTGAATATCCCGGCATGGCTGATTCTATCGTTTTGTCTGGTGTTAATTCATGAATATGGTCATGTTTTAGCGTTAAGGGCACACAATCTGCCGACAAAGCTGGAGATTGGCCACCGTTTATTTATTGTTGTCTTTGAAACCGATATGTCATCAGTATGGCAACTTCCTTCAAAGGACCGGAATGTCTTATATTTAGCAGGACTTTGTTTTGATACTGTCATCCTTTTCTTTGCATTAAGCAGTCAGCTTATTTTTGCAAATGGGTCGGGGATTTTCCTGAACATCATGAATGTGGTGGTATTAACTACCTTTATAAGGATGGTTTATCAACTCGGAGTTTATATGAAGACCGACCTATATTATGTGTTCGAAAATGTATCCGGCTGCTACAACTTGATGGAAAATGCCCAGCAGATGATCCGTAAATGGCTTCCGTTTCGGGTGGCGGCATCACAGAATGAAGTTGTTTTTGAAGAGGAAAAGAAGACCGTATTCTTCTATTCGATTTTTTATTTTGCCGGTGTGTTTTTAACGATTTCATTATTTGTTTTCTATTATATTCCCCAATTAATGTTTGCGCTGAAGAAATCTCTCCCAGGGTTTTTAGAAGGGCCGGACTCTCTTCCTTTCTGGGATGCAGTCTTGTTCGTATTGCAAATCTTAATTGGCTTAATGCTGTTATTGTATTCCTGGCGAAAAAAATACCTTCAATAATAGTTTGTGACAGAAGTTTGTCAAATTCGATATTTCTCAGGGTTTTTTTCCCTCACGATGGGGGAGTTCCCCGATATAGAAAACGCTTCCGTTTTTCTTACAATAAGGGTAAGAAAAACGGAAGTGTTTTTATTTTTTTAAGGGGGATTATGAAATGGAAATTCATGCGAAACTTTCTGCTGTTAGAAAACGTGAAACATCGATCAATGATGCGTTTGCTTCAAAGTTTGCCAAATCAATGTTTTTAACGATTACTGGACTAGCGATTTTAGTGTTAATCGGCACAAGAATGTTTACTCATATTGACTTGAATCTTTACGGATACATGGTCGGAACCTTAGTATTTATCGGCGGATTTTTCTACCGCTTTATTGCTTGGGGCGAAAGACCGCCAGCCAAAATTTTTATTAAAAAAGGCTTAAAGCTTATTTTTCGAAAAAGTACGGCAAAAACAGCTGTGAATCATTTAGCTATTTACGATTTCATTAAGAATCGCGGACTTTACCGCTGGGTGCAGCACATCTTGATCGGTTGGGGCTGTGTGCTTGCTTGTTTAGTGACATTCCCTCTCGTATTCAGCTGGATGTATTTCACGATGGAAGACAACGGGTACTACACAGTTGTCGTGATGGGAATGGACTTGATCAAAATTAAGTCAGATGGAATCATCGCGTGGTTCTCTTACAATGCCTTAAATATATCAGCGATCATGGTGATCACAGGTGTCTGCATGGCGCTATACCGCCGCTTGAAAAATATGCAGGCAAGAGCCGAACAAAAATTCATTTACGACTTTTTACCGCTTTACTTATTGATGTTGATTTCCGTTACCGGCCTTTTATTAACCGTTCAAAACGTATTCCTGCACGGCTGGATGCAGCCCCAGATGTCACTGATTCACCAGTTTTCCGTTATCGTAACCTTAATCTATCTTCCATTTGGAAAGCTTGCCCATATTCCATTCCGTCCAATGAGCGTATTTGCAAGAAATTACCGTGAACATTACGGGGAACAGCAGATGAAAGAATGTAAAGTGTGCGGAAATCACTTCGTATCGGTCGAACAATCAAATGATGTCATCAATGTATTGGGTGCTAATGAAATTGAGTTTAGCATGAAGGACGGCTTTAATTTGGCTGAATTGTGCCTGCCATGCCGCAGAAAATATAGAATTGCAAGATTCTCAGGCGTCGCCACTCACCAAGTGAAAGTCAAGGAGGCAAACCAGAATGCAAAGGGATAAGTTTTTTAAAGAAATTGAAAATGTTCGCCATCCAAATGAAACGCTGATCAAAACACACTGCAGCTATTGCGGCATGCAGTGCGGGATGAATCTGCGTGTCAATACAAAAACAAACAAAATTATCGGGGTCGAACCCCGCTATGACTGGCCGGTAACAGTCGGAAAAATGTGTCCTAAAGGGGTTACCGCCTACCAGCAGACAAATCACCCTGACCGGATCCTAAAACCATTAATCCGCGATGATGCCTCCTTAAAAGGAACTCAAGAAGGCTTCCGTGAAGCGACATGGGATGAAGCCTATGATTTAATCGCGAAAAGATTTGCTGAGCTCCAAGAGAAATACGGGAAAGATACATTGTCGGTGTTCAGTGGTGTATCAATGACAAATGAAAAATGCTATTTGACCGGGAAGTTTGCCAGGGTTGCCCTAGGGACCCGCTATATCGATTATAACGGCCGTTTCTGTATGTCCAGTGCTGCCGGCGGTTTCCTTCGCTCCTTCGGTGTGGACCGCGGTTCGACATTGCCGTGGACAGATATTCATGAAACAGATTGCCTATTTATCGCAGGAAGCAATACGGCAGAATGCCACCCGACCTCGATGTTCCGTGTTTGGAACGTACAGGAAAGAGGCGGCTACATTATTGTGGTTGACCCGCGTGAAACCCCGATTGCGAGAAGGGCAGATGTTCACCTGGATTTAAGACCAGGAACAGACCTCGCATTAGCGAACGGAATTTTAAACCAGCTGATTCAAAACGGCTATGTGGATGAAGAGTTCGTCAACAACCACACAAATGGTTTTGAAGAAACAAAAGAATTGGTGAAAGAATTCACTCCGGAATATACAAGCCAAATTACCGGCGTTGCACCTGAAAAAATTATCCGCGCAGCTGAAATATATGGCATGGCGCCAAACGCGGTTGTGATGTTTGCCCGAGGCATCGAACAGCAGCATAAAGGGGTCGACAACGTTTCAGGATATACAAACATGGCACTTGTCACCGGAAAAATTGGCCGTCCTAAATCTGGGGTTGCTACATTTACCGGCCAGGGAAACGGCCAAGGCGGCCGTGAGCATGGCCAGAAGTCGGACCTGCTGCCTGGATATCGAAAAATCACTAATCCAGAACATGTACGCGAAGTCTGCCAGGTATGGGGTATTACTCCTGAAGAAATGCCGCAGCCGGGTGTGTCTGCCTACGAAATGTTCGAGCTGATGGAGCAAAAAGTCATTCGTGGTATGTATCTGCTTTGTTCTAATCCAGCAGTATCGGCACCAAACTTAAACTTTGTCCGCAAAGCAATGAAGGGCTTAGATTTTATGGTTTGTGCAGACTTCTATCTTTCCGAATCAGCAGAATTTGCTGATGTTGTTCTGCCATGCGTAACATGGTCTGAAGATGAAGGAACGGTAACAAACCTTGAAGGACGAATCATTAAAATTAATAAAGCACAAGAACCGCTTGGCGAATCAAAACCGGATTGGCAAATTCAAGTGGAGCTTTCTGAACGTCTTGGAAGGGGAAAATATTTCTCCCACTTAAAAACAGCCAGAGATGTTGCCGATGAATTCCGGCTTGCAACAAAAGGCGGTTACGCTGACTACTACGGAGCTACTTGGGAGAAAATCGATAAGCAGGACGGCGTATTTTGGCCTTGCCTCGACGAAAATGATCCTGGAACACCACATATGTTTTTAGATAAAAAATTCTATTACCCGGATGGAAAAGCAAAAATTTGTGCCTTGCCATACCGTCCTCCTGCTGAGGAGCCGGATACTGAGTATCCATTGCGTTTAACAACAGGCCGCGTGGTTTATCATTATCTATCAGGAAACCAAACCCGCCGGATTCAATTTTTACGTGATATGTGTCCGGAGCCATTTGTCGAAGTTCATCCGGAAACAGCCGCAAAATACAATATTGAACATGAAGAATATGTCCGCCTGTATACACGCAGAGGCGAGGCTGAATATAAAGTGAAAATTACGGAAGCAATCCGCAAAGACACCGTATTTGTTCCATACCACTTTGGTCACGATCAATCTATCAATCTATTAACAATTGCCGCACTTGACCCAATGTCACGGATGCCGGAATTCAAGGCTTGTGCCGCGCAGATTGAAAAACTTAGAATAAAGAAGGTGCAGTAAATGAAAAAGAGGCTATATTTAGAGCTTGAAAACTGTATAGGGTGCCGTTCCTGTTTGGCAGCCTGCACACAGTGCGGAGGGCATGAAGAGCGTAACCGTAACTACGTTTACGATGTGAATCCGCTTGTCAATCGTCAGACGATGCCTCTTATGTGCCTTCATTGCGTAAATCCGGCCTGTGCAAGAAGCTGTCCGGCTCAGGCGATTCAAATTCACGAATCAGGAGCCGTGCTTTCGGCACTTGTAGAAAAGTGCATTGGCTGCCAAAACTGTACGATTGCCTGTCCATATGGTATACCAAAGTTCGATACAGAACAGAATTTAATGTATAAGTGTGACTTGTGTATTGACCGTACGAAGGACGGAATTCCGCCAATGTGTGCGAGCGTGTGTCCATCCAATACACTTCAATGGTTAACGGACGAAGAAATTGAAGCCAAGCAAAGGCAATTTAATTTAGATAATGGAAAATGGGTAACAAGCAGGCCTTACTTAGAAGGCGAAACAAATGTAAGAGTGAATCTCCCCGGCATTCTGCAGGGCGTCACGAAATTGTTTTAGGAGGGATTAAGATGAGCGAAAAAAATAATAAAATCCCATTCGATGAAGATAATTACACACATAATATAAACCGTAATAATGAAAGAAAGCTCGACCGCCGCGGTTTCATGAAAACGCTGGTCGGAGCTGCAGGCGTGTTCGCCGTTTCCTCCCTGCCATGGGGAGCAATGGCAGCAAAGGAACTGGCAGGCCTTGGTGATAAAAAATATCCAAAACATAAAATTACGGATGAGTCGTCAATCGCTGTTGGGGATGCCGTTGACTTCGCATTCCCTGGCGAGCATGACAGCGCCATTTTAATCCGCCTTTCGGAAAATAAATACGTGGCATACCAAAATGCCTGTACCCATCTTCGCTGTCCGGTTTTCTGGAAAAAGGATGCAGGAGAAATGCTTTGCCCCTGCCACCACGGAAAATTCGATGTGAAAACCGGTGAACCGATTGCCGGACCGCCGAGGCGTCCGCTTCCAGAAATCCATGTGAAAGTCGAAAATGGCTCGGTTTATGCCCTGGGGGTGAAACGTTATGAAGCGTAGTTACGTAAGCGTTGCCCTCCTGCTTGTCGTGTTGATGGCAGACATTATTATAACCCAATTCATGGTTCATCAATATTTTTATCAAAATTATACAAACACCATCATCGCTGCGGTTGTAAATGTAGTTTTATTCCCGGTCGCATTCTTCATCTATAAAAAAGGTGTGAAGGTCCATGACTAGTGAAACGTATATTGATTTTTGCTTTGTCCGCCCTGTGTCAGGCGGCTTTGCAGCAGAAATCGATGAACTCTTGAAAAATACTTTTGCCAAAAAAAGATTGAAATGGTATATAGAAGAAAAGACCATTGATGGGGCCGAGATGGTCATAGTCGAAGTTAAAGGAATGAGCAGCTGGGCATCCGAAGGAGAAACGATCCAATTTCTCGAGGACAATGCGGGAGAGAAGTTCTGGGAGTATCTGCAGGGCTATAAAATGTTCATTTATCCTGTCACGAAGGGATGCAGCGGCTGTGGGACCCATTAATATCGAGAGGGTTAAACATTTTACGGGAGCATCTGTTGAAATTTCGATTCAGGACCAGGAGGGTGGCGACAAGGCCCCGGCAGTCAGAAAAATGATCAAAAAAGTCCAGCTCTGTCCTGACGGAACTCATATCCGGTTCTACTTTGATGATTTTTATTTCCTTGCCGTCCCGATAATAAGTCAAGTCAGCGAATCAGCAGAACAGTGGTCGGCATTTGATTCTCAGAGTGGTTTAACCTATACCATTAAAAAGGTTCAGCTTTTTGAATGAAATACCTGGTTTTTTAGGAAGGTGGATGTAAATTGGAGGGGACACAGTCGCAAAAACAAATTACTTCTTATATAATCCGTTCCCAGGAAGAAGAAATTAAACGGATTTCCCATGAGCTTCATGAAGGTGTCGGGCAAAATCTGTATAGTATTTTAACGGGCCTGCAGTTTATTGAATCGGGGGTAAACGAGCCATACCAGAAAAATCAATTGCGTGAAATGTCACTCTTGATTGAGAAAACAATCCAAGAAATCAGGCTGCTTTCTGTTGAATTGCATCCTCCCACTCTTACAACTTTTGGTTTACTTTCAGCGATGAAAAGCTATGGTAAATTATATACTTCAACATTTGGAATAATTGTTGACTTGGAATCGACAGGTGTGGAAAAAGCGATACCGGAAGAGAACAGCATTGCCGTGTTCCGGGTCTGTCAGGAAGCCTTGGCGAATATTGCAAAATATGCCGATACCTCCAATGTTAAAATTAATTTTTTCTGGAGTGAGACTGAATTAAACATAACCATTCAAGATCTCGGCAAGGGATTTCAGCCGGAAGAGCACGAACACAGCCATCATTTTTCAGGACTGGCTGCCATGAAGGAAAGAATGCTTTTGACTGGCGGGCAGTGCCGAATATCCTCTAAAATAGGAGAAGGAACATCCATAGAAATTTCACTTCCACTATAAGGGATAAAGGAGAATTTATTTTGATAAAAATCCTATTGGTTGATGACCATGCGGTCGTTCGGAGCGGTTTAAAGATGCTTTTGAATACGAACCCGGAAATGGAAGTTGTCGGAGAAGCCTCTGAAGGTAATGAAGGAATAAAAAAGGCTATAAAGCTGAAACCCCATGTTGTTGTTATGGATTTAAGCATGCCCCATGGGAAAGATGGACTGTCCGCGACGACAGAATTAAAAAAATTGATGCCTGATGTGAATATTTTAATTTTAACCATGCATGATGATGAGGAATATCTTTTTCGCTCTATCCAGGGAGGGGCATCAGGCTGTATTTTAAAAAGTGCGCCGCATGATGAATTGATGTCAGCCATTGAATCCGTTGCGAAAGGGGACGCCTACCTCCATCCATCCGCACAGAAACGGTTAATGGAAGAATACTTGGCCGGAGTAAAGCATGACGAAAACGACACGTACAATCTTTTATCCGAACGGGAAAAAGAGGTATTAACCCTGATTGCCAAAGGATATTCCAACAAGGAAATAGCTGTGAAGCTTGTTATCAGTGTGAAAACGGTAGAAACACATAAAGGAAACCTCATGGAAAAACTGCAAATGAAATCCCGGCCGGAGCTGGTGGAGTATGCAGTGAAAAAGGGGTTATTAGGCTATGGTATATAAGGAGAATTATTCAGGATGACAAAATTAAGAGAGCTGCCGGAAGTCATTGAAGTGTGCGACCAGCTTAGGTCTGCTGTAGGCTGCGATTTTGTCGGTCTTGCAATTCAAAACAAAGTCGGTCCTGATGTCAGCTGGCATTATGCATCGGGAAATTTAAATGATAAATATAAAAGAATATCGGTCCGTTTCGGAAAAGGAATCGCCGGCAAAATTATCTCAACTGGCACCCCAATGAATACGACTGATTTTCCAAATAATATTATAGGAAAAGTAACGGATTATCCCATTATGCTCGCAGAAAAATTGGTGTCCACTTATTCGGTCCCCTTATTTTTTAATGCTGTTCCAAAGGGGGTATTGCTTGTTGGTAAAAGGGAGAGGCACTCTTTCTCTGAGCATGCCCAGGAGCAGGTGATGGAATCGGCTCATACCTTGGAACAGTTATTAAAGAAACATATCTTTTGATACGGGGGATAGATATGGACGGGGATTTTCAGCAGACGAAAAATGAACTGATGGATTATAAGTTTGCCCTGGATGCTTCTTCGATTGTAGCCATCACCGACTCTCGGGGCACAATTACATACGTGAACGAACAATTTTGCCGTATCTCCAAATATTCCCGTGAGGAATTGCTCGGGCAGGATCACCGCATCGTTAATTCTGGCTACCATTCCAAACAATTTTTCAAAGAGATGTGGCAGACGATTGGCGCTGGGGATGTTTGGAAAGGTGAGATTCGCAATAGAGCGAAGGACGGGACCTTTTATTGGATGGACACGACGATTGTCCCTTTTTTAAATGATAAAAAGATGCCTTATCAATACTTAGCGATTCGCTATGAAATAACAGGACGGAAGCGGGCCGAGCAGGAACTGCAGAAAATGATGACAAACATCATTGATGTGCAGGAGGAGGAGCGTAAGCGCTTGTCCCGGAATCTCCATGATGGAATCGGGCAAAATCTTTACAGCCACTTGATTACGATCAATCGTCTGCTTGCCGAGATGGATCATCCATTATTGCAGCAGATGCAAAAGGAAGCGGCCGAACTAATTGAGGAAATTCGAGAAATCTCCTGGGAGCTCCGGCCATCTGTTTTGGATGATCTCGGGCTGGTACCTGCTATCCGTTCTTATCTTACAAGATACTCGGAGAATTATCATATCGATGTTTATTTCGATTGTGTCTTAAATCGCCGTTTGGATATCAGTATTGAACTGACGATTTACCGGATTATCCAGGAGGCTCTGACAAATATCCGGAAATACGCAGAGGTAAAGGAAGCGTGTGTGACGGTTAGGGAAATGGAGGATGTAATCCGGGTGATGATTGAAGACAAGGGTATTGGGTTTAATTTGAGGACTCAGCCCCCGGGTGTCGGCCTCTTCAGTATGGACGAACGCGCCCGCTCAGTCGGTGGAGAACTAACGATAAATGCCTCCCTAGGTAAAGGGACAAAAATTATTTTAGAGACACCCATTAACAAGACATGATAATACATGTCTTGTCTACAATCTAAAACAAAAACCAGGCGTGCTTTTACGCCTGGTTTTTGTTTTAGATTTTAAATGAACTCTTTAACGAAACAATGCGGTTAAAAACCAATTTTTCTACTGTGGTTTCTTTCGGGTCAACGTTGAAGTAACCGTGCCGGAAGAATTGGAATTTATCATGCGGCTGGCTTTCTTTTATGTTTGGTTCGACAAAGCCCTGGGATACTTCAAGGGATTTTGCATTGACCTTATCGAGGAATGTTTTTCCGTCATCGGTTTGATCATCGGCCTCGTCGAGAATCAGCGGTTCATACAGGCGGAATTCAGCCGGTACTGCATGGGTTGCTTCCACCCAGTGAATGGTTCCTTTTACTTTTCTGCCTGTAAAGCCGGTGCCGCTCTTTGTTTCCGGATCGTAGGTGCAGCGAAGCTCGACGACATTGCCGTCGGCATCCTTGACGACTTCCTCGCATTTAATGAAGTACCCGTGCTTGAGGCGGACTTCATTGCCTGGGAAGAGACGAAAATATTTTTTCGGCGGCTCTTCCATGAAATCGTCCTGTTCAATGTAAATTTCACGGGAGAAAGGAATTTTCCGCATGCCCATTTCCTCGTTTTCTGGATTGATTTCGGCATCAAGCAGTTCAATCTGCCCTTCCGGATAATTGGTTATGACGACTTTTAACGGATTGATAATCCCCATTGTTCTCGGGGCCTTAAGTTTGAGGTCTTCCCGGACAAAGTGTTCGAGCATTTGGGAATCGACAGCTCCTGAGCCTTTTGATACTCCGGTTTCACGCACAAAAGTCCGAATCGATTCAGGGGTAAATCCTCTCCTGCGCATGCCGGAAATCGTCGGCATCCTTGGATCATCCCATCCGTCCACAAACCCTTCCTCAACAAGCTGCTTAAGCTTCCTCTTACTCATGACCGTATTGGTAATGTTGAGGCGGCCGAATTCAATTTGCTGTGGTGTGCTGTCCATATCACAGTTCTCAACAAACCAATTATAAAGCGGACGCTGATCCTCGAATTCCACCGTACAGATGGAATGTGTGACGCCTTCAATCGCATCTTCAAGCGGGTGGGCAAAGGCATACATCGGATAAATGCACCATTTGTCCCCTGTATTATGGTGTGTGGCATGGGCAATACGATAAATAACCGGGTCACGCAAATTAATATTTGGCGATGCCATATCGATTTTCGCGCGCAGGACTTTTTCACCGTTGCCAAACTCACCTGCCCGCATTTGTTCGAATAGGTTTAAGTTATCCTCAATGGAACGGTTTCTGTACGGACTCTCCTTGCCAGGCTCAGTCAGTGTGCCGCGGTATTCGCGGATTTCATCGGCGCTTAAGTCATCGACATAAGCGAGTCCCTTTTTAATGAGAAGAACCGCCCGGTTGTACATTACTTCAAAGTAATCAGATGCGAAAAATAAATCATCCCATTCGAACCCAAGCCATTTCACATCTTCTTTAATGGAGTTAACGAATTCAATGTCTTCCTTTAATGGGTTTGTATCGTCAAACCGCAGATTGGTCTTTCCATCGAATTCATCTGCAAGACCAAAGTTGATGATAATTGACTTCGCATGTCCGATATGCAGGTAGCCGTTCGGCTCCGGCGGGAACCGCGTCACAATCTTATTGCGCTTGCCCGATTCCAAATCTTTAATCATAATATCTTTTATAAAATTTGAATTGTGATTGTTGTCCACCCTTTTCAACCTCTTTCGTCTTATCTACTATTTAAAAAAATAACATAATAACAGATATTTTTCCATTGTATCCAACAATTCAGCGGAAAAACATCCCTGGTGGGGATTTTTTTGAAAAAAAGACGTGGCTGGGGGAGAGGGGGAGGCATTAAGGACCTGTTTTGGGTGAATAACGACCTAATTTGGGTGAATAACGACCTGTTTTCGGGGAATGACGACCTGTTTTGGATGAATAACGACCTGTTTTGGGTGAATAACGACCGATTTCGGGTGAATAACGACCTATTATGAGGAATTAACGACCGATTTTTCGATAATTAAGACTTTTATCGGAAAAAGATTGGAAAATATTGCAAGTATCAATGCTCAAGTTAGTATATTCGACGAGATAAAGCTACAATGGGATGTAATAGAAAGGGGAATTCAGATGTTTAAATTGGCAACAGTTGGAACCAGCTGGATTACAGAAAGTTTTATTAAGGCAGCGGCACTGAGCGGGCAGTTTCAGTTAGTTGGAGTTTACTCCCGCAAATTGGATAAGGCGAGAAAAATAGCTGAAACATATCATGCTCCTCGAGTGTTTACAGACATCGAGGAAATGGCGAAAAGCCCGGAAATCGAGGTAGTTTACATTGCTTCGCCGAATTCCGTTCATTTTGAACAAGCGATTACCTTTTTAAAAAATAAAAAACACGTGATTTGCGAAAAGCCGATATTCTCGAATACGGGTGAATGGGAGCAGGCCTATCTGACGGCCGAAGAGAATGGCGTTTATTTATTTGAAGCCATCCGCAATATCCATACGCCAAATTTTCATATATTAAAAGAAAAGCTCCATCTTGCGGGCAAACTAAGAAGTACAATGCTGCCGTATATACAATATTCTTCACGATATGATTTATTTTTAAAAGGGGAGGAGCCGAATATCTTCTCTGCTCAATATTCAGGCGGGGCCTTGGTGGATCTGGGGGTCTACCCTGTTTATTTAGCGGTTGGACTGTTTGGTGAGCCGAAAAAGATCAATTACCATCCATTTATATTAAGAAGCGGGGTCGATGGAAGCGGAACACTCATCATGGAGTACGAGGATTTTGTCTGCACCATCCTCTGTTCAAAGGTATCCCACTCCGCAGTACCATGTGAAATACACGGGGAGAAGGGAACCTTCGTCCTTGAAGATGCAGCGCCAATTTCCACCATTGCCTTCATCGACAGCCATACAAAAGAAACTCAAACCTTGGGTGTCGTACTTGAAGTGCAGAACATGGTGTATGAATGCCGAAATATCGCAAGAATTATGGAAACGAATAATCAGGAAGAATACGAGGAATTGAAAAAATGGAGCAGAATCGTTCTTCGTATAACCGAAGAAGCGAGAAAACAGAATAAAATTTTCTTTACTTCAGAAAAATGACCAGGGAGAGTTTTCCCCCCTGGCCTTTTTTATTAAGAAGCTTTTTTTAATGGCAATTCGTCACTGTTTTCGGAAGGGCGTACCCATTTTTCAAGTAATAACCCTGCTAGTCCGCCGGCAATTGCGGGAACAACCCAGCCGAAGCCGACTGATGCAAACGGCAGATTGCTCATTACTGATTCCAGCACACTCCATTTTAGGCCGAACATTTTTAAACCATCATACAGGCTGACTAAGCCGGTTAACAGCATCGCGCAGGCATATACCTTTTGTGAACCGCCGAAGAAACGGTGGAAAAAGGAGAGAGTCACAAGCACAATGGTCAATGGATATGACATCACCAGGAATGGTACAGAGATGGTAATGATTTGATTTAAGCCGAGATTGGCAATTAAGAAGCTGGCAGCTGTAACAAGTGTGACAACCATGCGATAGCTCATTTTTGGAGCTATTTTTGAAAAATACTGGCCGCAGGAGATCGTTAAGCCGACACAGGCCGAAAAGCATGCGAGTGTAAAGATTACTCCGAGAAGAACCTTGCCGCCATTACCTAAAAGAATGGTTGCAGCGGATGATAATAGTGCTGTACCGTTATCAAAAGTACCATAGGAAGCCATTCTTGCTCCTAAAAAGCCGATAGCCATATAAACAAGTGCCAGTGCTGTGCCGGCAACTAAACCGGTTTTAATGGTATAGGCTGTTAATAGTCTTTTCTCAGTAACCCCTTTTTGCATAAGGGTTGTAATAATAACAATGCCGAAAGCGAGGGCGCCTAAGGCATCCATTGTCGAATAGCCTTCGATAAAGCCCTTAAATAATGAAGCCGTTTGATAGGATTCAGCTGGCGCCTTTAATGGCAGATCAAGCTTCACAAATCCTGTCACACAGAGAGACACAATTGATAATAACAGCACCGGGGTAATCAAGCTGCCCATCAAATTGACTACCTTTGATGGATTCAAGCTTAATAAGTAAACAAGCAGGAAGAAAACAACGGTAAAGCCGAGTAAGAGCATGGACTGGCTTACGGGAACTTTGCCTAAAAACGGCTTGAGGCCCATTTCAAAAGCAACATTGGCATTCCTTGGGATACCGAAGAAAGGACCGATTGACAGATAAACGACAATTGTAAAAATGGTGCCGAACCATGGGTGAACCCTGCTTCCGAGTGTGTTTACACCGTCCTTTACGAGGGAAATAGCGGTTAACACTAAGAGCGGCAGTCCGACAGCAGTCATAATAAATCCGATAATGGCCGGCCAAAAGGAAGTGCCCGCACTCATCCCTAAAAATGGAGGGAAAATTAAGTTGCCTGCTCCAAAAAACATTGAAAATAACATCAGCCCTACAAAAAGAATGTCCTTCTTTTTCATCAATTTTCTCTCCTTTTTTCCCAAATTAAAAAGCCCGTCCCACTGGATAGGGACGAGCATGCCGCGTTACCACCCTTCTTCCGCAAATATAAAAACACTTGCTGTTCTCGAATCACGTACCATCATACGTGCCCTATTTTAACAAAAGGAGGTCCGGCAATGGCTTACTATGATGTTCGGGACCAAAGTATTGTACAAATGACAGTCAAATTTCAGCCCTGCATCTCGGAGATGATTTTCACTTGCGTCCTGACACCGGCTCTCCGGGTCAAAGAATAACAAGCTGCTTTTCTCCTCATTGATTTTCATTTTGACTTTTCTAAAAATATATAGAGAAATTATATTATTTTTAAATAGTTTTGCAAGACCTGTTTCTTACAAAATTCCGCGTAAACCGTTTTCATTATTAATGTATCAATAATAAAAATATTTTTGACAGATTTAAGATGGTAATGTGACAGCTTTTTGAAATAAATGGATTCGATGATTTATATCACACACCCTGTTATTCGCTGTTCCTTATAGTAAAGATAGTAGGAATGGAGGAATCGTTATGAAATCAAAAGCGTCGTATATGAAACAGCTGAAGCGCAAGCCCGTTCAAATTACGAGATACACCGTTCAGGCCCTGTTTCTCGTTTTTTTACTATATATTGGACTGCAATTTTATCAATTTTATCTTCATTTCGTACCAAACGGGCAAACACCTTTTGTTGAACGGCCCTCTGCTGTAGAAGGCTTTTTACCAATCAGTGCCCTCGTCGCCCTTAAAGTTTGGCTGACAAGCGGCGATTTTGACGTGATTCACCCTGCCGGCCTCGTCTTGCTGTCATTCTTCGTTGGTGCCGGATTGATTTTCCGAAAATCATTATGCGCGTGGATCTGTCCTGTTGGCACGGCAAATGAATTAGTTGCTTGGCTCGGGAGAAAGATTTTTAAAAAGAATTTTGATATGCCGCAATGGCTCGTTTGGTTATTAACACCGCTCAAGTATGTTTTAATGCTAGTCTTTATCGGTATGGTTATACAGATGAATATCTTTGATGCCAAAAACTTTATTGCTAGTGATTACAATAAAGTCTCCGATGTTAAAATGCTGCTGTTATTCATAAACATTGGCGGCTTTACCTTAAAGTTCATCATTGTTATTTTTATTCTGTCTTTATTTTTCAGAAACTTCTGGTGCCGGTTCCTTTGTCCGTACGGAGCATTGATCGGCCTCGGCTCCATTTTCCGTATTACAAAAATTGAGCGAAATGAAGAGACATGTACGAACTGTGAAATGTGTACTAAGGTATGTCCTCAACGGCTGCAAGTGCATAAGGTTGAAACCGTTACTTCGCTAAATTGTTCTGCATGTATGTCCTGTGTGGAAGCATGCCCGATTAAGGATACGTTGAACATGACTGTTGCTAAGAAAAAGGTTAATAAATGGTTCGTTCCGGTCGGGTTCTTTGTTCTCTTCTTCTTAATTATCGGTATTGCCAAAATGACCGGCCACTGGAACACGGTTATTACCTATGATGAATGGAAACAATTGATTCCTGATATCAAAACCATTGGTCACAAAGAATGAAAAAATAGCAGCCACTTATGAACTGACCCGAAAATGCTAGATTGGATCTAACATTATTGGGTCAGTTCACAGCGGGCTGTTATTTTTTTGCATAAAAAGACCTTGTGAAACCAAGTAATATCTTTTAAAATTTATTCAATGATACGATTTCGTACTAAGGATTGGATGGATCAGCATGTTATTTGTAAAGGAAATGCCGAAAGATGCAAGGGAAAAAATCTTATATTCTGCCCTGTTGTTATTTACGGATAATGGATTTAAAAATACCTCTGTTTTGGACATTGTGGAAATGGCAAGAGTTTCGAAGACCACTTTTTATCAGCATTTTGCCGGTAAAGTGGATTTAATGGCACAGCTATTTTCCGTATTGTCTGCAGAATTGATCGATGAAGTAAAATGTCAGAGTGATTTGGAAAAACGTCCAGCCTACAAGGCTTATGCGGGAATCAGCCGGTATATAGAGATTTGTTTTACTGATATTAAAATAGCTAACCTTCTGTTAGTAGAATCGGTTGGTGTTTCGCAGGAGGTGGAAATGGTCAGAAATGAAGCACACCTGCGCTTTGCCCAGCTGATGTTTCAAATCGTGCAGGGCCTGCTGCCTGAGACGGTTTCTGAGCAGGAAATGCGTATTGTATCGCAGGCGATGGTTGGAGCGATTAATGAAGTAGTTATTCAAAATTACAAAGAAAAAGGAGTGGAGGATCTTCCTTACGATGACCTGGCACGTCTGCTTAACCGCATTGTAATCGGAGCCTTCGTCCATTTAGCCAATTAAGAAGGCGAAAGTCGAAATTGCTCGAAAAGTATTTATTGTTTGATACGGATACGTATTAGTATCATAGGATTATAGGATACATATTTGGGAGGTTAAGTGCATGGCAAAAAAGATTGATGAGTATTCATTAGCGGAATTGATGGACAGAATTGAAGTCATCTTCAATGAAAACCCGGAACCAATTAAAGGCTTTGAAGGAATTGTTCAATATGAGGTCCATGGCGAAGATGAAGGAGTCTACCAGCACACTTTTCATGACGGAAAACTAATGATTAAAGAGGGAGTAGAAGTAGAACCTGATGTAACGATGTCCCTTTCCTATGATAATTTTAAAAAATTCGTTTTATGTAAACAAAGCGGCACGATGGCTTTATTAACCGGGAAGGTTAAAGCAAAAGGCGATCTCACCAAGGGCATGAAGATTGAAACCATTCTCCGCAAATATAAAATAAAAGAACCATTTTAATACTGTAAAACATGTAATCTACAAAGATGTTCAAAAAGAGACAAAACGAGACACCTGTCCGAGTTTGTCTCTTTTTTTTGCAAAAAAAATCCTTCTGCCATCGGCTTAAGCTGATGGCGCTCAACCTGCACTAGTTTGGTCTATAACAAATAGCTTTCTTAAGTCATATACATATAGAAAAGTAAAATGGGTGGGCTATGATGTTTGGTATGGAGATGAGGACGGTTTATCTTTTTCCAGCAGTTCAAAAAGAAATTGGCGGGGACAAGTGGGGCTATATTGATGCGAAAGGGAAATGGGTTCTCCACCCAATTTATGATCATGCTGGTGATTTTCAGGATAATGGTTTGGCGATTGTGCAGCTGCTGGATAAATCGGGTGTAATTGATGCAAAGGGATATTTCATTGTGAAACCAAAATACGATAGTATCAATCCTTTTTCTGAGGGGAGGGCCACAGTCATTGACCGGCATGGATTTAAGGTGATTGATGAAAGCGGACGTGAAATCACCGGGAGGACGTACTCCTATATCGGGGATTATAAGGAAGGGCGTGCCCTAATTGCTGGAACTGATTCAGTAGGCGAGGATGCTTATGGTTATTTAAATAAATATGGAAAGGAAGTTATTCCGTTATCGTTTGAGGTGGCAAGTGATTTTTCGGCTGGGAAAGCAGTTGTCCAAATGAAGGATGGCAGCTACTGTCTTATCGATTTGACAGGGAAAGTATTGAAAAAATACCCTTATGCCTTTGCTGCTCATTACGGCGAGGGTCTGCTTGTTTTTCAAAAAAATAAGGGCGGAAAATTTGGCTATATCGACGAACAGGGAAATATCGTGATCGAGCCAAAGTTTTCCGCTGCACAGGAATTTATTAATGGCTTAGCAATTGTCAATATGGCTGAGAAGCATGAAAACTCCTTTGGAATAATTAACCTAAAAGGACAATTTGTTTTGAAACCCAACTATACTAATCTCCTCTATCTTGGGGAAAACCGGTTTGCCATCGGGAAAGATTTGGACCCAACCTCACCGTGTATCCGTTCCATATACGGCTTAGCTGATTCCGATGGTCATATTTTGACGGGTTTTATTTTTCATGATGTCGGAATGTTTCATGAGGGTCTCGCCTTAGTATCGAATGACAAGCATACTTTTTTCATTAATAAGAGCGGCAAGCGGGTGGAGCATCTTCCACTCGTCAGCGGCAGCGGAACGCTGAGCTTTGAGAAGACACTTATTAAGGGGGAAATTGATAACCGTCTCCTTTATTTTAAAAATAACGGTGAAATGGTTTGGCAGCAAAATAGATTGATTTCGGTCGACAGCGAATATGCCGTTATGGAGCATAAATACCGTCCCAACAAGGACTATTTAGTTTATTATCCGCAGATGTCGGAGGAGGGGGATATGGCGGGCGTTAATAGGCAGTTGAAGGAGTTATCGGGAATGAAGCCAGTTCCCGAAGGCAAGCAGCTGGATTCAAACTATATGGGGGATTTTGCGGTTCCTTTTTTTAAGAAAAATTTACTGGTGATTGAAATAGAAGGTTATGATTATCCGTTTTGTGGGGCCCACGGGATGCCGGTTCGAAAGTATGCCCATATCAATCTCAAAACGGGTGAGCTGTATCAGCTGAAGGATTTGTTTAAACAAGGAAGCCCATATGTAAAAGTGCTAAGTGAGATTATCAAAGACCAAATTAAAAGCAATGAAAACTGCTCGGACCTTTTTCCGGAAAAGTACCATGAGATTCAGTCCGACCAGCCTTTTTTTATTAGTGAGGCTGGTTTGAATATCTATTTCCATCCTTATGAAATAGCCCCATTTGCTGCAGGTTTTCAAACCTTCACGATATCGTTTGCAGATCTAAGGGACATCCTGAACCTGACTTGCGGCTTTTGGAGGGCGTTTCACTAGTGCAATGGGTATTGGAAACAAAACGTGCTAGAACACCTGTCGAAATGCCGCTAATAAGGGCTATTGGGGACAAAACGTTATGAAAAAGGAGAGGAAATGTCTTTAATAAAGGCTATTGAAGACAAAACGGTTCGAAAAAGGAGAGGAAATGTCTTTAATAAGGGCTATAGGAGACAAAATACTATGAAAAAGGAGAGGGAATGTCTTTAAAAAGGGCAATTGGAGACAAAATACTATGAAAAAGGAGAGGAAATGTCTTCAATAAAGGCAATTGAAGACAAAACGCCCAGAAAAAGGAGAGGAAAAGTCTTTAATAAAGGCTATTGGAGACAAAACGCCTCGAAAAAAGGCGAGGGAATGTCTCCAAAAAGGGCTATTGAAGACAAACCTCCCCAAAATAACAATAAAAATGTCCTCAAGACCAAGTCTTGAGGACATAACTTTTTAAATGCTCAGCATAAAGGCTATGTATCCCGCAGCAATGAAGAGGATGCTCATCAGTAAAACCATGATTTTCGGCGCTTTTTTTACAAACGTTAAAATTAGGAAAGTAATAAAGATAAATGCCACCACAAATAAGCTAATCGAGGCTATTCCGGGTGCAAAATGAAGCGGCAGCTCAACCGCCCCAGCATGGAATATGCTAAATAGCTTGGAAACGCCTGCTTCTTTAATCGTAACACCAATATTATGCGGCGGAGATTCCTGGCCCAATGCTCCGGTAATTGAAAAAATCAATAAGACGACAGTGCTTTCGAGCCTTACCCACGGAAGTGGATTGAAGGAAGCGCCAGCGCCTCCGGCAAGTTTTTTTCGCACTAAAACCCCGTTGATAAAAGCAAATGCCAATAACGGCACAATCGCCAAATGTTTCATAAGTAGTGCCTGCCCGTAAGATAACGGCCACATATTGACATAATCCTTTAAATCCATCACAAACGTCATCAAAATGATTCCGGTCAAAATAGTGGTAACCAGGCAAAAAACAGCAAGTGGAGTGAACCACCTCAAAAACCGCAGCCAATTCTCATGATTCCGGGAAAACCAGCTTATAACCATTAAAATGCCCATCCAAGTACTTATTGCTAAAAAATGAGCCGTGTGCGTAAAAAATCCGGGCCATCTTGATAAGGAAGCCGCGTGACTCGACCAGCCAATCGCCGCAATTAATGCCATCATAAAAATTAATCCGGTAACAGAGAAAAGCGGTTTTCTCTCCAGTTTTATCGGGATTAAATAAATGAACAGGATGAGGGAAATCACTCCGATACTAATCCACGATTTGCCTACCTCAAAATTGGTCAGAACGGACTGAATAGTGTAGCTTAAACCAATATCTTTATATAGATAAAGGA
This sequence comes from uncultured Neobacillus sp., assembly GCA_964400595.1. Classification (GTDB taxonomy): domain Bacteria; phylum Bacillota; class Bacilli; order Bacillales; family Cytobacillaceae; genus Neobacillus. The sequence goes on along the minus strand of CAYNUT010000047.1, from coordinate 4,122 downwards.
TGATTTTTAACACCGGAATAAAAGAAAGAAGCGCTATTCCAAGCGCTGCTGCCAATAAAATACCCTTTGGGACCTTTATTTCAGGACGTGCCCCGGCAGGAACAAGGTACAAAATAAAAGTACCTAGTAAAAGGGAAAAACATAAATAAAGTATTGCTTCGCTTAAAACACTAAGGATCAACATTTAGCCATTCTTCCTCCGAAAAATTAGCCAATAGCTTGCAAGACCCAAGAAAATCACGAGAGCAACAGAAACCGGAACAACATAATTTTTCAGAGATGACTCATTAGCTTGAGTTTTCGCCGGGACCTCTGTGGCCTGATCAGTTTTCTCAGTTGCATGCGCTTTATCAGTTTTCACTGTTGCTTCATCTTTGGAAGTATCCTTTGTCGTATCGTCATTAGCCGCTGTTGTGCTGTCTGCAGTATTTTCAGCAGCTTGACTTTCAGGCAGCTGGACAGAGAATGGAATGTCCCCTTCTAATGGATGGCCGTCAATTCCGATAATCTTCCAATGAATTTTATAATTGCCGCTGGTCAGGTCATTTCCTAACGTGCCAACTAACTTATTTCCTTCAACAGAAACGCCGGCAAGGGGAATGGCTGCGCCGGTGGTATCCTGTAATGTAAACGTGCTTGTTTTTTCAAGAGTGGTCTCAAAAGTAAGCGTGATATCTTTAAGCTGTTGCGTCAACACTTCACCATTTTTCGGAGAAGAGCTTTCTAGATGTGAATGCGCAAAGACAGTAGTTCCTAATAGAAAAAATAATATGCTAGAGATAATGGAGATTTTTTTAAACATCATTATCAACTCCGATATATTGTTAACTTCCCATTGGTCATTCTATCATCATTTCCCCTCAAATTTACCAACTCTACAATAACGTTCACAAACCTTTCATAAATAGTTTACTCCAAAATGAAGATAAAATCTTGCAGAAAGTACCCATGTCAATAATTTCCCTATAATATTATTTTTTCCAATTTTTTGATTAAAATCAATACCTTATCCAAAAGAATTTTCTTTTTATAAAGGAGGCAAGAGGATGGAAAAAGAATGATATTGGATGTCCGTGAAAGTGTTATGAAGGGTGAGTATCCCTGCCGTGAAATATTACACCGGCTGGTACTATTTTTGAGATTCATTTGCCGCATCGTGGTGTGCTGCTAATTGCCACCTTGCAGTCAATTGGAATGAATGTTATTGCCACCGGCTCGAACCGATCCATTTCTGCTTGATGACTGTAAAAATGGACGAAATGGAATAAATGAATTGAAAACTGCCAGAGGAGGCAGTTTTTTTGTATAAAAATAACTATATTAAGAACTGATTTGTTCGTTATTTTGTATTATTATATAGGTATGGAAAACATATACTAATACGGTAAGAAGGAGATCGTTATGAGACTTTGTTTTTTCCTGCTGCTGGCAGGTATGCTTGATGCGGTCTTGACCCATTTTGGCATTGTCTCAGGTTTCGTTGAAGAGGGAAATCCACTCATGCAGTTCGTTATTGAGAAAGGTTGGCCGTTTTTTTATTTAGTGAAGATTCTCCTGCCGCTGCTGCTGCTGGGTATCTTTTACTATCGGCCTTTAAATGGGAGGATTAAAACTCTTCTGGTGTCCGCGTGTGTTCTTTATTTTATTATCCTTGTTTATCATTCAGTCTGGATCATTCTTTCTCTAAGCTAGACACTCAGGGTTAATTAGGATAGTATCATTTTTACAAACTATTTGATTAAAGGAGCTAGCTATGTTAAACAAATTAAAGCCATTTTTGCAGGAAGCCTGGGAAAAATCGGGATTCCAGGCAGCTACGGCCATTCAGGATCAAGCTATTCCCGCCATCCTCGAAGGAAAAGATCTCATTGCAGAATCACCGACAGGGACGGGCAAAACGCTTGCCTATTTATTGCCGCTGCTAAATAAAATCGATTCGAATCAGCCAGCCTTGCAAGCAGTGGTACTCGGCTCATCACAGGAACTTGTGATGCAAATTTTTCAAGAATTCCAGAAATGGTCGGAAGGGAGTGGCATCAGGGGAACATCGATTATCGGCGGTGCAAATTTAAAGCGGCAGCTGGAAAAATTAAAAAAACGCCCGCACGTCATTTTTGCCACCCCGGGACGGCTGCTTGAATTGATTAAACAGAAAAAAGTGAAAATGCACGAAGTGAAATTGGTGGTGCTTGATGAGGGCGATCAGCTCCTTATTCCTGAGCATTTGGGCTCGGTGCAAAATATCGTGAAATCCACGATGAACGACCGGCAAGTCGTGTTGTTTTCTGCAACGCTGAAACCTGCAGCAGAAAAATTGGCGAAGGAAATGACCAAGGAAGCGGAAGTATTAAGAGTTGCCAAAAATGAGGCTGCTTCTTCAAGTGAGGTCGAGCATATCTATTTCTTGGCGGAACAACGTGATAAAATCAAGCTTCTCGAAAAAATTGCAAGGTTAGAGGGCGGTAAATCTTTGGCCTTTATCAATGATATTGGTGAAATTGGTGTTTTTAAGGAAAAGTTACATTTTAAAGAGCTATCCGTCGGTATTTTACACAGCGAAATGAAAAAGCTTGAGCGCCAAGCCGCACTGAAGGCTTTCCGCGACGGTAAAATGAAAATGCTGATCGCGACTGATGTGGCGGCACGGGGGCTCGATATTCAAGGTGTTACCCATGTTGTTCAAATCGACTTCCCAAAGGATATAACGCAATATGTCCACCGGTCGGGGAGAACAGGAAGAATGGGCGCAAGCGGCACGGTCATCTCGTTTGTAACGGAAAGGGAAGAACGGGAATTGAAGCGTTTTTGCCGGGAGTTGAAGCAGCCGCTTCATAAGCGGATTTTTTATAAAGGACAGATTGCTGAAGAAGCGCAGAAAGGGCAAAAGCAGCGATAATTTAAAAAGAATAGCCCCGATTATTTTCATCCATACTATCAATGACTTTCTTTTAAAGGAGCTGAAAGTGTGGGAAGACAGAAGCTGGGGAATGCAAATGCACAGCGCAACAACAGTCGGAAAAAGCCAATGAGAAACAGTGAAGAGCTGGTTGAATTTTCAACGGGCGAACCCTTAAAACGAAACCGCCCGAATAGTAAATAAGAAAAAGACGCCTCCCGTGACCAATTCCGGGAGGCGTTTATTATTATTCTTCTTTCAGTAAATCCAGCGGTTTTTTCGTCGGGCCTTCAATTACATCGCCAGAATAGGAGTACCGAGAGCCGTGGCAAGGGCAATCCCATGTTTTTTCGGCGCGATTCCATTCACATTCGCAGCCGAGATGGGTGCAGGTGGTATCAACGATATACAGTTTTCCGTCTTTATCCTTGTATGCGCCTGACCGCTTGCCATTATACATGACGACAGAGCCTTCCCCGTTCTGCAAATCGTCGGGGTCCTTTTGCACAATTTCGAGCTTCCCGCGGATGAGATGCTTGGCCACATCGGCATTGGTTGTGACGATGCTTGCTAAATCAGGCTCAGCATGGAAGCGGGACGGTGAATAAAGCTCTTTATATGGATTTTGCCGCTCCAACACATAATCCAACAACAGGTGCCCCGCAAGGATTCCAGTGGTCATTCCCCACTTTTTATAGCCTGTAGCGACTAAAACATTCTCCCGCTCCGCCGTTAATGGACCAATATAAGGAACCTTGTCAAGGGTTTCCATGTCCTGCGCCGACCAGCGGTAGGAGTATTCCTTAATACCAAAAACCTCTTGAGCAAAGTCTTCAAGCGCCTCATAATGCTTCATCGTATCAATGCCTTGTCCAGTTTTATGATTTTCCCCGCCGATAATCAATAATTTTTCGCCGTCAAGCGGTGTATAACGGATGGAACGGGTCGGATTGTCGCCGCTGATATACATGCCGCCCGGATAATCTTTGTCCGTTTTTATACCAATGGCATATGATCGTTCCGCATACATTCTTGCAAAATAAAGCCCTGGCTTATCGTAAAAAGGAAAATGGGAGGCAACGATGACTTGATTGCACGTTACCCGATTTCCTGACCTGGTTACAACTTTCGGCTGAGAGTCATCATCCTCGATGTCTTTTGCAGTTGTGTTTTCATAAACCTTGCAGCCAGCTTTAACTGCTTCATCCAAGAGATATTTTAAAAAT
>CAYNUT010000046.1:9695-24685 GCA_964400595.1 uncultured Neobacillus sp. | reverse complement strand
CGGTAAATGAGGCGGGCCCTCATTTACCGTTGAGGCTCCTTTTTTCTTTTTTTGGTAAATGAGCAGGAGTCTATGTGACCAAATATACGTACCGAATCCGAAAAAAGTCACGTAGAACGCCTCTACGTGACCAAAAATGCAAACAGAAGTAGAAAAATGTCAACTAGAAGTGGTCCAAGGCTGCAAAAGGGTCTGACCGCAGCACGCAGCCAAACCCTTTTCAAAATTAATGTTCTTTTTCAACAAAATTTGTTAATGAGCTGATGGCGCTTTCTTCGTCATCGCCGTCAGCGATGATGTTAATCACAACGCCTGAGCCAACAGCAAGACTCATTAAGCCCATGATGCTTTTGGCATTGACTTTTTTACCATCCTTCTCTAGAAAAATATCAGCGGAAAACCGGTTGGCTTCCTGGACAAAAAGAGCCGCCGGCCGCGCCTGTAGACCCGTTCTTAATTTTACTTCCACTTGTTTCTCCAACATATTAAAATTCCTCCTCTAGTTTTGTCTCTATATTCTTGAAGCTTTTGCACAATTTAATACGGGCGGGACTGATTCCTGGTTGATACATCTGGTTAATGAGACCTGCTTTCTAAAAACAAATTACCCTGTATGAACCGTTCTATTTCCTTAGCGTCAATTCCCCGGCCCGCAGTTTTTCCGCAATTTCATCGATTTTTCGAAGGCGGTGATTGATTCCCGATTTACTGATGGAGCCGCCGGAAACCATTTCCCCGAGTTCCTTCAAAGTCACATCCGTGTAATTTAAACGGAGTTCGGCAATTTCCCGCAGCTTATCAGGCAATATTTGCAGCCCGACAGTTTGATCAATAAAGCGGATATTTTCCACCTGCCTGATCGAGGCGCCGATTGTTTTATTCAGATTAGCGGTTTCACAATTTACGAGGCGGTTAACCGAGTTGCGCATGTCACGGACAATTCGGACATCCTCAAAGCGAAGCAGCGCATTATGCGCACCGGCAATATTTAAAAACTCGGTTATTTTCTCAGCTTCCTTTAAATAGGTGATATATCCTTTTTTCCGCTCGAGCGTTTTGCTATTCAAGCCAAATGTATTCATCAATTCGCACAAAGAGTCGTTATGCTCTTTATAAAGCGAAAAAATTTCCAAGTGATACGAAGACGTTTCCGGATTATTGACAGAGCCGCCGGCAAGAAACGCGCCGCGCAGGTAAGAACGCTTACAACATTTCCTTTTAACAAGCTCCGGTGAAATATCGTGAATAAAGGTAAATCCTTCTCCGAGAATTTTAGTATCTTCAAGAATTTCCCTTGCCTGCTGGGCAAGACGGACGATGTAAACATTGTTCTTTTTCAAGCGCATTTTTTTGCGGACCAGCAGTTCAACCTGGACATCGTAGCTTTTTTTCAAAAGTGTATAGATTCTCCTGGCAATTGCAGCGTTTTCGGTTTGAATATCAACCACTAACTTCCGATTGGAAAAGGAAAGGGATCCGTTCATCCGAATTAAAGCGGACAGCTCGGCGTGAATACAGCATCCTTTCACTTCCAAGTTCGTCAATTCCTTTTTTGTTTCCGAAGCGAAAGACATCCCTTCACCCCCTAAGCTATTTGGAAAATTATTTTAAAATAGTATTACGTACGTAAAAGAAAGCCTTTTAAACACTCACAACTTACTTTACGCTTCATAGCGCTTTTTGGTTTCATCTATCAGCAAATTATATAATATTTTTGCGACCTTTTTCGGATCATGCCTGAGAGCACCATTTTCCTGATAGGCGATATCGGCGTGAACGACCTCGAGACCGAGCCCGGTAAGGCGTTCCACATCATAATTCACCGGGTTGGCAAGCTCTTCATTGTAACGGAGCTTTACATCCGGAGGAATTTCTTCATTATTAACAAGAATTGTATTAATGAAGGCACAGCTCAAGTGGTCATAAATAGCTCTCACATGATCGCTTGCTGTATAACCGTGTGTTTCCCCGGCCTGTGTCATCAGGTTGCAGATATAAACCTTTTTCGCACGGGAGCGGCACACCTCATCCCCTAGCCGAGGCACAAGCAGATTCGGTAAAATACTCGTATATAAGCTTCCAGGGCCAATAATGATTAAATCTGCCTGACGAATGGCCTGAATCGATTCCGGCAGCGGCCGGATATTTTTTGGTGTCAAAAAGACTTTCTTAATTTTTTTACCGGAATAGGGAATTTTCGATTCCCCTGAGACAATCGATCCATCTTCCATTTCCGCATGCAAAATAACGCTTTGATTCGCAGCAGGCAGTACTTTCCCCCGGACATTCAACACCTTGCTCATTTCTTGAATGGCGTGAACAAAGTTGCCGGTGATAGAGGTCATCGCTGCCAATATCAAATTGCCCAGCGAATGTCCGGAAAGTTCATTGGATGTCTTAAAGCGGTGCTGAAACATCTCCTCTACAAGCGGTTCGACGTCCGACAAGGCTGCCAACACATTGCGGATATCCCCAGGCGGCGGGATGTGCAAATCCTCACGAAGGCGGCCGGAGCTGCCGCCATCATCTGCTACCGTCACAATGGCCGTAATATCAACAGGATATTGCTTTAATCCCCTAAGCAGAACCGGCAATCCTGTGCCACCACCAATGACGACAATTCGAGGCTGTCCTAACTCTCTCATGTTATTTTTTCCTTTCTCCTCTCAATGTCACGGTGGGAAATGCAAGTCTTATAATCATTTTGGAAAAATCGGCCGATATACTCAGCAAGCGCGACGGAACGATGCTGCCCGCCGGTACAGCCGATGGCAATCACAAGCTGCGCCTTTCCTTCTCTTTTATAATGCGGCAGCATGAAGCCAAGCAGGTCTGTTATTTTTTCCAAAAATTTTTGCGTTTCATGCCATTTTAAAACATAGCTGTAGACCTCTTCATCAAGACCCGTTTTTGGACGCATATGCTCGATATAATGAGGATTTGGCAAAAAGCGCACATCAAAAACAAGATCCGCATCAATCGGAATCCCGTGTTTGAAGCCAAATGACATGACATTAACCGTAAACATTAATTGTTTATTCGCGGTAAATTCCGTTAATATTTTCTCACGTAATTCCCGCGGCTTCATCTGGGAAGTATTGTAAATTAATTGAGCGCGGCCCTTTAGGTCCTCTAACAGCTCACGCTCAAGGGTAATTCCTTCAAGCGGCAGTCCGGAATGCGCCAGCGGATGGGACCTTCTTGTTTCTTTATATCTCCGTACCAATGTCGCATCATCCGCATCTAAAAATAAGATCTGCGGGTCGACCCACGAGGTTTCGGCAAGTTCATCCAATGCTTTAAACAGATGGTCGAAAAATTCTCTGCCCCTTAAATCCATAACGAGGGCAACTTTATTCATTTTATTCCCTGATTCCTTCATAAGTTCGAGAAATTTCGGGAGCAGAGTAGGAGGCAAATTATCGACGCAGAAGAAGCCTAAATCTTCAAAGCTTTGAATTGCCACTGTTTTTCCAGCTCCGGACATTCCGGTAATAATTACCATCTGAGTGTCACTTGTCGAACCGGTACTCATTTTCCATTCCCCCTATTTTTACTTAGCTTGGATCTAAGCGATAACTGATTAGTTCAAAATCCTTCGTATACGTAAATGTACCGTAAATGATTCCTTTGCCGTGAACCATGTAATCAATAACATGATAGTCACCGGCTGCCATGGGCAGGTCTTTAATTTTGTCGAGTGAATGCCATTCGATTTTTCCTTCTTCCGATTCCTCGATGCCATCGCCGTCTGATTCGGTCGCGACAAACGTAAACATCATCCACTCTGATAGAAGCTGGTCGCCATCTTTCATGATCATTGTAAAAATCCCTTTGATTTGCGGGTTTTTCAAGTAGATCCCCGTTTCCTCCCGATATTCCCTGATGCAGGAATCGCGGACCGATTCACCCGGCTCCATCTTTCCGCCAGGAGCCACCCACCACCCGCGACGCGGCTTCTGCAGCAACAATATTTTCTCATCTCTTATCAACACACAATTGGTGACCCGCTGCATTATAAAACACCTCTATGTAACAGCTAATTCATTCTTTTCATTATACTATTTTTGGGAGACAGTCACAATGAATACTAATTTGATATTTCTGTTAATTATTTTCGTCTGACAGTCAAGACTTTTAGGCAAAAAAATTCGCGCAGGCTGCTGGACCTGCGCGGAAAAGGTACATATTTTAAAGGGGGTCAATTTCCATTATCATACCCTATTTTTATTTCACTACTGTTACAGGAGAATGAAAAAAGAGTTACGTTTTTGTGAAAGATTTGTTCACATTTTTACACTTACAACCTTTGTAAACGGATTATTGCTTTAATTTCATTTCTTCCTTCAATTCTTCCACGTAATGCTGTGCGGTTTGGGCGGCAATACTGCCGTCACCAGTTGCAGTGACAATCTGACGAAGCGTTTTTTCACGGATATCACCGGCTGCAAAAATTCCTGGAACCTTTGTTTCCATTCTATCGTTTGTTTCAATATAGCCATTTTCATTCGTAATCCCAAGAGACACAAATGGTTTTGACAGCGGCACCATGCCGATATAAATAAACACCCCATCCGCTGGCAGCTCCTGCTCCTGGCCATTTTGTGTTGAAACAAGCGTGATGCTGCCGACCTTGCCATCCTTGCCATTAATTGTTTTCACCGTATGGTTCCAAATAAAATCAATTTTTTCGTTGCCAAAAGCACGGTCCTGAAGAATTTTTTGCGCACGAAGCTGATCGCGGCGATGTACGATGGTAACTTTTGAAGCGAAGCGGGTTAAATAAACGCCCTCTTCGACAGCTGAGTCGCCGCCTCCAATAACGTAGAGCTCTTTCCCTTTGAAAAAGGCTCCATCACAAACTGCACAATACGATACGCCGCGGCCTCCAAGTTCTTTTTCACCAGGTACGCCAATTTTTTTATACTCAGCACCTGTTGTAATGATAACCGAGTAAGCTTTATATTGCTTGGAACCTGCAACGACTACCTTGTAGTCTTTATGGTCGATGATTTCCTTGATATCACCGTATGCATATTCGGCTCCGAATTTTTTGGCATGCTCAAACATTTTTGTCGATAAATCCGGACCCAAAATGCTATCGAAGCCTGGATAGTTTTCGACATCCTCGGTGTTGGCCATCTGGCCGCCCGGCATCCCCCTCTCAATCATAAGGGTCGACAGGTTGGCGCGCGATGTATAAACAGCCGCTGTCATCCCCGCAGGACCAGCCCCGGCAATAATCACGTCATAAATTTTTTCTTCAGTCATTTTTTTCACTCCTCATTTAAAAGCGGAAGCGCCTTGTCCAAGGGCAACAGGCATAAGACGAGCCGATTGGCCTATGACCCCGGCCACTAGGCGCTGAAGCTAAATTAAATATAAAAAAACGATTAGGTGTAGTATTTCCAACCTAATCGTATAAAACAATTGTATGAAAAGCCAAGAATTTGCTCATAAGAAAAGCGGAAGCGCCTTGATCAGGGGCGATAGTCATAAGAAGATCCGGCGGGAAGGCTCGTCTTATGCCTTCATACGGATTGGCCTATGCCACCGACCACTTTAGACGCCGAAGCCAGCCAATTCTCAAAGTAAAAATTGGTTAACGATTTTAATATATTTCCCGATGGTCGCCGTCGAAAGCCCGTAGCGTTTGGCCATTTCCAGCTGTGAAACCTTTTCGCTGCGCAGCCGGTGCCAGACATATTCAACCGCCCCCGCCCATGCGGGTTTATTTTTCAAAAGGATGTTGGCTTTGGAGGCTTCAACAAATATAGAAAACCACATTAAAAAGAGGCCGGCCTCCACAGTGCCGATTGGCTGATAATATTGATAAAACAGCTCGGCAATTTCTTGGGCGTCTGCCGTCATCGAAGGCTTCCCTGAACGGATTAATGAGATGTAATCCTTCTCGATTGCTGTAAATTTCTGATTTTGAAACAGCCGCTTCGATGTGATAATTTCTTCCTTTTTACTCGAAACACTTGTTAGGAACAGCGCAAAAAGGCGCTCTTCAACATAGTCGCTGTCTAATCTTTGAAAAATGGATCCGGAATGGTCTTCAAACCCATTTGCCGGTTCCCGCTCAAGATTCCATGGTTCCGAGCCTTCCTTGTCCGGATTAATCTCAAGCAGCTTTTTCCAAATCGTTTTGGCAAAGGTTTCGCGGCCTGTAAAATACGCAGATTGCGCCAGCCAGTAATAAAACGGACCGTCACCATGAAAGCCATTTTTATATAATTTTTTCAACCATTGGTAAGCAAGCTCATTTTCTCCAACTAAAGCGAAAGAGGTGCCGAGCTTAAATTGATGCTCACTTAGGAGCGGCTGGATTTTTTTCAAAGATTCCAGCAGCTGGGTAACAATATTATAGCGGCCCTGGTAATGGGCGAACACCATCCGGTTGCAGAGGGCATGCAGATTCCCCGGGTTTCGCTCCATCACTTCATCCAAAATGTCTTCCGCCTTTTCCACTTTCCCAAGGTAGAAATAAGCGAGAGCGAGATTGTTGTATGCGGACCAATATTCCGGATATTCCTTGACTACATCTTTTAACAGCTCAATCGCCTTCGGAAAATAGCCGGATTCTAAAAGGTCGCGGGCCTGCTCCTGCTTCATGATTAAATCATCCTGCTCGTACAGCTCCTCCGCAAGGTCATCCGACTCAAAGGAAAGCAGCTCCAGAAGTTCTTCCGTGTCTTCAGAAAAATCACCATCCGGGTCAAGCTGGATATACAGTTTGGCATGGTGATAAGCGTCTTTAAAAAATCCCAAATGGGCATAATTATTTGCTAAAAAGTAATGGCATTCCACCATTTCTGGATCCAGTTCTTCAAGGATGAAATGCAAGAGCCGGTTGGAATTTTCAAATTCGCCAAGTTCGGTTGACACAATCGCCAACTGGCATGTAATCATCGGTTCGCCCGGCTCGAGCTGCATTGCCCGTTCCAGATATTTTTTTGCTTTAACAAAATCACGTCGATGGTATGCCTTTAAACCCTTCGTGAAATAATATTCCCCCGTTGGAACAAATGTCAGTATTATTCCTGTTTGCTTTCTTGCTTTTGCGTTTTTACCCATGAAGTCCTCCATCAATCCATTAATAACTTATGTAGTATACCACATATCAAGCTTGTACGAGAAGGGATTGAATTAGATTTCGGATGGAGGCTGAAACTGCATTAATTAACGACTTATTTTGGGCTCGTTTCGACCTTTTTGAGCCTCGTTTCAACTTATTTTCCATCAATTACGACTTTATCTGGATATCATTAGAAATTCTATAAAATTATCGACCTATTTTGGAACACTTTCAACCTATTTCAACTCATTATCGACCTATTTTCCATCAATTACGGCTTTTTCCGGATATTAATTGGAAAGCAATCAGAAACCGCAGAAATTCACAGCCGATTCTAGCCCACCTGCTATCCTTAGCAAAAAAAGAAACCAGCATTTTACGGCCGGTCTTTGTGTCTTTCTTCTAGTGTCCGCAAAACTTCACGGAATGGAAGTCCCTGTTCCACCAACAATACCTGCAAGTGATACAGCAAATCGGCAGCTTCCCATCTAAGTTCTTTGTGGTCACGGTTCTTCGCGGCGATAATCACTTCGGCCGCTTCTTCCCCTACCTTTTTCAAAATCTTATCGACACCTTTTTGAAAAAGATATGTCGTATAGGCTCCCTCAGGCCTTTCTTTCTCCCGATTTACGATTACTTTTTCAAGCGTTTGTAATATTCGATAGTCTTCCAGATTAGCGCTTCGCTCTGTAACTCCATCCGAAAAACAGCTGACCGCCCCGGTGTGGCAAGCCGGACCTTGCGGATTCACCAGCACGAGCAGCGCATCCTGGTCACAATCGTATTTGATGCTGACAACCGACTGGGTATTTCCGCTGGTCGCCCCCTTGTGCCACAGCTCCTTTCGCGAACGGCTGAAAAACCAAGTCTCGCCAGATTCCAGCGTTTTCGCGAGCGATTCCTCATTCATATAGGCAAGTGTGAGCACTTCCAGCGTTTCAGCGTCCTGGATGATGGCGGGCACCAAACCTTTCTCATCAAACCTTACCTTCATCTTACGGTCACTCCTTTTTTCCGTAAATGACTTTTCACTTCATGGACAGAAGTTTCTTTATAGTGAAAAATAGAGGCAGCAAGGGTCGCATCCGCTTTGCCTTTTAAAAATGCTTCGGCAAAATGCTCGGCGTTTCCTGCACCTCCAGATGCAATGACCGGAATTGGAACGGCTTCACTAACGGCCTTGGTCAAGGCCAGGTCGAACCCATTTTTCTCCCCGTCGCTGTCCATGCTTGTCAGTAAAATTTCACCGGCACCAAGCTCCGCTGCTTCTCGCGCCCACTCCACCGCTCTTTTTGAAGTCTGCTTCCGGCCGCCGTGTGTGTAAACGCGCCAAGTACCTTTTTCGGGGTCGTATTTTGCATCGATCGCAACAACGATGCACTGTGAGCCGAAAAAGTCCGCACCTTCCCGGATGAGCTCCGGATTCAGCACCGCCGCCGTGTTCAACGATACTTTATCAGCCCCGGCACGTAGGATTTTTTTCATATCCTCCAACGAATTGATGCCTCCTCCGACTGTAAAGGGAATTGCAAGCTCCGAGGCAACCGCTTTGACGACCTCTACCATCGTTTTTCTGCCTTCGACGGAAGCGGAAATATCGAGAAACACGAGTTCATCTGCTCCCTGCTCATCGTAGAAACGTGCAAGTTCCACCGGGTCCCCGGCATCACGCAGCTGGAGGAACTGGATTCCTTTCACCACACGGCCGTCCTTCACGTCAAGGCAAGGGATAATTCGTTTTGTAAGAGTCATTGGTGTTTCACCTCTTCCAACGCTTCCTTCAAAGTAAATCGATTTTCGTAGAGGGCCTTTCCGACAATCGCCCCGCCGATGCCATTGGCTGCGGCCAGTGCTTGTAAGTCTGCTACATTGCAGACGCCACCAGAGGCAATTACATTTTTCCCGGTTACCTCGGCCATTTCCCGGACAGCGGCAATATTAGGCCCTGCTAGTGTTCCATCTGTTGCAATATCAGTAAAAATAAAATTCTCCGCCCCGCCATCAGCAAACCGTTTCCCAAGCTCAACTGCCTTTATCTCCGATGTGTCCAGCCAGCCGTGTGTGGCAACATAGCCATTTTTCGCATCAATTCCGACAGCAATCCGGCAGCCATATTTTTTAATCATATCGATGGCAAACTCAGGCTGCGAAACTGCCATACTTCCAATAATCACGCGGTCGACGCCCTGTTCAAGATAATGGAGGATATCCGCTTCCGAGCGAATCCCGCCGCCGATTTGAATTTTGATGCCCATAAGCCGTTGCGCCGCCTCGATCACAAACTGGTCATTGACCCGTTTGCCGTCTCTCGCCCCGTCAAGGTCAACCATATGTATCCACTCGGCCCCTGCGTCAGCAAATTGCTTAGCCATATCAAAAGGTGAATCACCATAAATTGTTTCCTTGTCATATTTTCCTTGGAGAAGGCGGACACACTTCCCGCCCCGCATATCAATTGCTGGATAAATGGTAAAGCTCATCGTCGGACCGCCTTCCTTTCCTCAGTCATTTTTAAAAAATTATCTAAAAGGGCCATCCCAAGCCGGCTGCTTTTTTCAGGATGAAATTGCATCCCGAGAATATTGTCCCGGCCAACCACCGCAGCAACCTGCTCATGGTAATCCGCTTCGGCTAGCAGCACGGTGGAGTTTTCTGCATCTACAAAATAGGAATGAACAAAATAGACGTAATCCTCGGTTAGGTTTTTCAGGAGCGGAGATTGTTTAGTAAATTTCAGCTTGTTCCAACCCATGTGCGGGACCTTGTATGGCTGGCCTTCGGGGGTTCGTCCAGGAAATCTTCGGACGCTTCCTGGAAGCAGTGACAAACCCTTGGTTTTGCCATTTTCCTCGCTTTGCTCAAACAGCAGCTGCATCCCAAGACAAATGCCAAGCAGCGGCTTTCCAAATGAGGCAAACTCCTTAATCACATTCACGGGCAGCCGCTCCATTGCATCGCGAAACGCACCCACTCCAGGAAGAATCAGCCCATCCGCCTCCAGCAATTTGTGGCTATCTGCAGTGATGAAATAATCCGCTCCCAACCGTTCCAGCGCCTTACTCACACTAAACAAGTTCCCCATCCCATAATCAACAATTCCAATCAATACAGCCCCTCCTTTCGGGTTTGGTATGATAGTGCCGTGATGGTGCCTGACACCATTCGTGGACAAATTCTCATTTTTGTTCACTCCAGACGGACACTGATTTTACATTTCCCCGAGAGAACTACAGCATCCCTTTGGTTGATGGGATGCCTTTGATGCGGGGGTCGATGATTGTGGCTTCGTCAAGCGCCCGGCCGAGTGCTTTGAATACGGCTTCTATCATGTGGTGGGTATTCTTTCCGTAATGGACGATGACATGGAGATTCATTCGTGCCTCAAGGGCTAACTTCCAAAGAAATTCATGAACCAGCTCGGTGTCAAAGGTGCCTACTTTTTGGGACGGGAAATCTCCCCTCATTTCGAGATGCGGGCGGTTGCTTAGGTCGACCACCACCTGCGCAAGAGCTTCATCCATTGGTACAAACGCATTCCCATACCGCTTAATTCCTCTTTTGTCTCCGAGTGCTTCCCGCAGGGCCTGCCCTAAACAAATCCCGATATCTTCCGTTGTATGATGATCGTCGACCTCGATATCACCTTTAGCATCAACTGTCAGATTGAATTGACCGTGTTTCGTGAACAAGTCGAGCATATGGCTTAAGAAAGGTACACCTGTTTCAAGCTCGGAACGGCCATCCCCATCAATAGCTAAAGATAATTGAATTTTAGTTTCATTAGTGTTCCGTTCAATACTAGCTGTTCTTTCCATGTAGGCGGCCTCCTTGAAATATTTATTTATTAAAGACATTTTTACTGATATTTGTGCGGGTTTTGTCTTTTAGAACCCTTATTAAAGACATTTTCACCTCTTTTTGAGCGGGTCTTGTCTTTTAGAGCCTTTATTAAAGACATTTCTTCCTCTTTTTGTGCGGATTTTGTCTTTTATAGCCCTTATTAAAGACATTTCCTCCTCTTTTTGAGCGGGTTTTGTCTTCAATACCCTTTATTGGAGACATTTCCAGGGCTTTTTCAGAGAGTTTTGTCTTCAATACCCTTTATTGGAGACATTCCCATCGCTTTTTCAGAGAGTTTTGTCTTCAATTGCCATTATTGGAGACATTTCCTCTGCTTTCCAAACGAGTTTTGTCTTCAATAGCCATCATTGAGGACATTTCCTCTGCTCTCCAAACGAGTTTTTATCTTTAAGAAGTGTGCTTTTTTTCAGCCTGATTTCAACTGCGCGGGCGTGAGCTTCAAGCCCCTCCAACCGGGCAAACGAGGCTATCTTGGCTCCGTTTTCCGCCAATGCTTTTTCGCTATAAATGATCACACTTGATTTTTTTTGAAAATCGTCGACGTTAAGCGGACTTGAAAACCGTGCCGTTCCATTTGTCGGCAGGACGTGGTTCGGCCCTGCAAAATAATCGCCGACAGGCTCTGTACTGTACCGTCCGATGAAAATTGCTCCTGCATGACGAATTTCCCCAAGAAGCTCCAGCGCATTTTCGGTCATAATTTCAAGATGCTCCGGTGCAAGCAGGTTGACCACATCAACTGCCTCAGCAATACCAGAAGTCACATAAATGGAGCCGTAATCGGCAATCGACCGTTCCGCAATGTCCTTGCGCGGCAGCATACTTAGCTGCCTCTCAACTTCCACCGCTACTGCCTCAGCAAGCGCAACCGACGGAGTAACCAACACGCTGCATGCCCGAGGGTCGTGCTCAGCTTGTGAAAGCAGATCGGCCGCCACCTCATCCGCCTGCGCCGTATCATCTGCTAAAATAGCTATCTCGCTCGGACCGGCGATCATATCGATATCAACATCACCGAAAACCTCCCGCTTTGCCAATGCCACAAAAACATTTCCCGGCCCCGTAATTTTATCAACTGGGGTAATCGACTCCGTTCCGTAGGCCAGCGCGGCAACCGCCTGCGCTCCGCCAACCTTGTAAATCTCCTCCACACCGGCCTCCTTAGCCGCGACGAGAACTGCAGCGGGTATACAGCCATCCCGATTCGGCGGCGACACCATCACAATTCGTTTCACACCTGCTACTTTTGCGGGAATCACATTCATCAGCACAGAGGATGGGTAAGCGGCCGTTCCGCCCGGTACGTAAACACCTACTGAGTCAAGCGGCACCACCTTTTGACCAAGAATCGTTCCGTTTTCCTCCGTCGTCATCCATGATGGCCGCAGCTGCTTTTCATGGAAGGAGCGGATGTTTTCGGCTGCCTCTCGCAAAATTTTAACGAAGTCCTCTGACACTTGCTCATAGGCCTTTTCGATTTCTTTCTTTGTTATAGAAAAATCACTCAGCCGAACCCGGTCAAATTTTTCCGTAAATTCTCTTAATGCTTCATCGCTCCTGGCACGAATCTCTGAGATAATATTTTTTACAACGGCCTGCTGCTCGGAGGTACCCGATTCAATCGAACGTTTTATCGAAACGACATCCTTCACTCTTACAATTTTCATTTTATAAAGCCCCTTCCGAAACCACTTCATGCAGACGCCCCACCAGTTCGTTTATTTGCAGGTCCTTTATGCGGTAGCTAACCGGATTCACAATCAGCCTTGAGGTTACCTCTGCGATTCTTTCATATTCCACCAGCCCGTTTTCCTTTAAAGTCCGTCCTGTAGACACAATATCGACAATCCGGTCAGACAGCCCAATTAAAGGGGCAAGTTCGATGGAGCCGTTTAATTTGATGATTTCCACCTGCTCCCCCTGCTCGCGGAAATAGGCCTCCGCTACATTCGGGTATTTCGTAGCAACCCTTGGTGCCACATCGCTCATTTTGGTGTCAGGCACCCCTGCAACCGCCAGATGGCAATAACTGATGTTTAAATCAAGAAGTTCATAGACATCGCGCTCCTCCTCGAGCAAAACGTCTTTCCCGGCGATTCCGACATCTGCGACACCGTGCTCCACGTAGGTGGCAACGTCCATCGGCTTGGCTAAAATGAAACGGAGGGCTCCGGCGGCTACATTAATAATCAATTTTCTCGATTCGTCAAATTCCGGTGGCAGATTGTAACCGGCTTTTTTCATTAATACAGCCGCTTCTTGAAAAATCCGCCCCTTCGGCATCGCAATCGTCAGTACATTATTCATCGCTCCGACCCCCAATTAAAAAGGTGGTCCCGGTAAATTTTTTCGTAAAAGCATCAATGTCCTTCACACCAGTAATATCTTGAAGCACGGCTTTCTTGCTCTGCCCGCACATTTTCTCCGCCAGCTGAATGGCTTCCTTCCGCCGTTCCTGGCTGAAAAAAATACAATGGACTGATGTATCAGGCTGACCACCGCCGCCAAGAGCTTCAAGAAGCATATCCATCCGCACCGCAAAACCGGTTGCAGGCGCGTCTTTTCCGAACTTTTCCAGCAAACTGTAACGGCCGCCGTTCCCGATTGGGAAGCCAACATGGCCTGCATAAGCCTCGAATAAAATTCCGGAATAATAGCTCATATGGCTGACAAGCGTGAAATCAAATTTCACAAATTCCTGAACGCCAAAGTCATCCAGGGCCTCCCACAGTTCCTTCATCTGCAGGAGTGCCTGTTTCCCCTGATCATTCTCCATGATATCGAGAGCACGGCCGATCACCTCTTCACCGCCCCTTAACTGCAGGAACTCAATGAGCCTTTTTTTATCGATAGAGGATAACTGCAGGGAGTTCACGAAATCCCGGTAACCGACATAATTTTTTTCATACAATAATTTTCTTAGTGCCGTTGCACGTCCGTTCGTACCAACAATTTGCATGAATAATTCCTGAGCAAAACCGACATGGCCAACCGAGATTTGGAAGTCCTTCAGCCCCGCCTTTATTAATGAAGCAATCAGGAGGGCAATGATTTCGCCATCACATGAGACCGTGTTGTCATTCAGGCATTCGACGCCAATTTGCTCAAATTCCGCAGGCCGGCCGCCCTCGCGCTGCTGGGCACGGAAGACATTGGCTGTGTAAGCCAGCCGGACCGGAATATCCTCCTCCAGAAGCTTGGAAGCCGCCACCCTGGCGATTGGGGAGGTCATATCAGGCCTTAATACCAGCGTGTGGCCCTCTTTGTCTAGCAATTTAAACAGCTGCTGATCATTTATCGCCGAGGCTGCGCCAACCGTTTCGTAATATTCGAGTGTCGGAGTTTCGATAAATGAATAGCCCCATAACTTAATCGTTTCCTCTATTTGTGACCGGACATGATGTTTTTTTTCATAGAGGTCTGGCAGCGTATCCCGCATTCCCAGGGGCTTTTCAAACATAAACAAGCGGCTCATCAAGCTCATCCTTTTTTATATACTTTAGTCTGCTAATATATTAGAGTATTAAAGATAATTATTTGTAGTTTACCTCCACCCTCTAACAAAAGTCAACGAAAAACTAGTAATTTTTGAAAAAAGAAAATCCCTTGAAAAAATCTTCAAGGGATTTCATTGCAAACAGTTATTTTTACTGGAACTTTGGATTACTTTTTATAAGGGTTACTTTCGTTACTTCGCTTGTATTTCCTGCGGCATCGGTTGCAGTAAAGCTTAATACGGTGCCAAATGTTTGAGCAGATTTAAATGGAATCGTAAATACTCCGTATTCATCAGCAACTGCACTGCCAAGAAGGGTCTTTCCATTAAAGACTTTAACCGTTGAGCCTGCTTCCGCTTTACCGGTTACAGTCTTCGCAGGCGCGATGATCTGGCCGGCTTCAGGAGCATTTGGTGCGGTTACGTCTTTTACCGCAGTTTTCGTTTCTGCACTCTTGTTTCCCGCAAGGTCGGTTGCGGTCACGGACACTTCTGTTCCCGCTTTTAAAGGAGTAATGTCAACGGCAAATGTACCATCTGCGTTGGCGGCTG
>CAYNUT010000046.1:0-9676 GCA_964400595.1 uncultured Neobacillus sp. | reverse complement strand
CAGTTCCGATAACCAGACCGTTTACTGTTACCTCAACCTTTGCACCTTCTTCTGCTTTGCCGGTAACCGCAGTCGATTTGTCTGTGACTTCATTAACGGTTGGAGCTGCCGGGGCCTCAGTATCAATTAAAATTCTGCCTTCAATTTGGGCGGAAATCGTGCCGGTAAAGGATTTTACATAATTAACAAATGCGTCTAAATCAGTCATCCATACCACACGATTTGTTCCCTGCTTGAGGATGGAGAATCCATCTCCGCCATCAGCCATGAAGTTATTAACCGTGACCGAGTAGACAGCTTTTGGATCAATTTTTGAACCATTTGGCAGGTAAATGTTTAGAACCTTCTGGCCAATAGGCAGATTATTGGTCCAAGTGTACTTCAATCCGGAAATTTGCATAATCCGGTTCCTGTCGGCCTGGAACTGTTGATTTAGCAAAACCCTTACCTGTTCACCTGTGAGATCCATGGTGACGATATCGTTGCCGAACGGCTGGACCGCGAATAATTCACCCCAAGTAATTGGACCGGCATCTTTGATATCATCACGAATACCGCCGGCATTCATAAAGGCAAAATCCGTTTTGGTTGCGGCTTTCATACCATCTGCGATAAGGTTTCCTAGAGCAGTTTCCCCGGCAGCATTGGCTGTGCGGGAAATCGGTGCTGCCGCTTCTCCAAGCACTTGGCCGGTAATAGGAGCAATATCTGCTTGATATTTTTCAAGTTCCTCTTTGATTTTTGCATCAGGTGTAATCGCATCTCTGAACGTTGTCGCGACCTCGGCCTTTTTCTCCACAATATCTTGAGTAATTGGGTCAATGGTCAAATCCACATCAGAGAATGCAGTACCGTAGGAGTATGATTGTACTAATAATTTACCATCTACTTTTGCGTTCAAATACCTGTGGTCATGGGCGCCGTAAATAACGTCTACTTCATCATCGACTGCATTAGCGATGTCAACCACTTTACCAGTTGGATTAGAGCCGTTTGCTGCGGAAGTTCCAGGATCATGAGCCAGAACCACAATGGCTTCGATTCCTTTCCCTTTTAACTCTGCAGAATATTTGTTAATGGCTGCTGTTTCATCCGTAAATTTAACTCCTGCAACAGCGCTTGCTGTAACGATATTTGGCGTCTCCGTCGTGACAACACCGATAAAGCCAATCTTCACGCCGTTGACTTCTTTTACCACATATGGCGGTAAAATTAATTCGCCGGTTTTTTCATCTTCCACGTTAGCAACCACATATGAGAAGGCCGCTCCTTCGAATTCACCATATTTTTCAACAGTTTTTGGATGTGCGCCGCCATAGATAAGACGCTTCATTTCGGCTACGCCTTCATCAAATTCATGGTTACCGATTGTTCCAACATCAAAGCCAAGCTCATTCATGAAACGAATGGTTGGTTCATCCTGTAAAAGCGCAGAGACAGGACGGCTTGCCCCTACCAAGTCCCCGGCTTGGACCATGAGCGTATTAGAGTTATTTGTTGCTTCTCTTTGTTTCAAGTAAGCTGCTAAATACTCAATCCCGCCGACTTCACGGCCAGATACAGTAGTCTTGTAATCTAGTTGACCATGGAAGTCATTGATTCCCAATAATTGAACATGAACATTTTGGTCTAATTGGTAGAGTTCATAGCCAGTTTTAGTCGTGGAGGCACCCAAATCTTTTACATTTGGCGTTTGGCCAAGGTAAGTCAAAGCGGCAGGTGAAGAGTTAAAGACCAGAGTCGTTTTGCCTCCGACCGGGGCAATTTTCCAGTTATTATCCGCAACAGGGTTAACGGTTCCTTGGGCACTGATGTAATCCATTAAAATTTGGCGGTTCTCATATGGCGAATCGATTACAACCTTGGCCTTTCCGCCGACTAATGGCGGAAATCCGCCGCCCCCGCTGGCACGATAGTTATTGGTGGCCACGATAAATACTTGGTCATCTGCAATCGGTGTGCCGTCTATCATCGTAAAATTAATGATCCGGTGGGAATCTGGGTTGGCAAGAGCGCCTGTTGACCAGTTGTATCTAGCCGATTTTGTAACATCGATTTGGTATTTAATACCGTCCATGACGTCATAATTGTATGGGCGGAAATCGTAATCCAGCAGTTCCTGGTTGCCCTCAAGATTTGGATCAATCATTTTAAATTGTGCCGCTGACATTTCCAGCCATTCTCTGACCTGTGCCCCAGTTAACTTAACAGCTTTTAAGGTATTGTTGAATAAATACAGGTCATTTGCGCTCTTTATCGAAAGCTCGCCTTTGGCAATATTCGTGAAATCGCCAACGCCGCCGCGCCCGCCTTTAAACGGTGCCGCCGCAGAAATGACTGGGATTCCTTTTAACTCCGGAGCTTTAGTTTCAATCCATTTATTCACATAATCAATTTGTGCATTGTTGACGATTTGAACGGACGGATCATCCATTACGCGGGAGAAAAAGCTGTGCATTGGTATCGTGGTTGCGCCAATTTTGCCGCGCACATAGGCAAGTGTTCCTTCATGGTCGGCTTTCACATCTTCAACAATTGTCTGGTCTAAACCTGTTGCAGCTGTAACCGGGCGATTGACTGACTTGGAATTAGCCTTATCGACTGACCACTTGCCGTTTGCATCCTGAACGAGTGCCAAGTCAAGAACACCTAAATTATTTCCCCAATAGCCGGCTTCAACAGCCTGAGTACCGTTAATTTTTCCATTAGTATTATCGATTCCAGGCCTGTTGTTGAACGATGCATCGCCAGGGAAGTTTAGGTGGGCATGTCCAAACAGCATGGCATCGATTCCTGGCACTTTTGTTAAATCGTAAACGGCATTTTCCGCTTCTTCCTGACCTTCCGCCTGAATGTCGCAGCCGGAGTGTGCAATGGCAACAATCACATCGGCCCCTTCTGTCCTCATTTGCGGAATGAATTTATTTGCCTGCTTGACAATATCCTTCGTAATCACTTTGCCCGTTAGATTATCCTTGTCCCATTGCATGATTTGCGGCGGGGCAAAGCCGATAATGCCAACCTTAATGGTGTACTCACTGCCATTTACATCTTTAATCGTTTTATTGATAATTTTGTAAGGAGTAAAGTAGTTTACATCATTCTCAGGGTTGCCATCTTTATCATCATGATAGATGTTAGCGTTTACAATTGGGAATTTGGCTTCTTCCAATACATTGTTTAAGTAGTCCAAACCATAGTTAAACTCGTGATTCCCAACAATTCCTCCATCATACTCTAAATAGTTCATCGCCCTCAAAATAGGGTGGGTATCATCTTTCCCGAGCGGTTTAATGCGATTGACATAGTCGGCAAGCGGGTTCCCTTGAATCAAATCCCCCGCGTCAAAAAGCATCGAGTTAGCGGCTTCAGATTTGGCCTGCTGAATTAACTTGGCGGTTTTGGCCAATCCATAATTGATATTGGTTCCCGTATCCTGGTAATAATCATACGGCATGATATTAGAGTGGAGATCAGTAGTTTCCAAGATTCTTAGTGTGGCTGTATTCCCAGTTCCTTCTGCCTTCACTTTATAAGATAATGATGGTGATACCAAGGTACTTAGGATTACAGCTGCAGCAGTTAATTTACTTATCCTGCGAAAATTCTTTTTCTTCATTCGCCCTTCACCTATCCCTTTTGAAATTATTCGGTCGACCATGAACCGAGACGAGACTATGAATATGTAAAAATAATCCTCCCTTCGGTTGAACAGGACAAAAATAAGCAAATTATCTAAATTTGTTTATTTTTGTCTGTAGCATTTAATAGGTTGCTCTATTATTATATCGTTCCTTTTAAAGAACGTAAATGTTCTTTTTATCAATATAAAAGGTCTAGTCCAAATGGACCAGACCTATGGCATTTTTTGATTCAATAGATTAAGCTATTGGCCAAACGCAACACTTAATTCTTCTTTTTATAAATTGGATCGTCAGCCCAGCGTGCGGCTAACTCTTCCTTTGTATAGATGACACGCATCGGGTTGCCTCCGACGAACGCCCCGGCGGGAACATCCTTGTGTACCAGGGTTCCGGCAGAAACGATGGCACCGTCGCCGATTGTGACACCTGGAAGAACGGTAGAGTTGGCGCCAATCATAACCTCGCTGCCAATCTCAACCGTCCCAAGCCGGTATTCTTTTATCAAATACTCATGGGCAAGGATAGTGGTGTTGTAGCCGATGACCGTATTGCGGCCGACGCTGATTTTTTCCGGAAACATCACATCGAGCATGACCATCAGAGCGAAAGACGTCTGATGGCCGACCTTTACCCCAAGAAAGGTGCGGTAGAGCCAATTTTTCATGCCCAAAAATGGTGTATACCGGGCGAGTTGAATCACAATGAAATTTTTGACAACCTTCCAAAAAGGCACGGTTTTGTAGACGTGCCATAAGGAATTTGCCCCTTCAACAGGGTAGCGGTCCGTTTTCCTCATATTCTCACACTCCGAGGATTTTTAATAAGTCACTCATATGCTCCAGGATGTAATCAGGTTCATATTTGGCGATATACTCGCGGCCTTTTATCGACCAGGCGCAGCCGGCGGTCGCGGTGCCCGCATTTTTTCCGGCTAAAATATCATGGAAGTTATCGCCGACCATGATGGTTTCGGCAGGAGTCGAACCCAATTGCTCCAAAGCTTTAAAAATCGGCTCCGGGTCCGGCTTTACTTTTTCGACATGATCATAGGCGACAATCACTTGAAAAAATTGTTCAAGGTCCATTAAGCGCAGGCCCTTCAAGGTTACATCATGGCGCTTCGTCGTCACTACTCCGAGCTTATAACCTTTTTCTTTTAAGGACTGAACCACCTCTGACACGCCGGAGAATTCCCTGACCAGCTCATCATGATTGGCAATGTTAAAGGCTCGGTATTCTAAAACCATTTCCTCGACAAGGTCGGGATTGACGGTGCTGAACGATTCATGAAGCGTCGGGCCGAGAAACGGCAGAACATCCTCACGGCTGTACCTGCCGGGATAATATTTTTCAAGCGTATGCAAATATGTCGTAATGATTAATTCATTTGTATCAATCAGGGTTCCATCCAGGTCAAATAACACAGTTGTAATATTAGTCATAGGTTGCTTCCTTTCTTTTTAAAAGACCGGAACACCGCCAAAAAGTGCCCACAGTCAATGTTAACACAATCGCGACGCCTAGCCGGATTAAGAACAGCGGCAAGACAGGGATGCCGAGAGGGACAAAGATCAGCGTGTCCTCTACCACCGCATGGCAGGCCATTAGAAAAATAAACGCAAGCGTTATGTCCTTGGTGCTCACTCCATCTTCCTTCACCGCTTGAATCATCACTCCCGCGCCGTATGCGAGGTCCAAGTTGACTATAATCCAGCCAGCATCCCCTTTTTCAACGAGTTGATCAGCATTCCCCAAAGCCCCTTTTCAATTGCACATTCTACATATTTGATGGGTTATTCTGCCATTTCTAGTGTCCATTTTTCAATTTCATGCCAAATAGGAAGGCTTATTCTAAAATTCAGGTGCAGAATGCACTAACTATTTTCCAAATCTAAATAATGAGCGTTCGACAGTTTCTTTTTCCGCCGATAAATTAATATCGCCAGTGCCCCGCCAATCAGGACAATCGAAATCGCCTGGGCCATGCGCAAGCTGCCCAGCATCAGGCTGTCCGTCCGCAAGCCCTCCACAAAATAGCGGCCTACCGAGTACCAAATAACATAGGTAAGAAACATCTCCCCGCGGCGGAAATTCACGCGGCGGAGCAACATTAGCAAAATGAAGCCCGCAAAATCCCAAAGCGATTCATACAAAAAGGTAGGATGATAGTAGACGCCGCCAATCTCCATTTGATTAATAATAAAATCAGGTAAATGGAGATTTTCAAGAAATGAGCGGGTCACCTCTCCGCCATGGGCCTCCTGATTCATGAAGTTTCCCCAGCGGCCGATGGCCTGTCCAAGAATGATGCTTGGTGCAGCGATGTCGGCAATTTTCCAAAAAGAAAGTCCTCTTTTTCGCGCAAAAATGTAAGCCGTCAGGACCGAGCCAATCAGCGCCCCGTGAATGGCTATGCCGCCGTTCCAAATTTGCGGGATCTCTGCCGGATGATTCACATAATAGTCCCATTCAAAAATGACATAATAAATCCGGGCCGAAATAATGGCAATCGGAATTGCCCATATCATTAAATCAGCAAATGTGTCTTTGGGCAGGCCCCGGCGGTTTCCTTCTCTAATCGCTAGATAAAGCGCCAGCGCGAGACCGGATCCAATAATTACACCGTACCAGTGCACTTGAATCGGCCCAAGTGAAAACGCAATTGGATTCAGTGCTTGATATTTGTCCATCTTTTCTTCACTTCCCTTACAGCTCTTCTTGTTCGTGATCCGTTTCTTCGATGACATCGGATAGGCGTTCGGTAAATTGCTGCGCCGCATTCACGCCCATTCTTTTTAGACGGAAATTCATTGCCGCCACCTCAATAATAACAGCAAGGTTGCGTCCGGGACGCACCGGAACGGTCAGCTTCGTTACCTCGGTATCAATAATTTTCATTTTCTCTTCATCAAGTCCAAGGCGGTCATATTGCTTTTTGGAATCCCAGATTTCCAAATTGATCACAAGCGTAATCCGCTTATTGCTGCGGACCGCGCCGGCGCCAAACAGCGTCATGACATTGATAATCCCCAAGCCGCGGATTTCCAGTAAATGCTCAATTAGATCCGGAGACGTCCCGACAAGCGTATCCTGGTCCTCCTGACGAATTTCAACGCAATCGTCCGCAACGAGCCGATGGCCGCGCTTGACTAATTCCAGGGCGGTTTCGCTTTTTCCGACACCGCTTTTTCCTGTGATTAAAACACCAATCCCGTAAACATCCACCAATACACCGTGGACCGCCGTTGTCGGAGCAAGCTTGCTCTCTAAATAATTCGTCAAACGGCTTGAGAACCGGGTGGTTTTCATGCTTGTCCGCAAAAGAGGAACAGATTCACGCTCGGAAGCCTCAATTAATTCCATCGGCACTTCCATATCCCGTGTGATGATGATGGCCGGCGTAATGTCGGTGCAAAGCCGTTCCATCCGGGAAACTCGTTCTGTTTCAGGAAGCTCTTCGAAAAAGGATAATTCAGTTTTTCCTAAAAGCTGAATCCGTTCGGCAGGATAAAATTCAAAGTAACCGGCCATTTCAATTCCCGGGCGGGAGATATCGCTGGTGGTAATCGGACGGTTAATGCCCTCCTCACCACTGACTAATTCAAGCTGAAATTTTTCCAGTATATCTTTCGTGCGTACTTTTGGCAAGAAGTTTCCTCCTCAAGTTAAGATTTTTGCAAAAAATCCATTAACACCTATTTTAGCATTTTTTGAAAAAGAACCATACTTTTTATATTCAAAAAAAAGATAAGCATCCTCGTGCTTTGGTAGCGCACCCATTTTCCCTAAAAGGTCCAAAAAAAGATGCGCACCCGGCATAGAGGCGCGCACCATTTTCCTAATTTAATTCTTGGAAGTCCGAGACGGTTCCAGAATTGTTTTTTGAATAACAAGATTGACAAGCGACATCAATAAGGCAAACAGAAACGCCATGCCAAAGCCGGTAATTTCGAACGCATCGCCCATCAGGTAATCTGTGAGCTCCAGTGTAATTGCGTTGATGACAAACAGGAACAGGCCCATCGTGAGGACCGTCACCGGCAGGGTAAATAAAATCAGCAGCGGACGAACTAATACGTTTAAGATGGATAATAAAATGCTCGCCTGGAATGCGGCCATAAACCCTGTTAGATAAAAACTTTCCTGAAAGTATCCCGCTAGTGCCATAAACAAAACCGCATTAATCAAACATCCAATTAGCCATCTCATTTGGTAATCCCCTACTTATTCATGCGACTTTTCAAGCGAAATCGAGCCGGTTTTCGTATCGGCGTAAATCTTCAGCATTTTTTCCGGCTGCTCGACCGATTGGAAACGAAGCAATTTTTGAATGACTTCGCTTTTTTCCTCGAGAATTTGCACGCCGACCAGCTTGAGGTTAAAGCCGCCCAGGTTGGTTTTGAGTTCACCATTGACTGGGGTTCCCTCCGGAATGTATATATCAACCGCGCCGGTTGTGGTTTTCGCTTGTATGAATTGGCTGCGCTCCCCTTGAAGGTTAAGGGTGATGCCTCCGTTGAACGACTGTGCTTCGACCTTTTCGAAATCACCATCTAGTTTAATGGAGCCGTTGATGGTTTCTGTTTCAACTGCATCGAAGCGGCTCTTTTTCAGTTTCACCTTTCCGTTGGCTGTTTCCAATTCTGCCCTTTTTCCTGTCAAATGCTCGAGCTTTATTTTTCCATTAGCTGTTTTCACTCGAAGGTCGTTTATGCTCATCTCGCCGCCGGAAATGGAGCCATTAAACATTCTGACGCGGACGCGCTCATATTGTGCTTTCGGTACAAATATAACGGCCTCGACCTTCATCCACTTTTGCTGGGTCATAAAGCGCAGCTTCTGGTCCTCCACGGCAAAAATCACATCTCTTAAAAAGTTTGACCGGGCCTGGTCCTGATTGTCAACACGGTACACCTTCGCCTGGCATTCAACGCGGACATCCGGCTGGTCCCAAGCAGCAATTTTCACGGAGCCGTTTGCGAGATCAATATCAATATCCTTTAGGTCAGCATCCCCGTGATGAAATATATGGGAAATATCGACCGACTGGCCGAAGTTTAAATCAAAATCTAGTTCCTTTATTTTTTTCAAAGCGGACTCGACAAATTCAAAAATCTTTTCCTTTGTCGATTGGTACTTTTCATAAATGGGGTCTTCCTTTTTCTCTTCCTCAAATTTCACTACAGTGGAAAGTTCGTTTACAATCTGCTCCTGTTTTTGCTCCATTGTTTGCTGCGCTTTTTCTAATTCTTCGAGCAGCATTAAAGCTTCATCAACTGTCAGTTTTCCCTCTTCCACCAATTTTAAAATTCGCTTACGTTCCTCATTCATCTTTTTCCACCTCAGAATTTAATTTTTTTCTATCATATGTTTATTCATCCAGCAGGACCTTAACGCCTTTGATGATATTCCAGATGACGACGACAATCGAAGTAAGTACCAGTATGATAATACTAATAATGGTTAAAGTCGGAACTTGAGCTTCCATATCTGGCATTTCATAGAGGACTGCAAATAGGATCAACGGCGCTGGGATGAACGGGATCAAATGCGACAGCAGAGCTTTTTTGGCATGCTTCTTCGTCACGTCATCCCCCGTTGCAAGAAATACCGCCAATGGAAAAATAAATCCCGCGAAAAAAATACTAAAATAACTCAAACAGGAAAGAACCTTTCTCGAGTCCATCTCGTCCACCCCTCTTATCCTATATGTACGAAATAGCAGGGTAGAAGTTTCGTATTTTTTTATAAAAATTGGAATAAGTTTCCTGAATTCCTCCCAGAAAAGTGGCTCGCTCAATGGATTCCGCGGACTTTGGACGGAATTCCGCGGAAATTCAAATTTATTCCGCGAACTTTTGCATTTTTTCCGCGGGTTTTCGGCGTCATTCCGTGGAAACTGCCTGTAATTCCGCGTAACCCCCTTTATGTAGACTTTTTAAACGATCCGGTCGGGGGCTTTGAGACCGGGCCTTCTATGGATTCCGCGGACTTTGGACGGAATTCCGCGGAAATTCAAATTTATTCCGCGA
>CAYNUT010000045.1:0-25744 GCA_964400595.1 uncultured Neobacillus sp. | reverse complement strand
TCGGCGTGTACAACTCGCAGCCGATTCATGACGTTTCGCTCGTCTCTACCACTGAGCTACTGCGGAATAATACTAAAAGATTTCTTTCTACAAGGCCATCGCCCTGTCGACTCTTTACATTATAATGACGGCGCAAGCTAAAGTCAATACGATTTTTCGAGAAAAAAAGAGGCAAAAAATTCCTTATTCTACAATAAATTCCTTCGCTTTTTCCAAGCTTCCCCTGCATTTTCCACAGACATATCTTCTTGTGTCGATTCTTTTTTTTCGTTGAAAAGAAATCCGGCATTGTGAGCACTGATATATTAGGATTTTTTTCAAGCGCCGTTTCACCTTTCGTTCCGGTAAAGGAGTGCAAAATCTTGGGGCACCTACCTTTTTTAACAGCTGCTTAAACTCCTGGTCACGATGCTGATGGCCTCTTCCTTCTATATGGAGGTGGTAGTGACACAACTCATGCTTAATGATACCGATCAGTTCTTCTTCACCTAGCTGCTCCAGATATTTTTTATTAATCTCAATATTATGTGTACCAAGGAGGTATCTTCCTCCTGTTGTTCTTAGCCGTGAATTGAACGAAGCTTTATGTCTAAACAACCGTCCAAATGATTTGATTGAGATTTTTTCAACCAATTGCTGCAGTTCAGAATCCTTCATTAAAGCTCCCTCACTTTCTTAGCGAACGTGACAAACTATTATAGCATATATTGAATATACACTTAGTGAAGAATGCTTTTCGGGAGGTTCGAATTATGCCGACTTGGTTCCAAAACCAAATGAAAAAAGCTTTCTATGAGAAAAACCGCTATCAAATTAAACTGTTAAACCAGTGCTGGTTTTTTTACAGAAAAAAACACTGCTCCTAAAAGCAGTGTTCCATTCAAAACTAAGAATTTTAAAAATTGCCCAGCAACGCACGAATAGTACGCTTGCGCTTTTCTTATTAAGACGGCTTCAGCATCGTTAAAGCTACTCGGCCTTTTTTCATATCAACAGAATCTACCCAGACGGTAACCACATCTCCAACTGATACGATGTCCAGCGGATGTTTGACAAAGCGATTGCTCAGCTTTGATATGTGGACAAGTCCGTCCTGTTTCACACCAATATCTACGAACGCACCAAAGTCGACCACATTTCGAACTGTACCTTGAAGTTCCATTCCAGCTTTTAAGTCTTCAAGTTTTAAAACATCTTTTTTGAGAAGCGGGCGCGGCAGTTCATCGCGCGGATCGCGTTCGGGTCTGATTAAAGCATCGACGATATCTTTTAATGTTAACTCTCCAATGGATAGCTCTTCGGAAACAGATTTTAGAATAAGGCTGCTGAGTGTATTCTTCAATTCTTCAGTTCCCAGATCATCTGTTGTAAAGCCGCGGTTGGTTAAGAGCTTTTTCACCTCATCGTAGTTTTCCGGGTGAATGCCTGTACGGTCAAGCGGCTGTTTCCCATCTAAGACCCTTAGGAATCCTATCGCCTGCTCATACGTTTTAGCACCGAGGCGCGGCACTTTCTTTAACTGGGTTCTGCTCGTGAATTTTCCTTCCTCGTCGCGCATCTTGACAATGTTATTAGCGGCTGTTTTTGTCAGCCCCGCGACGTATTGCAAAAGAGAAGATGAAGCGGTATTCACATTGACTCCTACCCGGTTCACCGCTGTTTCTACCACAAAATGAAGCGATTCAGAAAGACGCTTTTGGGAAACGTCATGCTGATATTGGCCGACGCCAACTGATTTCGGATCGATTTTTACTAATTCTGCAAGCGGGTCCTGCAAACGGCGGGCGATGGATACGGCACTTCTTTCTTCAACATGGAAGTCAGGAAACTCTTCTCTTGCCAAGTCGGAGGCTGAGTAGACACTTGCTCCTGCTTCATTGACGATTAAATAGAAGATTTCTTCATCCAGTTCTTTTAAAATGTCAGCCACAAATTGTTCAGTTTCCCGCGATGCCGTTCCGTTTCCGATAGCGGCCATTTCGACCTTATATTCGCGTAATATTTTAATAAATTTCTCTTTCGCTTCCTTCGCTTTTGAAACAGGAGGATGCGGATATATGACATCTATTTTTAACACCTTTCCGGTTTCATCAACGACAGCTAGCTTGCAGCCTGTCCGGTAGGCAGGGTCTACACCAATCACAACCTTCCCTTTTAACGGCGGCTGCAGAAGCAGGTTCTTAAGGTTTTCTGAAAAAATATGTATCGCTTGCTCTTCGGCTTTTTCCGTTAGTTCACTGCGGATCTCCCGTTCAATTGAGGGCTGGATTAATCTTTTGTAGCTATCCTGAATAGCTTCTATTACGGTTGGTACTGCAGGTGAGCTAGAAACTTTGACCCACTTTTTCGAAAGGTAGGATATGATCACGTCCACGTTCATTTTGATAGAGCCCCGGAGGATTTCCTCCTTTTCACCGCGGTTCAAAGCAAGAATCCGGTGGGGAACGATTTTGTTTACTGGCTCTTCGTATTCATAGTACATTTCATAAACATTCTTTTCATCTTTTTCCGCGTCCTTCACATCGGAGACAACAGCGCCCGATTTGAAGGTTTGCTGACGGATCCATTTACGGCCTTCGGCATCATCAGAAACCATTTCAGCAATAATGTCTTTTGCGCCGGCGATGGCATCCTCTACAGTAAGAACTTCTTTTTCCTCTGATAAAAATTCTTTTGCTTTTTCCTCGATGCTCTCGAGGGAAAAAGTAAGCAGCCATTCCGCCAGCGGTTCGAGGCCTTTTTCTTTGGCAACGGTCGCTTTTGTCCGTCTTTTTTGTTTATAGGGCCGGTATAAATCTTCGACCTCCTGCAGTTTTTCTGCCTTCATGATGCTTTTTTGGAGTTCGTCTGTCAGCTTGCCTTGTTCGGCAATGATGCGCAGCACTTCTTCTTTGCGCTGTTCAAGATTTTGCAGGTACTGCCAGCGTTCTTGGATGCTGCGAATTTGCACTTCATCGAGGGCGCCGGTCATTTCTTTTCGATATCTAGCGATGAATGGCACGGTGTTGCCGTCATTCAATAACGTAATTACATTTTTGACTTGTTTTAAGGAAATCATCAGATCGGCGGAAATTTTACCTAAAAGCTGGTCCTCTTTTACCAATGTTTCAGTCACAAGCTTAGTCCTCCATTCGTTTATTATGTCCATTTTATCAAAATAGCAGGGGGGTTTCATCTTAATGAGGTTTGGCATATCATCTTATGAGGATTCTGCTAAAGTTGCTTATCCATAAATTGCGGTCCGCCAACCTCCACTAAAAAAGAAAAGCAAGCCATCCTAAGCCCGCTTTAACAAAATTAGTATATGAGGTCAGACAATATGTACGAAAAAACGCTCTTTTAAAAAGAGCGTATTGTTTATTAGAATTCGATGAGACCCAGGCTTACCTGCAAGGCTTCATCCACTTTTTCCATCATTTCGTCATCGAGATGGGTAATCTTATCGGTTAACCGCTGCTTATCAATTGTACGAATCTGCTCTAGCAGAATGACCGAATCTCGTTCAAATCCGTAGCGCTTCGCATCAATTTCAACATGAGTAGGAAGCTTCGCTTTTTGGATTTGAGCTGTAATCGCTGCAACAATAACGGTAGGACTAAACCGATTCCCGATGTCGTTTTGGATGACAAGTACAGGACGGACGCCGCCTTGTTCAGAACCAACAACTGGGGATAGGTCCGCAAAATAAACGTCACCACGCTTGACAATCAAGGGATTATCCTCCGCTTACAAGACGTTCAACTGTGTGTTCTGCCTCATATTCTGCTTGAAATGCCTCTGATGCAATTCTAAGATTAATCTTTGCCATTTCCATATATCCACGTCTCATGGACTCGCGAATTTGTCTCTGTTTTCGTTCGCGTAAATACATCTTTGTTGCTTGGTAAATAAACTCGCTGCGGTTTACATTTTCTTGTTTAACGAAACCATCAAGCTCAGTTAAAAGATGCTGCGGTAATTTCACTAAGATTTCCGTAGTTGCGCCGGATTCAGACACAAACATACACCTCCACCATCACTACACACCATTTTTTATACTCTATACCATCTTTTATAATAACACTAATCCTGACTCATGCCTAGACTAAATATGATTCCTACTGTATTATAAGCCAACAAAACATCCTTTTATGCACAAAACAACCGCAATATCATAAATATGTTGAAATTCAATTATATACGACTATAAAAGATAATTTTTTACTTCGACCATTTTGCCGCCCTTTTTGTAAGCCCTTGGGACACGCAAGGCAATCATGCACGGCACTTCATAATTGATGGTCTCCAGCTTAGCGGCAACTTCATTCACAGAAATAAAATCATCTTCCTGGACACCAATCAATGTGACCTCTGTTCCAATAGGAAGCTCATTGGGAAGGCGGATCATACATTGATCCATGCAAATCCTGCCGACAATCGGCGCTCTCTTACCTGCCACCAATACTTCTTTTCCTTGCAGTTTGCGGATCCAGCCGTCTGCATAGCCAATGGGAATCGTTCCAATCCACTCTTCCTGATCACTCTCATAAGTGGCCCCGTAGCTGACTTTATTCCCTTTTTGCAGTTTTTTTACATGGACAAGCCGCGACCTTAGTGAAAAAGTTTCTTTTAATGAAAAAGGAATTTCCTTTTCCATCTCCAGAGATGGAGTCAAGCCATACATGACAATTCCCAGCCGGACCGTATTAAAATATGCTTTCGGGAAACGAATGGCAGCCGCGCTGTTGCTCGAATGAACAATCCTTGGGCGCTTCGTCAGTCCACTGATTATATTTTCAAATGCAGCGAATTGCTGCTCAAAATAGGAAACATCCAATTCATCAGCTGTCGCAAAGTGAGTAAAGATGCCTTCAAGGAGAAATTGATCATTTTCCAAAATGTATTGCTCAATTGCTGCTAATTCCTCTGCACTACGAATGCCGATTCTTCCCATCCCTGTATCCACTTTAATATGCAGGGTTACCCGCTCGTCTTCCGCCAAGTGCTTTTTCGCACCCTCCAGCCATTCTTTTTGAAAAATAGTCAGCGTGATCTGATATTTCGCCGCCGCCTTGACATCTTCAATGCGAGCAGCTCCAAGTACCAGAATCGGGGCTTTTATTCCTTTATTTCGTAAAGCAATCGCTTCATCTAAAAAGGCCACAGCCAAATAGCTGGCACCTGCAGCAAGTGCGGTTTCTGCCACTTGAAAATCTCCGTGTCCATAGGCATTGGCCTTTACGACCGCCATTACATCAACCCCTTCAGGCAGATGATTTTTGACGGACTTAATATTTTCAGTAATGCAGTCCAAATCCACTTCAACCCATGTATCGCGATAGAAATTCCCCAGTTCCTTCATGCCTTCCACTTCCTAGTTTAAGTCTGAACGTTATATTATTTTATCACAAAACGCTCTTAAGTGCTTTTGCAAAAAATAAATAACAGGCCCCGGAAAGAGCCTGTCATGAAAGGTTTACGGATTACTGCATTATTTTACCGGTTCCCCTTGAAGGGATTTAGCCACCTCTATCATTTCCTCCTGGGATAGATTTTTCGAAGCAATCATGTAATCAACTCCGTCATATGACCATGAAATGGAGTGGTCATTCACTGCCCCAATTGTTACCCCTAAATCAACTATGTCACCTTCAACATAAGCGGATGCCGTTGCTTCTTTCACCGCTACTTTTTCTTGAACGAGTGTAAATGATTTTTTGCCTGTATAGGTGAGAACAACCCGCTTACCGTCAGCAATCTTCAGGGCCTTTTCCTCAATCAACTTTGTTCCTTTCAGTTCGAATGTAGGATACAGAACGGTAAAGTCTTTATCGCCGCCGTCCGCCATTGCCGGCAAATGAAGCTGTGCGCGGGTCATGTTCTTCTTCATGTCAAATGCGTCCTTGTCAAAATCCGTGTTGAATTTCACTTTGGAAAACTCAACAGTTACAAGCGCGTTGCGGTCTGGATCCATCACTTTCACAACTGCAGGCGACAAATCCCTTTTATTTAGTTTGATTTCTTGGAAAGGAAGCATACTATTATTTTGATAACGTGTTTTTGTTTCAAAAACATAATAGTCCTTTGTGGCGGAAAACTTGGCACTTTTATCGGTAACAATATCCTTAATCAACGATTCGTAAAGATAGGCCTGGCTGCTGTTTTGCGGCCAGTCACTTTGGAAGCGGAAGCTTTTATTCAACGCAGGCGTCAAGACAAAGACACCTTGTTCATTACGCAAAATCATCTGGCTTTGGTCTTTTTCCGTATTTTTTAAATTCACTCGATAAAAGGTTGGATCTTTATGCCAGATTTCTACTTTATACACCTGTGAATCCGAGCCCATTTTCAATGTCATTTTGGCATTGACCTTATAACTTGAGAGATCATCAAGTTTACCGTTTAACTCCTTCACCACATCATCTTGAGATTTAGAGCCACAGGCAGCCAGCACGAAAATGACTATCAGCCCTGACATGAGAAGCAGCAACTTTTTCCCCATTCCTTCAACCCCTTCTTGTCTCATTTCATATGATTAAAAGAAGAGAAAGGCAGGAAAATGTCCCTGGCTGACCTTGTCTCTCCTATTTCCCTATGAATATATGAGACAACCTCAGGGATTATGATGCCAAGCTGCTCAAAAAAATAAAAATTACTTTTCAATGATGACCTGGGCAACAGCGTAATCCCGGCTGTGTGAAATAGATACATGCGCTTGTACATCCGGTTTCATGATCATAGGCTTTCCGAATTTATCCGGCGCGATTTCAATGTCTAAAAAAGAAAGCTCAGCGCCAATCCCTGTACCCGCTGCCTTTGAAAAAGCTTCTTTTGCAGCAAATCTTCCTGCTAAAAATTCTACCTTTCTCCGCTCTGAAAGGGTTTTAAAGGTATCTTGTTCACTTGGGGTTAATATCCGCTCGGTAAATTTACCTTTTCTACCTAATAAATCCTGAATCCTAGAAAGTTCAATAATATCAATGCCAATGCCTTTTATCATGGTTCTCTTCCTTTTCTTATTAGCATAATAGTGTACAAGATAGAAATGAAGTGTTTATGATGGTAATAAGAGGGGGTTTTTTCTATGTTTACCAGAACAGAAAGCTTTCGTGAATTTATCCGGTTTTATCCGGTTGTTTCTATTATTATTACCATTCATATAGCTTTATATCTTTTAACTGTATTGCCTATCTTCCCCAACCATTGGTTTTTTGAAAATCTCTCAGGGGTCAATCTCTACATTATGGAAGGGGAGTTTTGGAGACTGATTACGCCGACATTTCTGCATAGCGGTTTTTCCCATATGCTGTTCAACAGCTTTTCCCTTGTGTTATTCGGTCCAGCTCTTGAGCGCATGCTGGGCAGCATTAGATTTTTAATTGTCTACCTTTTATGCGGATTGATTGCCAATGCTGCGACACTGCTGCTTGAGCCGCTGACTTATACCCATGTCGGCTCTAGCGGAGCAATCTTTGGTCTTTTCGGCTATTACATTGCCATTATTATTTTTCGCAAGGACTGGATGTCCAAGGAAAATTCGCAAATCATCATCACTCTTTGTGTAATCAGTCTTATTATGACATTTTTAACGCCAAATATTAACATCACAGCTCATCTTTTTGGATTATTGGGCGGATTTATCCTTGGTGCTGTTCCATCCTATAACAAAAGTTAAAAGAGATGGCAGCCGAAGCCCTCATTCGCTGCCATCCCTTTTTTTACTCCTCGTGTACCATTCAAAAATCTGCTGGACATCCGTTTTTTCTAAATCAATGACAGCTCCGCCTCCGCCGCCAGCACCCGATTTCACATTGGCATCAATTGAACTGAGCTCCCTTTTCCGTTGAAAATAACTTTCCCTTATTTCCAAGCTCTGAATTTTATTTTTCTCCATTAAAACGGTTGTTCTTTTAATATTTCGATACCTCAGACTTAGCTGTTGCCCATCCATACTCCACCCGGCAGCCTTATATTTGGCTAACGCCAAAAGTGTAAACAGGATTAAAGGAATGAGTGATAGAAGTCCCCATATTCTAAGAAAAATCAAGGCAGCGATGACGATTGGAACCATAAAGTACCATGTGCGAAAAATATACCTCCACCTGGCTCGTTTAGGTGCAGTTGTAAAGGATTCAGGAATGACGTAATCCGGCAGACATTGCGCCATAATCGAATGAATCTGCTTTACCCTTACAATCGGCAGCAGGGTTACATTGGCCCCCGCCTCGTTAACAGACGAGCCTCCGGCACTTTCGATAAGGACGGTTCCCCAGCCAATGATTTGCCTGATGATGCTTTCGTTAATGCGAATCGCCTGAATACGCTTAAGAGGAATCGTAATTTGCCTTCTTTCCAACAGCCCCTGAGAAATAATGAGATCCTTTTCTTTTTTCACGACTGTAAAATCAGCATATTTCAGCATTGTTATGATGAGCGATATGATCCAGGCAACGAAAAAACCGACAAACACGAAAATGGCTATTAGAAACAAGTTATGCTCAGCCCATTTTTCGAAACCGCCAAATAATCGTTTATAAGGAATCAGGTCATCTAATTGTGACAGCAAAGCAATAACAGCAGAAAAGACAACACCTACTCCGCCGGATGTGATGGAAAGAAGGATTAATTCCCGCGAAGAAATTTTGAAGATAGGCTGTCCCTCTTGCTGAAGTTGATTCGCATCTGCACCCGCTCGGGCGTTTTTTGCAGCTGCTACATGGTTCTGAATCAATTCTGCCTCTTTTTTAGAAATCGCTGACAGGACTGCCTCCGGCTCGTCTCCCCTTCCGCCGCCAGCGGTTTCAATTTGCACCTTCACGAGTCCAAACAACCGCTGCAGGAGCCCTTCGGTCAAATCAATGCTTTGAATCCGCTCAAAAGGAATATATCTTTTCTTTCGAAAAATAACCCCGTATTCAATCCGCAGTTCATTATCTTCAAGCCGGTAAGTAAACCTTAGCCAGGATAAAATCCCAGAAATGAGCGTAATCACTATTACGGCCAACGCGATAATTAAAGAACCGATTAAGCCATCAATACCATCACGGCTCAGAGTAAAAATTAAAGCGAGCAAAGGTAAAATCTTACTTCTTAGTTTCTTGGCAGTTTGAATAATACTTGCAATGGGATGAAGACGTTTGGACTCAGACATCTTCTTCCGCCACCCTTGCCAATTTTGAAATGTAGAATCGCAGCTCTTCAGCTTCGCTCTCTTCTAGCGCCGGAATCTCATGAGCAGTTGCCGCCGTATGAACAATGACCGAAGCTAATTGATATTTTCTTAAAATCGGTCCCTGCTCGGTATCAACATGCTGGACGCGGACCATCGGCACCAGCGTGCGGCCTATGATAAAAATTCCTTTCTGCAGTTCAATCTCTTCTTCGCGGACATCATATCTCCAGCGTTTCCATCTTAATTTTGGGAATATAAAAATATGTAAGAGAGGAAAAATAATGCCCAGCACAATGAGAATGGCGGATATCCACACAGGCTCATCAAAAGTATGTAAGAGAATAATAATAATAGCGGTTATGAACCATCCAATTGTGGACTTAATAACACCAGTAATGCGCCAAACTCTTAAAGCTTTGGGGGAAATTTTGTTCTTCGGCTCTGAAATCATATGCTGTCCTCCTTCTCACTTCATCTTACCATTTAATATTCGGAAATTCCCCAATTATCGAATGTTTACGACCTCTTTTCTGGTAATTACGACCTTTTTTCCGAGATTATCGACCTATTTTTGGGCATTATCGACCTATTTTTGGGCATTATCGACCTATTTTTCGATACTTTCGACTTTTACTGGATAAAAACTGGAAGGCTACCCTCAAAAAAAGAGCATGGACCCAACACAAGTCCATGCTCTTACATTTTAATGATTAAAACTTCTTGGCTTAGATGATTTGCCGCCCGTTCTTTTTTCACCGCTACGGTGCTTGGTTGGAGCCTTTTTGCGGCGGTCAGAATTGTATCCTCCGCGTGAATCGTCTCTTCTGCGGCGATCACCGCGGTCGCGGTCAAATGACTTTCTTTCACGCTTTTGCGCAAGAGGTGCTTCTTCTGTCAATTTAATCGGGGTGGTATCCGGCTCTTTTGTCAGCATCTTTAAAACAGCTGCAACAACAGTTGATGCATCGTTCGCTTCTAACAATTCTTCTGCTGCTGCTTTGTAATAATGAAGATTATTCGATTCAATAGTGGCAAGAATCTTATCAACAACAGCACGCTGCTGGCCTTCTAACGCCTCATCAAGGGTTGGCGGCTTCATTCTTTCCATCTTGCGCTTTGTTGTTTTTTCAACAACAAATAGGTAAGACTTTTCGCGCGGTGTAATGAAGGTCATAGCCATACCAGCTTTACCAGCACGGCCTGTACGGCCGATACGGTGTACATAGCTTTCTGGGTCCTGTGGAATATCGAAATTGTACACATGGGTAACGCCGGAAATATCGAGACCTCTGGCTGCTACGTCTGTTGCTACCAGAACATCGATGGTTCCCTCCTTAAATTTGCGGAGGACAGAAAGACGCTTCGCCTGGCTTAAATCACCATGGATTCCTTCTGCAGTATAACCTCTAAGGGTAAGGGCCTCCGATAATTCATCAACACGGCGTTTTGTCCTGCCGAATACAATTGCAAGCTCCGGTGATTGAATGTCAAGCAGGCGTGTCAGCACATCGAATTTATTTTTTTCCTGTACCTCGAGATAATATTGGTCGATCAATGGTACGGTCATTTCTTTTGTCTTCACGCGGACTACCTGAGGGTCCTTCATGAACTTTTCGGCAATTCGCTGAATCGGCCCCGGCATGGTTGCTGAGAACAGCAATGTTTGGCGCTCTTCAGGAATTTGCGCAAGAATCATTTCAATATCTTCAATGAATCCCATGTTCAGCATTTCATCAGCTTCGTCGAGAATA
Source organism: uncultured Neobacillus sp. (assembly GCA_964400595.1). Taxonomy (GTDB): domain Bacteria; phylum Bacillota; class Bacilli; order Bacillales; family Cytobacillaceae; genus Neobacillus. The sequence goes on along the minus strand of CAYNUT010000045.1, from coordinate 14,842 downwards.
ACTGTTTGAACCTGGTCAAGGCGAATCGTCTTTCTGTTAATGTGGTCGAGCAGACGTCCCGGTGTCCCGACAATGATGTGCGGGGATTTCTTCAATGATCGGATTTGCCGTCCGATATCCTGCCCTCCATAAATCGGCAGAACACGGACTCTCTTTCCTGCACCAATTTTATATAGCTCCTCCGATACTTGAATCGCCAATTCCCGTGTCGGCGCGATGATAATCCCTTGAATCGCCTCGATACTCAAATCAACTTTTTCTACCAATGGAATACCAAAGGCTGCCGTTTTACCTGTTCCTGTTTGTGCCTGGCCGATCAAATCTTTATTTGCAAGGCTCAATGGAATCGTTTCTGCCTGTATTGGGGTAGCTTCCTCAAAACCCATTTTGAGAACAGCTTTTAATGTGGCCTGGCTTAGGCCCAAATCTTGAAACTTCGTCAATGTATTCATTCTCCTTCATCTATTTGAAAATTTTTATATAAGTGTGACTGCTCCGGACGCATCATCTGTAACATCTATATTTTATCAAAAAAAAGACATTCCTCCAAAGGAGTATGCCCTTTTTTCATCGTTCTTTAGACACGTTGATGATAATCATACCATTTTCACATGTATAATGCAATAATGACTGGCCCGACCGGCAGCACGCAGGACCTCTTACTGCTCCATCAAAAAGTCTAACACCTGAGAAAACAGGGCAACATTTTCCTCACAGTGACAAATATGATGTTTCGAATGTTTAATAATTGTCAGCCTTTTTTGCTTTGCCCCAATTGTCCGATATAAGTATTCAGCACTTTTGGGCGGTACAATTCCATCACAATCCCCTTGTGCAATTAATGTCGGCACTTTCACCAGATGCAGAAGCGGTTTAATATAAGAAACAAGTCTCTGGAATTGCAATGTGGCTGCCAGTGGCGTCTCTATTATTTTTCTTTTATAACGCAGGAATAATTCATTGTTCTTCAAATTCCCATGAAATAAATCCTTCAGCATCAGCTTGATATCAGCTGCCAGCTGCTTTGGATTCATATAGTAGGCAGCAGCACTCAACAAAATCAGCTTGTCCACCGGATAATTCGCCGCGAGAAAGCTCGCAATCATCCCGCCCATTGAAAAACCAATGACATACACCTCATCGCAAGTATCCATCAGTTTTTGCAATTCCGCTTCAGCATGGTGTATCCATTCTTGAAAATGAACCCCTTTTAAGTCAAGTGTTTCACCATGGCCTGGAAGGGTTGGAACACGTAAGATCCAATCAGTGTGTTCATGTAGAAACCTCTCAAGCGGCTCCACTTCAGCCGGAGAACCGGTAAAGCCGTGAAGGAGCAGACAGCCATTCATCGCGCTCACCATCCTATTCGCAAATTATTTTTTTTGCATTGCTTTTACCACTTCTTCCAATTTCATGCCGCGTGATGCCTTAACAAGAACCAGGGTTTTTTCATTCATATGCTTTTCAAGCTCATCGATCAACTCTGTTTTATCAGAAAAAGCATAGACCTTTTGACCGCCTAACACTTCCCTTGCCCCCTTGGCAATATGACTGCCTAAATTCCCATAGGTAAACACCAAATCGATTTTAGTCTGATTTAAGCCTTTTCCGATTTGATAATGGTATTGTTCCTCCTCAGGGCCAAGTTCAAGCATGTCGCCAAGAACAAGAATTTTCCGATCATATCCTTTAAGATTTGAAACCAATTCAATTGCCGCCGCCATCGAAGTCGGGCTTGCATTGTAAGCATCATTAATGATTTTTTCTCCATGACTGCCTTCTACCAGTTCCATCCGCATATTGGTCAGCTTGATACCTTTTAAGCCCTCATTCATTTGTTCAAAAGGGATCGAAAAATAATGGGCGATCAGCATGGAAGCCAGTGCATTTAAAATATTGTGCGTGCCGAGAACGGGAAGCTCAAAGGACTCATTTGAAGCGTTCATTTTAAAACGGTTGCCTTGCTCCAGCTGAACGATTTCGGTTGGAAAGATATCGTTGGCTTCATTTCTGCCAAAAGTCTGCACTTGAACATTTCCTTTATAGGCTTGAATGCGTTCCATAAGAAGCGGCTCTTCTCCGTGCAAGACAGCCAGTCCACCATCCTTAAGCCCTTGAAGGATTTCAAGCTTTGCTTCAGCAATCCCTTCCCTTGAACCAAGGTCAAGCAGGTGGGACTCGCCAATATTCGTAATCACCACAGCATCTGGACAGGCGAGCTTCGTCAAAAAGGCAATTTCTCCTCTGCCGCTCATCCCCATTTCAAGAACGGCAATTTCCGTGTCCTCATTTAAACCGAGAACAGTCAGCGGCAGCCCGAGGTGGTTATTAAAGTTTCCTTCCGTTTTTTGCACTTTATATTTTAGAGATAACAGGGATGCGGTCATATCCTTTGTTGTAGTTTTCCCGTTGCTTCCGGTAATTCCAACCACTTTAACCGGCAGTTCATTTCGATATTGCCGCGCTAATTCCTGCAGGGCAGTCAAAGTGTCTTCAACAATGAGGATGGGCAAATGCGCAGGCGGATTTGGAACATCCTTCTGCCAGAGTGCCGCTGCCGCTCCCTTCTTGATAGATTCTTCTACATATTGATGGCCGTCAACCCGTTCCCCTTTAAAAGGAACAAACAAATTCCCCGGCTCTATTTTTCTCGAGTCAATCGTAACACCTGCAATCATGATGTCAGCAAATGAAGTGAGGTCATTTTTAGCTGAGACCATTTCCGCAATCTGCTTCAATGTACGTGTGATCATCCAAATCATCCTTTTTTTATAAATAGAAATGGACACGGCTTTAAATTGCCGTGTCACTCATGTCGTCATCTAGAAGGTGTATTTAATATTCTGCTTTTCAGCATGTCTTTCTTTTGCGAGGTTCACAAGACGCTCGATTAACTGCGGATATTCAACACCTGTATGTTTCCACAGCAGCGGGAACATGCTGAATGGCGTGAAGCCCGGCATCGTATTCACTTCATTAATTAAGGCTTTTCCTTCTTTTGTTAAAAAGAAGTCTGCCCGAACCAAGCCAGAGCAATCCAATGCTTTAAATGCCCGAATTGCCATATCCTTAATCTCTTGGTACTCCTCAACTGTTATATCAGCAGGTATAATCAGCGCTGTATTACCATCTTCATATTTTGCCTTATAGTCATAGAAGTCCTTTTTCGGCACAATTTCACCGGCTACCGAGCATTCCGGCTCATCATTTCCAAGAACACCGACCTCAATTTCACGGGCCGTTACGCCTTCTTCAATGATAATTTTCCGGTCAAACTGGAAAGCTTCTGCAAAAGCCGTTTCCAATTCGGCCCGGTTGCGGCATTTGCTGATTCCCACACTTGAGCCAAGGTTTGCCGGCTTGACAAAGCATGGGTAGCCAAGCTCTTGCTCGACCTTCGCATAGGCTTCTTCTTTTGCCTTTGCCCATTCACTTTTAATAAAGGCAACAAAGTTTACCTGGGCGAGTCCAGCCTGTGCAAAAACATTTTTCATCACTACTTTATCCATTCCTGCTGCTGAAGCTAAAACGCCGTTCCCTACGTATGGAAGGTTTAACAGTTCCAATAATCCCTGCACGGTTCCATCTTCGCCATTTGGTCCATGCAGCAATGGAAAAATCACTTCAAGCGGTGCGTTTTCCTGCTGCTCGCCTTTGAAAAGAGCTGGGGCCAACGATAACGGTGATACCTGATTTCCCGCAGAAAGTTCCAGTGCTTTCACATTTTCCACCGGTTCCAGAAGCTGCGGGCCTTTTATCCAATGGCCTTCTACATCTATGTAAATCGGATGAATGTCAAACTTCTCCATATCTAATGCTTTAATCACAGCCAATGCTGTCTGTAAAGAAACTTTGTGCTCAGCGGACTTTCCGCCATATAATAAACCCAGTCTTGTTTTCATAGTAATCCTCCATTTTCGCATTCACGTTATTATTTTAACACTTTATCAAAGAAGAAAGGAAATACGGCTTCCGTTTTTTTTCTATTTTTTATTTTATGAAACTCACAGCTTAATTTAATCCATTGTTCCTCATAAAAATAGCCCCACTCCGATGTGGGACTTAATTTTATATAACATTCATTTTCCATTCTTTGGTCTTTTTATCAAAAATAAGTTTCGCATGATAAGGTTTTGATGAAATTTGTTCATACTCATCATACATGTCATCCATATTGGCGAAATCCCCAATTACCCAAATGGGAATTTCAATTTTGGTCCTTTGATGGTCAGCATCCTTTAAAGAAAGACAAATCCCTTCCTTGAAGAACGGAGTTAAGGAAAGAAGAATCTCTTTATTCACCGGCGGATAGGTGCGTTTTTTCCGAATGCCGAGAATCGATTTCTCCAGCTTAAGCTCTCCCAGTTTATCGGCAATCGCTTGACTTAATAAATGGAAAAAATCCTTAAAGCTGCGGTAATAAATTTTGTTATACCATCCATCATCGTGGGCTAAATAGACAAAACGATTGCCCAATTTATTATAAAAAGGCAATTTTAAATGGTGTTTGTGATGACCTAAAAATAATAATTCAGCCATTTCCTGATTTGTAAGCTCATTTAACACATCTTCTTCAATAAAATCAATCCAGCAAAAGTTCCCATAGCTATAAACATCTTCGGAGGCCAATTTTCTGATTCGATCTTCCGGACAATATTCGAGAAGTGTATGCATATTAAAATCGGCATCATCAAAGCGGTGCGCAAGTAAAAGCAGATGATTTAATGAACCAGAAAAAGCAGCAACAAATTCAGAGAATTCGATACCGTATGACAGCACATACTGGTCTGTTTGGTTTAAGTGTATGTAAATTAGATCCCGTATGTCTTGATGATGCTTTTTCAAAGCCAAACTCCCCCGATCAACCCTTTTATCAATACTTCCTTATTCTATCAAATAATAGGACAAATTTCTTATTTCATTTCTTTTACAAATAATAAGCTTTCGTTAATAGCGTTGCAATTTTTTAATCGGCCGTGAAGGCTGCTGGAACCGATGGGATTTTCTTTTTGTTGTGAAACATACTATCATAAGATTAATTACTATTATTTGTTTTTCCAACACGATTTATTTTTACATTTTACAGGGAAAGGAGCACCTGATCCCATGGTTAAAAATATGAGCCAGGACGAAATCAGCTTACAAATTATCAAAACCATAAAAGAAAATAAAAAATTGGACTTTGACACTATATTAGACGAACTTCAGCCCTATGATGTTGCACAAATTTATAAAGATTTACCCGGGAAGCACAAAGGGCGTTTCCTGCTCTTTTTAAAGTATGATGTGCTCGCAGACCTGATGGAAGAGCTTGAAACAGACGACCAGCTCGATTTGCTAAATAAACTCGGTCTTGAGAAATCAGGTAAAGTTCTTGATTTAATGGATAATGATGATTTAGCCCTTTTATTAAATGACCTTTCCCCTGAGAAGATGGAGTCGCTGCTATCCGGAATGAAAACGGAAGAGTCAAAAGCTGTCAAGAATATTATGAATTACCCTCCGGAAACGGCAGGAAGAATCATGACGAATCGGTTTGTCTGGATTCGTGACTATTTTACCGTCAGAGAAGCCGTCGATAAGTTAAAAGTCTTTGCCGAATTTGCTGAATCCATTAACTATATCTATGTCATTGATGAGGACCGAAAGCTTGTCGGCGTCGTATCTTTCCGGGACTTGCTGCTCGCTGAGATCGAAGAAGAAATCCGTCATATTATGCATGAACGTGTCATTTCCGTTACCGTAATGACCGACCAGGAGGAAGTTGCAAGAACGGCAGAAAGATATGATTTCCTGGCGATTCCTGTTGTGGACGACAAAAATGTTTTAGTCGGAATCGTCACCGTCGATGACATTATTGATGTTGTGATTAAGGAAGCAAACGAGGATATTGAAAAGCTGTCGGCCTCAGGGAAATCAATTGATTTTGAAACGAAAACCTTCACCGCTGCGGCAAGAAGGCTGCCGTGGCTTATCCTGCTTTTGTTTATCGGACTCATTTCCGGAAGAATTATCTCAAGCTTCGAAGATACTTTAAAACAAGTCGTCGCCTTAGCATTCTTTATGCCGATGATTGCTGGTATGACCGGGAACACGGGAACACAGTCACTGGCTGTCGTTGTTAGGGGGTTAACATTCAATGATATTAATAAAGGGGTCGTCATTCGTTTAATTACCCGTGAATTAGGAGTAGGCATTACAATTGGGAGCATCTGCGCAATCCTGATCTCCATTATCGCTTTTATCTGGCAGGGCAGTTTGATATTAGGAGCGGTTGTCGGCGCTTCCCTATTCCTTACCCTGATTATTGGAACACTTGCCGGAACAATCATTCCTTTGATTCTTTATCGTTTAAAAATTGATCCTGCTGTTGCAAGCGGGCCGCTCATTACGACCTTAAATGATATTTTTTCTCTAATGACCTATTTCGGCATCGCCACAATGTTTTTAAACTATCTTATGTAGAGCCGGCCACTGATTTTTCAGCAAAAATGAAACCTTTTGCCGTAGAAATCGTTATATATAAAGGTTGTTAATTTTTACCTAGTAAAGTATTGTTAGCAAGACGCTCTCATGCTAGTCTTGAATTAAATAAACGCATAAAAACAGGTGTGGCTAATGGATAAATACATGAAAAAAGCAGATCGATTTGATTGGACGTTAACATTGCTGTTATTTCTTTTTTTCCTGATTAGCTGTGCTTCAATCTATAGTGCACAGGCATCCGCCCAATACGATGAGAATTTTGTAGTGAAACAAATTTTTTGGTACGCAGTAGGAGCTGCGATTATATTTTTATCTATTTTTATTGATACCTATCAATATAAGCGGCTTTCCTGGTATTTATATGGCTTTGGTCTGATTCTGCTCATCGGTGTTTACGCTGCGCCCGAATCGATTGCGCCGATTAGAAACGGTGCAAAAAGCTGGTTTGTCATTAAAGGAATCGGGCAGATTCAGCCGTCCGAGTTTGTGAAAACCTTTTTGATTCTGGCCCTAAGCAGACTAATCACCAGCCATCAGGAAAAGCAATTAGAAAAAACATTAAAAACAGACTTTCTCTTGCTATTAAAGCTGGGAATCACAACGGCAGTGCCGCTTGGGCTGATTATGCTCCAGCCGGACCTTGGGACAGGACTTGTCATCCTCTCCATTCTGACAGGAATGATCTTAATTTCCGGGATTTCATGGAAAATTATTATTCCAATCTACAGTGCAGGAGCATCCTTTGGCGCCCTAATCTTTTACCTTGTATTAATTAAACCGGATTTTCTTGAAAAATATCTCCATGTACAGACCTATCAATTTAATAGAATCTACGCATGGCTTGACCCGCACAGTCACGCCACGAGCTCCAGCTTCCACTTGTTAAAGTCGTTAAGTGCCATTGGCTCAGGGCTGATAACCGGAAAGGGCTTTGGCAATCGCGAAGTATATATTCCTGAAGCACATACCGATTTCATCTTTAGTGTGATCGGTGAAGAATATGGCTTTGTCGGCGGCAGTATCGTCATCGGTCTCTACTTTTTGTTAATTTATCATTTAATTAAGACCGCCCTTGATACAACCGAACCATTTAATGTATATGTCTGTACCGGCATTATTAGCGTTTTGACCTTCCATGTTTTTCAAAATATCGGCATGACCATTCAGGTGCTGCCGATTACCGGTATTCCCTTGCCGTTTATCAGCTATGGCGGCAGCTCGCTGATGGGGAATATGTTCGCAATGGGACTTGTTTACAGCATTCGTTATCACCACAAGACCTATATGTTCTCATCAGAGAAATCTTTGAGCCAGTAGACCATTTCTATTTCTTTCAACGGCAAAAAGTATTAAACTTGTTTAAGTGAACCAGAATTATTTACATAAGTGAAGGTGAATTATGGCCGATTTTATTAAAACAGTATTGGATTTCTTATCACAATTAGGCTATTTCGGCATTGCTCTAGGGTTGATGATAGAAGTGATTCCGAGTGAAATAGTCTTAGGATATGGCGGATACATGATTTCTCAAGGGCACCTGAATTTTGCAGGCGCTGTAATTGCCGGAACGACAGGAGGAACGATTGCTCAATTGTTTTTATATTGGGCAGGGTATTACGGAGGAAGACCCTTCCTTGAGAAATACGGAAAGTACGTTCTGATTAAAAAGAAGCAAATCGACATTGCCGAGCTCTGGTTTAGAAAATATGGGGCAGGCGTCATATTTTCTGCCCGCTTTATCCCAGTGGTCAGACACGCGATTTCCATCCCGGCCGGCATTGCGAAAATGTCAGCCGCGAAATTCACGCTTTATACGGTGGCCGCTGTTTTACCCTGGACAATTCTTTTCCTTTATCTCGGGAAAGAATTAGGCAAAAATTGGTCACATATTAAGGAAACTGCCCAGCCATATGTTTTGCCAATCGTTATTGCCGCCGTTGTCATCGGCGCTGTCTATTTTTTAATTCAAAAAACAAGAAAAACCACCGACTAGAAAGAACTGCCCCCCAATTGTTAGTTGTGTAACAATTGGGGGGGCAGTTCACTAGAATCGGTGGTTTTCTTCTTCTCTTGAAAATTTTTTCAACTAAAAAGTCCAATCCACATCTCCCTCATCTACTTTGTAAAGCGATATGGCAGGGTCGAAACGATCACATTCTTTTTATAAAGAAGATACGCCCGAATTAATAAACTCGACTGATTGTGCAGAATGTGATGCCAGTTCTTCTTAGTAATGAATTGCGGGATCAAGACTGTAACTTGGTAATTGTTTTCGCTTGCTTTATGTTCGATTGTATCAATGAATTTTGAAAGCGGATGAAGAATGCTCCGATAACGGGACTGCAGCGTAACAAGCCGGACATCAGGCTGCCAGCAATTCCATTTTTCCGCAAATCTCTTTTCGTCCTCCCGATCAAAAGAAACATACACCGCAAATATTTGATCCGTTAACGACTTGGCATAGTTTATTGAATTCTCCACAACCTTTGTTATTCCCGCTACAGGGACAATAATGACATTTCCCTCTACTGGAATAGCCGGATCATCCGGTTGAATCCTTAATTGTTCACCGACAGCCTCATAATGCCGATAAATTTTTAGGAAAAACAGGACAAACATTGGTAAAAAGATAATAACAAACCATACCTGCATAAATTTTGTCCGGAAGAAAATAACCAGGACAGTTAAAGTAATTAAAGCCCCGATCAAGTTGGCTGTCAGCTTTGCCGGCCAGCCTGCTGGCTTTTCACGCACCCATTTGACGATCATTCCTGTCTGTGACAGGGTAAAAGGAATAAAAACCCCGACCGCATAAAGCGGAATTAAGCGCTCGGTCCGCCCCCGAAAAAGAATAATGAGCAGGATGGAGGCAATCCCTAGAGAAAGGATTCCGTTTGAGTATCCAAGGCGGTCGCCCCTGATTGTAAACATCCGCGGCATGTACTTATCCTTCGCCATGCTGAATGCTAATAGCGGGAAGGCGGAAAATCCAGTATTTGCAGCAAGCACTAATATAAGGGCTGTTGTCCCCTGAATAAAGAAGTAAAGAAAATTGCGTCCAAAGGTTTCTTTGGCAATTTGCGAGACAACCGTTTCATCATGCATTGGAGCAATGCCGTAATAAAAGGCAAGAAACGTGATCCCGGAAAATAGTACGGCTAAAAGTGACCCCATTAGAATTAACGTTTTAGCAGCATTCTTTGGTGCGGGATCTTTAAAATTTGGAATAGCGTTAGAAATGGCTTCTACCCCGGTTAATGCCGAGCAGCCGGAAGCAAAGGCCTTGAGCAGCAGGAACAAAGAAATTCCCTGAACCGGCGTTCCTATAGAAACATGGGCTGTTGCAGGAACTTGACCTGTTGCAACTTTGAAAATTCCCACGCCAATCAGAATAAATAGAGCAAGAACAAACAAATAAACTGGATAAGCCAAAATCGTCGCCGATTCCGTCAATCCCCGCAGATTCAAGATAGTAATCAAAATAACCAGGACACAGGCAATAGAGACATTATGTTCATGCAAAGCAGGAAAAGCTGATGTAATCGCATCCGTTCCTGCAGACACACTAACAGCCACTGTTAATATGTAGTCTACTAACAGGGATCCGCCGGCAATTAAGCCTGCTTTTTCCCCCAGGTTTTCCTTTGAAACAAGATAGGCTCCGCCGCCATGTGGATAAGAAAAAATAATTTGCCTATACGATATTATGAGGGCTGCTAAAAGAAATAATACCCCAACCGCAATTGGTACGGAGTACCAAAAAGCAAGAGCGCTGATGGACGCAAGGACAATCAAGATTTGTTCTGTTCCGTAGGCAACCGATGATAATGCATCAGAAGAAAGAATTGCCAAAGCCTTTAAAACATTTAATTTGTGTTCACCCAGGTCCGTAGATTTCAACGGACGTCCAATTAATAATCTCTTAAAAGATGAGAGCACGAGATTCACCCGCCACATTTCTAAAGTTGAATTACCGATTGATTTTATCACAAGTTAATATTAAAGATAAGTGTTTTCTTTTTGAAAAATAATAATGCATGGAGACTTTGTTTCTCCATGCATTTTGGTGACTATCCCTGCTGCGGAACACTTGCGCGCTCCTTATATAAGAAAAAGGAATAGAGCAGCATTGAAATAAAAACTGATATGGCAGCCGCTTTATAAATGCTGCTGTACCCAAAAAGGTGGCCGATTTGCCCAAACACCATGGCACCGATCCCAACCCCCAAATCGAAAAAGGAAAAGAAAGTCGCTGTAGCCATCCCGCGGCGATTCGGCGCCGCTTTTTCAATTGACCATGCCTGCAGCGCCGGCTGCACCATGCCAAATCCAAGTCCATACAAAATAGCGGCTGTAAAGAGGATTGCGCTATTTGGAAGCCATGCAAGCAAAATCATAGCCGCTAAAATCAACAGCGTTCCAGGAATAAAAACAGCCTGATGCCCTTTGCGGTCATATAATTGACCCGCAAACGCTCTAGTTACCATCAATGCGAGGGCATAAAGCAGAAAATACATTTGAATCCCCTCTACATGTTCTTTAGCCGTGTATAACGGGAGGAAAGAAGCAATGCCGCCAAATGTAACGGTCAAAAAGAACATCAGCAACGAGGGCTTCAATGCACTTTTCTCATAAAGATCAGACTTCGTTTTTGCTGTTTTCTCCCTTTTTTTCCCTTTTACATAATTAATTCTTGATGACAATAGAAATGCGGTAAGCCCTAATCCTGCACAAATAAGGAAAAAGTATTTAAATGTTATGGAGTCCTCTAAAATTAGTCCTAATGAAGGGCCGATGGCCAGCGCCAAATTCCCTGATAAACCATAATAACCCATTCCCTCCCCTCTTCTGGAAGGGGGAATTAAATCCGACGCAATCGTGCCGGATGCGGTGGTGGAAAATCCCCAGCCAACCCCCTGCACAACACGCATGGCAAATAAGAGCGCAATGCTCTTTAGGAAGCCGAACGACCCTACCGATATAACAAAAATGCCCAAACCGATTAAATAAACAAATCCTCTCCCCTTTGTTTCAAGCGATTGACCTGCATAAGGGCGGAGAAGTAAGGCTGAAAAAGTAAAAATCCCTACCATAAACCCTATTAACTGATCATTGCCTCCTAAATCCTCCACAAACAGTGGAATAGTTGGAAGCGTCATTTGAAACCCTAGAAAGATAAAAAAATTAGCCAGACAGATGAGAACAAAATCTCTTGTCCATATTCTTTCTTTTGTATTCTGTTTTTCCATAAAAAATGAAGACTTCCTCTCTCTTTTTTTCTAGTGTACCCCTCCGCTTTTTATAAATGAAAAAACGTTTCTACAAGAAGTAGAAACGAACTTTCATGTATTTTTTTAAAGAAAGGCACCGTTAAACTTACCAGGTGATTTCCGCTTCAGGCACTAGTGTAATTCGGAAAACGGGCGCATACGCTTTTTTTATTTCCTGCCGGCAGCTTCAACTGCACGTTTCAGGTACTGCATTTGTCCTAAATGAAGGGATTCATGGAAAATAGCAAAATTGGCAAGCTCACCGAAGGTTTCCTGCCCAAGGAATGGGGTTTCCAACCTCTCACTAAAGCTTTCCACCGGAATTTCCTTTATTCTTTTCAATTGCTCTTTTAATTGGGCAGATAACTCTTGAACAGACGGTACATCGCCCTTCCAATCAGCTGGTTTCGTCCCGGTTGCAAATAACTCCATATAGTTTGCCGGCAGGTTCGTTGACTTTTTCGGAAAACCGAATACAAGCTGCTCGGCAGCGGTTAATACATGGCCGACATGCCAGTGAATGTTATTGTTAAACCCTTCAGGCTGCACATCCACAACACTTTCACTCATGGAATCGATATTTTTAATCAGATAATTTCTTGTTACCTCAAAACTCTTTAATATTAATTCACTCATTGATTTCGCCTCCTTAATGTTTGAACAGTTCTATTCTATACCGAATTCATCCAATTATGAAGAAAAGTGAATTTACATTTCCTCAGGTGCTTTTATTCCTAATAAACGCAAACCTTCCTTCAGGACTACGGTTACTGTATAAACAAGGGCCAAACGTGCCGGCTGTTCATCACTTTCTTCCAGTACCTTTACCTCGGCATAATATTTGTTGAAGGCCTGGGCGAGGTCTACCACATACTTCGCTACCTGCGATGGGTCAAAGTTTTCACAGGCGCGCTTAACGGCATTCGAGAATTCCATTAATAAGCTGACGACCTTCCACTCTTTCTCCCAGGAAGCCTGCTGGGCTTGAGATGCCTGGCTTGGATGCCATTTCCCTTTTCGTAAAATCGAGCAGGCGCGGGCATAGGTATATTGCACATACGGACCTGTTTCCCCTTCAAAGCGGAGCATTTCCTCCAAAGAAAATTCAATATCGTTCATGCGATTGTTCTTCAGGTCTTGAAAAATAACAGCCCCGACACCAACCTGCTTGGCGACTTCATCCTTGTTCGCGAGATTCGGATTTTTCTCTTCAATATTGTGGCGAGCCATTTGAATGGACTCGTTTAAAACTTCCTCCAACAGAACGACTTTACCTTTTCGCGTTGACATTTTCTTGCCGTCCTTCAGCATCATCCCAAACGGAATATGAACCATTTTGTCCGCCCAATCATACCCCATCTTCTTTAAAACGCAGATTAACTGCTTAAAGTGAAGGCTCTGCTCATGTCCAACAATGTATAAGGATTTGGCAAAATCGTAGTTTTCCTTACGGTAAAGGGCCGCCGCCAAATCACGGGTCGCATAAAGTGTTGCGCCATCTGATTTTTTAATCAGGCATGGCGGCAGCTCTTCCTCCGTCAGCTCGACAACCTGAGCATTGTCGGATTCCACGAGCAGCTTCTTTTCCTCAAGAAGCTTGACAACCCGGTCCATTTTATCATTATAAAAAGCTTCTCCTGCAAACGAATCAAATTGGACGTTCATTAAATCATAGATTCTCGAGAATTCCTTTAAAGATTCATCTCTGAACCATTGCCACAGCTCTTTAGCTTCTTCGTCGCCATCTTCCAGCTTTTTAAACCAGGCGCGGCCCTGCTCTTCTAGTGAAGGGTCGTTTTCAGCTTCTTCATGGAACTTGATATAAAGTGCCAATAATTCTTTGATAGGATGCTGCTTTACCTTTTCGGCCTCACCCCAAAGCTTATAGGCAGTAATCAGCTTTCCGAACTGGGTTCCCCAGTCGCCGAGATGATTGATTTTTATTGGTTTGTAGCCGCATTTTTCCACAATAAGCGCTAAGGCGTTTCCTATTACAGTAGAACGGAGATGCCCCATGGAAAAAGGCTTGGCGATATTTGGCGAGGACATATCAATCGTAACATTTCCGCCGGCTCCAAATTCATGAGCACCGAAATGGTCCTTTTGTGCAGCAATTTCATCGATTACTTTTTCGGCCACAAGCTTTTTATTTAAAAATAAATTGAGGTAGGCGCCGACTACTTCAATTTTTTCAAAAATCGGGGATTCAATCTTTTCACTTAATTCCTGTGCGATTACGTTCGGGGATTTGCGTTTTAGTTTTGCGAGTGTAAAGCAAGGGAATGCTAAATCCCCGTGCGCTGCACTTTTTGGTTTTTCAATTAATAGTTCCAATTCCTGGACAGGCATTTCACCCTCCAGTGCCGTAGATAGTAATCCGGCAAGTTCTTTTTTAAAATTCATTTGAAAAGGCCTCCTTTTTTTCTACAAAAACAAAAAACCCCCGCCTCTATAAAAAGAGACGAGAGTTTGAATTTCCCGCGGTACCACTCTAATTGTTCAAAATGAACCAGCTTTTCCTTCGTAACGGAGAATTGGATACTCCGGCATACCCTACTGTCTTTCAGGCATGCATCTCAAAAGTGCGCTTCATTATCTGCTCAGTACCAGGCTCCCACCGCCCCTGACTCGCTTCGACATCCAAGATAACTACTCTCTTTTTCATTGACTTTATCCTGCTTAATTACCAGTTATTATACTGGATGAAAAAGGATTTTACCAGCAAGTTTTTTGTGAAAAAGGAAATCCTAAGCTAAAAAGGAGGGAATATAGATGGCGCGAAGAAATAAAATCCTCGTTCCGGAAGCACGAAGAGGATTGGATGCACTAAAAGCAAAAGTCGTTCAATCGCAAAATCCGGAGGATGCAAAGTTTGAAGCAGCTGAGGAAGTCGGTGTTCCTTTAAAAAAGGGATACAATGGTCAGCTCACATCCGAACAAGCCGGAAAAGTCGGAGGCAGGCTTGGAGGCAGCATGGTCCGCGAGCTTGTCAAAATGGCCCAGGAAAATTTAAGTAAAAGACAGTAATGACTGAACTATACCCCGGATAGCGGACACTGATAAAAAAGTGCCCCTATCCGGGTTTT
>CAYNUT010000044.1:0-26026 GCA_964400595.1 uncultured Neobacillus sp. | reverse complement strand
TTCTTCACTGCTTTCTTCCAGTTCTTCACTGCTTTCTTCCAGTTCTTCACTGCTTTCTTCAAATTCGTCACTGCTGCTGCTTTCTTCGTTTTTTTCCTCTTCAATAGGTTCATTTTCTTCAAGATTAGCAATAACTGCTTCTAATTCGGCTGACATTACCTCCGCCTTATTAGTGTTTTTCATTTTTCCTAGTGTCTCTGTTCTTAGATTTGCTGCCCGAAGAAGATCTTCAACTAATATGGAAAATTCTTCGAAATCTAGGTCGTTTTCACCGCTATTTTGTATAATCGCTAAAAAGTCCTGTTCAAACATTTCATATTTTCTTTCATAAAGATCTCGATCCATCTCTCTAAAAGTTGTTCCTTCGGTATTGATAAATTTAAAAATCAATCGGGTGATGACCTCTGAAGCAGATGGCAATCCTTCATGACTGCCAAGGTAATAGTTCACATCACGAAGTGTCCGATAATAACTTTGAAAATTTCGTGTAACCACCAGATATTCCAGATTACTCATGTGAAGTGTGTCCTCCTTAAAAATGATTTACTTAATGAGCCATATTCCATCCATCATATGTAAAAGAATGGGCATTGGGCACTGCAAATGAAATCGACCATAAAAAAACAAGGAACAAAATTGAAATTAATAATTTTCTAAAAATTCTATTGACATTTGCGGTGATTCTAAGGATAATCATAAGAAATTATAAATTTGTCAAAAGTATGGGACCAGTAAATCTTTGGAACGTGTTAGAGAGTGAAACCCGCCGGCTGCAAGGTTTCTCACGGAAAGAGGATTGAACCTGCCCTAGTATAGCTGCTTTTTTAAAACAAAAGCCGTTTCCCTCGTTACGGGTTTGAGTGGGTGCTTAGCGCCAAAAAAGGTGGTACCGCGGAAACGACTTTTCCGTCCTTTGTTAAGGGCAGAAGAGTCGTTTTTTATTTTTCAAAAAAGAAGGGTTCAAAAATGAAAAAACAGCTGGTTGTTGTCAAAATAGGCAGCAGTTCGCTCACGACTGCTTCCGGTGCGATTTCGGAAGAAAAAATTCAGGACCATGTTGAGGCACTTGCCTTTTTAAAGGAACAGGGGCATGATGTCATTCTTATTTCGTCCGGTGCAGTGGCTGCCGGTTTCGGCGCACTCTGGTATCCTGCCCGCCCTAAAACAGTTGCCGGCAAACAGGCTGCCGCAGCTGTCGGGCAGGGTCTGTTGATGCAGCAATATATTCAACTCTTTCAAAAATACTCGATAGTCCCTGCGCAAATTTTACTGACACGCGAGGATTTCTACAGCCAGGTGCGGTTTCACAATCTCTTTAATACTATGACAGAGCTGCTCCAAAGGGGCGTATTACCGATTATCAACGAAAATGACTCTGTGGCGATTGATGAATTGACATTTGGAGACAATGATATGCTCTCCGCTCTTGTCAGCGGTTTCCTTCATGCCAATGCACTAATCATTTTAACCGATGTCAATGGGCTTTACGATGGGAATCCCAAAGTTTCAAAGGATGCCAAGCGGTATCAATTTATCCCGGAGGTTTCGGATCACCTTCTTGGAATCGCAGGAGAGAGTGGTTCAGCTGTCGGGACTGGCGGGATGAAATCAAAACTTTTTGCGGCAAAAAAAGCATTGTCGCTTGGTGTGAGTGTGTTTGTCGGGACTGGTGCAGGTAAGGAAAAGCTGGTTGATATTTTAGCTGGTAAAGGTGATGGCACCTATATCGGCGGACCATTCCAAAGCCAGATGCAAATGAGAAAGCAATGGATTGCCTATCATTCACAAGTCAGCGGGGTCATCGAAATTGACGAAGGGGCAGAACAGGCGATTGTTCAAAAAGGAAAAAGTCTTCTGCCAGTCGGTGTCACTAACGTGAGTGGCGAATTTAATGCTTTAGATGTAGTGGAGGTCACTAACCAAAAAGGCAAAATCGTCGGAAAAGGCCAGGTTTTTTATTCCTCAGGGGATTTGCAAAAAGTGAAGGGGTTGCCAAGCGAGCAAGCCAAAAGTTTTTCAATTAATAAACGGGCAGAAGTCATACACCGCGATAATTGGGTCATGATGCCAAAGGAGTGAGCGTAAAAATGAGCGAGTTATTAGAAAAAGCGAAAAAGCTAAAGGTTGCTTCAAAAAAATTAAGCATGCTGTCTGCTAAGGAAAAAAACGAGGCATTAGCCAAAATGGCTGACAGACTTTTAGCAGAAAAAGAATGGCTTTTAGCAGAAAATGAAAAGGATGTTCAAAACGGGAAGGAAAATGGGTTATCGGTATCGTTTTTGGACCGTTTGGGGCTTACTGAAGATCGTATCGGGCAGATTGTAGATGGGATTAAACAGGTAATCAGCTTGGATGACCCAATCGGGGAAATTATAGAATCGCGGGAAAGACCAAATGGCCTTAAGATAGATTCGGTCCGTGTACCGCTAGGCGTAATTGGAATGGTGTACGAAGCTCGCCCTAACGTGACAGTAGATGCCGCAAGCTTGTGTTTAAAAGCAGGCAATGCTGTTCTGTTAAGGGGGAGCTCAACTGCCCTTCATTCCAATCATGCCCTTGTTCAGGTCATGCAAAAGGCACTTACGGAAACTGCTATTCCTGCGGATGCAGTCCAGCTTTTGGAGGATACGAGCCGGGAAACGGCTGCACAGATGTTTAAACTGAATCAATATCTCGATGTTTTGATCCCCCGCGGAGGAGCCGGGTTAATTCAATCCGTCATTCAAACTGCCACAGTCCCTGTATTGGAAACAGGAGTGGGGAATTGCCACATTTTTATCGATGATACGGCCAAAAAGAATATGGCCATAGACATAACGCTTAATGCAAAATTACACCGCCCATCCGTTTGCAACGCAGTGGAAACGGTACTTGTTCATGAAAAATGGCCATATATGACTGAATTAATGAATGCCCTTCATGAAAAAGGAGTAGAGCTTCGCGGCGAGGGAAAATTAACGGCAGCTTATTCGTTTGTTAAACAAGCGGTCGAAGAAGATTGGCACACCGAATTCCTTGCGCCCGTTTTGGCCATTAAGCTTGTCAGCGATGTAAGAGAGGCGATTGAACATATTGACCATTACGGAACCAAGCATTCAGAGGCTATCATCAGTGAAAAAGACGAGAATGTAAATTTATTTTTCCAGGCAGTTGATGCAGCGGTCCTGTATCATAATGCATCCACCCGCTTCACCGATGGGGAGCAGTTTGGCTACGGGGCTGAAATCGGCATCAGCACACAAAAGCTTCATGCCCGCGGGCCGATGGGTCTTAAGGCAATCACAACAACAAAAGCAATAGTCCGCGGTTCAGGACAGATTCGCGTTTAAACTCCTTCATATGAAAGGAGTTTTTTGTGTTTCTGTTTCGTAAATCTGTTATACTAAAAATACAAACATATATTCTGGTGCGGTGAGTTGGTGAAGGTGTGGCAAACGAAATTCAAATATCAGTCAGGTCCCTTGTAGAATACGTGTTCTCAAGAGGTAGTATCGACTCTGGTTTCCGATCTCCATCGACACTTATAGATGGGACAAGGATTCATCAAAAAATCCAGAAAACTTACCTAGAAGGCGACCAGAAGGAGGTATATCTCGCGGTTGAAATACCTTTTGAAGGTTTCGCGTTTATCATCGATGGCAGATGTGACGGCCTGCTGTTTAGAGAGGGGGAGGTCCTTATCGATGAAATTAAGTCGTTCTCTCACTCATTTGAAGGAGATGGTCTTCCTGTTCACTGGGCGCAGGCGAAAATGTATGCCTTTATGCATGCAAAGAAAGAGGCACTGGAAGAAATCATGGTCCAGCTTACCTATGTCCATGTCGAAACAGAAGAAAAGCAATTTTTTAAAAAGAGGTTTACCTTAGAAAACTTAGAAGCCTTTGTTCATGAAGTGATTAAAGGGTATGCTCCATATGCAAAGCTCCATTTAGAGCATCAAGCCAAAAGAAATGCGAGCTGCAGGGAGCTGGAATTCCCATTTGCTGCCTACCGTACTGGACAGAGGAAATTGGCAGGGGCTGTATATAAGACTATTTTTGAAAAAAAGAATCTTTTTGTAAAAGCACCAACAGGAATCGGCAAGACGATTTCAACGCTTTTTCCAACAGTCAAGGCAATGGGCGAAGGGCTCCTCAACCGCGTTTTTTACCTTACTGCCAAAACGATCACAAGGACTTCTGCCGAGGAGGCCCTTGCCCTCATGGGTTCATGCGGATTATGTATGAAATCGGTCACAATTACTGCCAAAGATAAGATTTGTTTTAAAGAAGAAACGAACTGTCAAAAAGAATATTGTGAATATGCCAATGGATATTATGACCGGATTAATGAAGCGGTTTTAGATATTTTGAAGAATGAATTAGGCATGACTAGAGAAGTGATTGAAAAATATGCGAGAAAACATATGGTCTGCCCGTTCGAGTTCTCTCTTGATCTCGCATATGCTGTGGATACCGTTATTTGTGACTATAATTATATTTTCGACCCGCAAGTATCGTTAAAACGGCTGTTTGAAGAACAGAAAAAGTCAACAGCCCTGCTTATCGACGAGGCCCATAATCTTGTTGACCGCGGCCGCGAGATGTTTTCCGCCTCTATAAACAAGGACATGTTCCTTCAAATAAAGAAGGAATTTAAAGGGTCTCATCAAGCCCTTTTTGAAAGTGCCGGCAAGATAAATTCCTGGTTTCTTTCTTTGAAAAAGAAGAATACCGATAAAAATGAATTTGTGCTGGAACAACTAGATGAAGTTCTTAAATTAGACCTTAAGGAATTTGTTGAAAAAGCAAATACATGTCTGCAATCAGTTGTTTCACATAATTTGCTTGATGCGTATTTCAAGGTGAATAGTTTCTTGAAAATCACGGAACTGCTTGACGCTAACTATGTAATTTATGCTGAGAAAAATAAACAGGACCTTACATTAAAACTATTTTGCATCGACCCTTCCCAACTGTTAAAACAAATGGGAAAGAGTTTTCGTTCAAAGGTATTTTTTTCAGCGACATTGGCGCCGATCCCTTATTATCAGGAGATTCTTGGAGGGGAGGAAGAGGACTTTTCAATTTCTATTCCAACTCCATTTACAAAAGAACAGGTGGATGTCTACATTCGTCCTTTGTCAACCCGCTACCAAGATAGGGAACGTTCAAAGGAGCCCATAGTTATGACGCTGCTGTCACTATTCCAAAACCGTCCGGGCAATTATTTGATCTTTTTCCCATCCTATCAATATATGCTCTTGGTTTATGAGGCATTTAAACAATCAGATCCAAAGACACGTACGCTTCTACAGGCTTCAGGCATGACGGAAGAGGAACGGGAATTATTTTTGGAGGCTTTTAAACCAGACCAATCCGAATCTTTGCTCGGATTCGCTGTTCTTGGCGGGATTTTTTCAGAGGGAATTGATTTAATGGGCAATCGGCTAAATGGGGTTGTTGTAGTCGGAGTTGGCCTGCCCCAGCTATGTTTTGAACGGAACTTAATTAAGGAACATTTTTATCAGAAAGAGAGAAACGGGTATGATTATGCCTATGTTTATCCTGGAATGAACAAGGTGCTGCAGGCCGGCGGCAGGCTTATCCGCTCAGAAAATGATTTTGGAACGATTGTGCTGGTTGATGATCGGTTTTTGCAAAAAAAGTATCAATCACTAATTCCTCAGGAATGGCGTCATTATACACTTATTTAAAAGCATGTTTTGCCGCTAAGGCAAGCGTGCTTTTTTGCTAGGCTCTTTAAAATTACTTGTTGGTTTCGGTTCCAATCAACAAATGAGCAAGGCAACAATGAGCTTTAACATAGACTTCAGTTATAGTGGTATTCACTATTAATAATTTTAAAATGTTAAATAAATTTATTGTAAAACAGGTGACAAATTCATCAATTCTGTCATATAATTAACAAAAAAGTTGCACTAGGTAAAAACTTTGAAAAGGGGGAAAGAGAGATGGATAACCCTAAAATTAATTTAGCACATGGTGAAAAAGGAAATATTATTCGAATCACTTCTTTAAATCTGGACGGCGTGATGAGAAGAAGACTATTAGATTTAGGATTTGTAGCGGGAGCATTGGTGGAGGTTGTTCGGAAAAGTCCGTTAGGTGACCCGATTGCCTACCGTGTCAGCCAAACAACGATTGCTTTAAGAAAAGAGGAAAGTTCAAAAATAGAGGGAGAGCTGGTATCAAATGGGAAATGAGTACCGAATTGCTTTAGCCGGAAACCCCAATACAGGAAAAAGTACCTTGTTTAATGCTTTAACCGGCCTTAGGCAGCATACCGGCAACTGGGCTGGAAAGACGGTTTCCCTTGCAGAAGGCAGTGTTCCATATAAAGATAAAACATTTCATTTAATTGACCTTCCTGGTACGTATTCGCTTTTTTCCAATTCTACAGATGAAGAAGTGGCCAGGAATTACATTGTCTTTGAAAAGCCTGATGTAACCCTTGTCGTCCTTGATGCGACATCATTGGAACGGAATCTAAATCTGGCCCTGCAGGTTTTGGAGATGACCAAAAACGTGGTAATTGCCATTAATCTGATTGATGTCGCCGAGGAGCAGGGGATTCAGATTAATGAACGGCTCCTGACGAACCGGCTCGGTGTTCCTGTTATTAAAATTTCAGCCAGAAACAAGAAAGGGTTCCCTATGCTGCTTGATACTCTTGATCGCATTGTTTCAGGAGTGATTGAGTGTCAGCCCGTCCAAATGACTTATTCAAAAGAGATCGAAGATAAAATTAGTAAAATAGAGCCAATGGTCCGTGAAATTGTTGAGGACCGTTTATCGTCACGCTGGGTTTCCCTGCGCTTATTGGATGGAGATAAAACTTTATTGGAAGAAATCAGCAAAAGAATGGTGCCTGAGGGGGTGTCGTAAGTGAGTATTGAACAGCTCTATTCGGAAGCACAGAAGCTTTCGTCTGCACAGCTTCGAGATGAAATTGTTCAGCAGCTTTACGATCGCAGTCAAAAATTATGTAAAGAAGGAATTTCCTATACGAAAACCGAACGGGATACACGCACGGAAAAGCTGGATGCGATTTTTACCTCGCCTATTTTTGGGTTTCCGATAATGCTTGCCATGCTGGGACTTGTTTTTTATATCACGATCGCCGGAGCAAATATTCCTTCTTCCATGCTGGCGGATTTCTTTGGATCAATGGAAAAATATTTAACTTCTTTTTTTACGTATCTGCATGCCCCAGAGTGGGTGAATGGGATTTTGGTCCTGGGATTATATCGGGGAACCACTTGGGTAATCAGCGTCATGCTTCCGCCGATGGCCATCTTTTTTCCCACTTTTGCTCTTTTGGAAAATTACGGGTATCTTCCGCGTGTTGCCTTTAATTTGGATCGGCTCTTTAAAAGGGTCGGAGCCCATGGGAAACAGTCGTTAACGATGGCAATGGGATTCGGGTGTAACGCCGCAGCAGTTATTTCTACGAGAATTATAGAATCGCCAAGGGAACGAATGCTTGCGATTCTAACCAATAATTTTGTCCCATGCAATGGACGCTGGGGAATGTTAATCCTTCTGGCTTCCTTATTTATGGCAGCGGATTTTTCAGGCGGGATAAAGTCGCTTGTTTCCACAGGAGTCATTGTCGGTATTGTTTTATTTGGGATTATGGTTACCTTTTTTGTATCCTGGGTACTTTCGAAAACACTGCTTAAAGGGGTTCCGACCCATTATACACTTGAGCTACCGCCATACAGGAAACCGAAAATTTTTGAAACAGTCATCCGATCTTCCTTAACTAAATCATGGTCCGTGCTGGTCCGCGCGGTAAAGGTTGCCGCACCAGCTGCAATTTTAACCTGGGTTTTTGCAAATATTTTTATTGGCGACACGAGTCTTTTAATGTATGCTGTAGAATATTTAGATCCTTTTGGAAAATTACTGGGGCTCGATGGCTATATTATGTTGGCTTTTATTCTGGGACTGCCGGCCAACGAAATTGTCCTCCCGATTCTCTTGATGGGATATTTATCAACGGGTGCATTAACCGAGGTTGATAATCTGATAGATTTGAAGAAAATATTTATTGAACATGGGTGGACTTGGCTGACTGCACTTAATATGATGTTATTCTCGCTTCTGCATTATCCGTGCGGGACGACCTTGATTAATATTTATAAAGAAACCAAGAGTAAGAAGTGGACATTTATGGCATTTCTCATCCCAACGATCATAGCCATCCTTGTTCCATTCATCATTACCCAGACAGTAAAAATGCTAGGGCTAATTTAAATTCTGGTTAAACGCCACTTACGAATGGGTAGGTGGTGTTTTTATTTTAAATTCCTCTTTGAATTTAGGTTGCAGATTCCCGTTAAAAGAAAAACTGAGGGTAACAGGAATCAGAAATGGATTTTATGAGGAATAATTGGCAAAATTATGTATGTATAATATTCCTTTTGGTATACTGTTAAAGAGAATGTCAAAAAGGAGATAGGAAATGCTGATTGAAACAGGATCGAAATATCAAATTTCTCAAGGAATTCAATGTAATTTTAACTCATCCGAGACACTGACAGTTACCTCTAATAATGGAATCACGGTTCAATTCGATTTAGAGGATGGCAAGGGACATGGCTCCATGCCAGTAGACCATTTAACGTATTTATTAAAAAAATCAAATTTAACCCTTATACCTAATAAAAGAACATTAATAAATACTGAGCATGCAGAGGAACAAATTGGCTAAAATATATCACTGAATGAAAATTAAAATGAGAGGAAAATAAGATTCCTCTCATTTTGTTATCTTAAGGGTGATTTTTTTAGTTGTATAATGGCCCGTATGATTAACTAAATTGCTATGAAAGAACCTATCTTCTATTTAATATGAACAAAAACAAATAAATGTGCATTATTGTTCTGTTCATTTTGCTTGTCGATGCTTACATTTTGCACTACAATCGTCATTTTGACTCGATCGTTCTCCTCTGCAAAAGTGGCCTCTTCTGCTGAAATTAGTTCCTTGCCAGTATAGTGATAAAACTTATCATATATATTTTGAGTATTAAAGCTGATAAGCTCTTGGTCATTTTCTCCCATTAATTTCAGATGTTTTTTATCCTTGTTATATTCTTTTAAAAGTGTGTACACTTTACCTTTCTTTTTAAAATCACAAATCTTCCCACCACCATTTTCGTTGGACAAATAAAGATCCATTTGAACAAAAATGTCGCTGTCAGTAATTTTTATTGGAGATTGCTGATTCAGTCCAAGGTAGATCGGTTGATTGAAATTCACCCGCTCTTGATACTCTTTAAATCCAAAAGTAGTTTGAAAATCTTCATATGCATTGAAATCATCAGGCAGCCATTTTATCTCCTTAGTATAATTCATCATATATAAGTAATGAACTGCATTTGTAATGGTCTTTTTATCGTTATTTGATATTGACTCATTTGGCCTGATTTTGTTATTTTCGAGCATATTATTTTTCTCAAGTACGTTTTTAAGCATATGGGTCTGACTAGTACGGCTTATAGTGAAGGCATCTACTGGAGGCACGATGGATACGGCTGCAAAAATAATCAGCATGGCCGCGATAACACCATTTTTCCGTACAGGTATAAAACTCAATATAATACCAGCTGCTGCGGCATAAATACCAAACAAAATGACATAATAGCGTGTGTGTGTGACACCGGTGTCTTCCACACTAATGATCGAAGATATAATCTGGAAGAGAACAATTGGCACGAGCACCTTTGGAAAAATCCTTCTGAAAAAGACTGAAAACATATTTTCAATCTCACTGGCTAGAATGTAGACCGAAATAACGGTTATAGAATAGGAAATAAGCATTGGTTCCAGTAAGTTATCTGTCCAAAATTTCCCGCCGATGTTTTTGATAATATAGATTACTAAAATTAAAGTAAAAACAGCTATTAATGGAATAACAATATAGGATAGTAGAATCTCTAAAAACTTCGGACAAGACGCTGCCATATCTATTGTCTCTTTTTGTTGCTCATGTGAGGCCTTTTTGTCGCCTGTTCCAGGATATAGTGGAATGAGAGAAAGAAAATATATTGGGGCAAATATAATAAAAACAATATTGGCTGTATGCGGATATGCTGTGTAATCAATATTAAAAATTAACTGGTCAAAGGCTGCTAAGATAAGGCTAATGCCGCCAAATATAACGCCGGAAAAGAACAGGGAATTAAAAAAAGCTTTAAACGAAATCAAACAGCTTTTATTAAAACTGATTTTGCTTCGGATGACTGGGACCCAAATGAAGGCAATAAGCAGGGCAAACAAGGTAACTGCAGATCTAATTTCGTTTTCCATGCTAACCGCAGGGGGCTGCATAATAATATTGTAGTATCCCGCCGTCAGGATGGCAGCGGCACCCATTAAAATGAATCGGGAAGAAAACTTGGTAAAGAACCTCTCATATGCCACTTGTGAAACGGCACTTAGAAATGCCCCAATTGCAAAGGTTAAAAGAAATTTTGAATTGTCCTTTTGCGAGCTGATCATATAGGCATTAGTCATTGCGGCTTCCAAAAGAAAAAGAGTCGTTAAGGGAAAACGGGCGATGGCATCAGTCAATCCAGTAAACCTTTCTTTAATCTTTTTTATCCACTTCATCTTCTTCAAACCCCCAATTCTCTTTTACATATAAACGAATTTTACATTTCACCATTCCGTAGGTTGTTAAGTAAAAAATTTCCAATTCTCTACATGTAAATTATATCACCTTTTTCACAAATGTTATTTTTTAATGATTTGAAGACAAATTTAGAAATGACTATTGTTATGGGGAAAATCTAGAAATATACGCTTATTTGGAATAAAAAATCCTTCCCAACAAATAGAATGGGAAGGATTTTAAAATTGACTTATTCAAGTGGGACAGAACCAACAAAAGTACCATTAATAAACACGAACATAAACTGAGTTCCTTCTGGACTAACAAAAGGTACACCTACAAACGTTCTACCATCTCCAGGCAAAATGACTTGAATGGTATGTGCGCCACTCCATGTGTATCCGGTTTGAAGCTGCTGTTTTTTCACTGCTTTAAATTCTTCACTACTTAAAAGACCAGCCACAATTTTGTTTCTTTCAGGTCCTGTAATAGGTTCATGGCCACAACCGCAATCATCAGACTGACCAGTGGCTAGCAGAGGGTCTGTCGTTTCAGCTTTCACGATGGTTCCTGTTCCGGCAAACAATGAAACTGCAATAATTCCTCCGCATAAAACTGTTAGAAATTTCTTCATCTGTTTTCCTCCTATTCTCGGTTACTCTTACTGTATTCTTCGTTTTTCGACAATCTCCTTCAATAATTTTGGAAAAATATTCGACATATCCCAATATTTATTACAAAATGGTGTCAGGCACTCAGTAGATGATTGTTATTATTTTACAAATGAGGTCTAATATAGGTAAGACTTACATAATATTAGTGGATTTTACAGAGCTGGGGGGTTAAAAGTGGTTCTAGATGATGCGGTTGTTCAATTTATAACGGGGACGGAACCATTGTATATTCACCTTGCGGTTGCAAATTCAATGGGAAAGCCTTTCTCCATTCGCGGTTTTGGAGTAAAAGTGCTTCAAGATGAAGATCTACTCCATATATATATCCTCAAAGCCCAAGCAAGTAAAGTTCTCACTTGCTTAAATTCAGGAAATAGTATGGTTGCTTGTTTGTTTACGGATGGTTTTTCTAATGAATCCTATCAAGTAAAAGGTAGTTTTATAGATATTAAGGCGACCGTGGAGGAAGACCGCGGATTGTTAACTTATTATCGTAACACAAGCCTAAAATTGTTCCCCAAACTGCACGCTAATTTCCCGCTTTCACCAGCACTTTGTGATGTCATATCCTTAAAGGCTAAAGAAATTTTTATACAAACTCCCGGTCCTTATGCAGGGAATAAATACGATAGAAGGGGGAGCAGATATGATACCTGAGGATATGCAGCCAGCTCTTATGGGGGTCATTCCTGCCACGATCATTACTTGCAGTAAAGATGGAATTCCCAACATAACCAATATTGCTCGAGTCTGGTATGTGGACACTTCCCATGTGGCAATTGCAAATAATATGCTAAAAAAAAGCATAAGAAATTTGCACGAAAATCGCTTTGCTTTTATTCGCACTATGGACCCTAGCAGCTTTCAAACGTGGGAAATGGAAGCAGAATATATTGGCCCATGTTTAGAAGGCGGGATTTTTGAAGAAATGAAAACGCAATATGAAGTTCTTTCCATGATGATGAATTCTGCTATGCCCATTAGAGTTCATTCAGCTGAGATTTTTCGAGTCCTTTCTGCCCGTATTTGTGTGGAAGAAAGCAGTCATCTTTTAGCAAAAGATGAACTATATGGCTCTATTTTGGAACAATTGGAAAAAATCTTCCGCTTAGGTTTCTCTGCTGTATGGGAGGTCGAAGAGTACACAAATGAATTGCACCTCGCGGCAGTACGCGGCCTTGATGAGAACTCTGAAACAAAAGTATTAAAGCAGGTTTCCAGATGGGCCGTCCATCAAGAAAAGCCTATCCGTATATTCAATATCCGCTCACACTATCAGTATGCCATCACAACATTTTTACAACTAGAAGGCAAAGAGAATTTTTCAAGTGATGATTTTAAGAATTTAAACCAGCACTATGCCGCTATCCCCATTATCGGGAAAGACGGGAAGGTAATCGCTGTCATTGCAAGTCAAAGTAATGATTTGTCAAAATTTAGTTTTTTTACCGAGGAAATCATGCATGCGGCTTCAAAACATTTATCAAAATTAATTGCAAAACTGCCTGAGTTAATGGATCTAAATGTACGGTATCAGGCGATTGATCAGGTGTTGGAACGAATCCGTTTAGAGGGCTCGAAGAGGAAAGGAGATGTTAATACCAGCTTAAGCCCCCGTGAATTGCAAGTTGCCATTCAGGTAGCCAAAGGTTTATCCAATGAAGAAATTGCCAAGGCACTGTTTTTAAGCAAACGGACTGTTACAACACATCTGGAACGGATTTATCAAAAATTAGCCATTAACTCCCGTGCTGCTTTGGCAAGCTATGTACTTGAAAATGGCTTAATGGATTCCACATGATAAAAATTACGTATTTCAACCGATATTTTTCATAGTCAACACCACTTATTATTAGTTTAAGACTAATGAATAGGTGGTGTTTTTTATGGAATGGCTTGTATTGCTCCATGTTGTATCAGCTGTGGTGGGACTCGGTCCTGCATATGCATTTCCTTTTATTTTAAGGAGGGAAACTTCACTTGCAGAGGTAAAACGTATGACGGATTTGGTCGGGCGTTTAGAGATTTTCCCAAAAATATTTGGAGGATTAACCTTATTGTCCGGCCTGCTACTTGTGTGGCTTGGCAATTATGGATCCTTTTTTACCCTTTGGATTTTTGCAGCACTTACTCTTTTTATCGCTGCAGAGGTTGTAATCATCGGATTGCTCACACCTGCAGCAAAAAAATTATCGGCCCTTTTAATGCAGTTGACTGCGAAGGGTGAGACGAATGCAAATCCACAAGCACTCGGATTGGTGTCGAAGGTACGAACTTACCATCTCACTTCCTGTGGGATTGTGTTAGCGATTATTGCGTTGATGGTTTTAAAACCCATGTAAGAGAGGTTAATGAGGATGGAGAAATGGACTGAAAAATATTTATCCCTTTTAGGGGTTGAGAAAAAGGAACCGGATTATCAATACTTGCAGCAGCTAGCAGAAACACATTTACATCGAGTTCCCTTTGAGATTATTAGTAAGTTTTATTATTTTTCGAATAAGAATCAAAACGATTTGATTCCAAGCAAGGAAGAATATTTGCAAAATTTCCTTGAAAAAGGCTGGGGAGGAAATTGTTATATTTTAAATATTCATTTTGGGAAATTGCTTGAGGACCTTGGTTTTGATGTGAACATTGTCCGGGCCAGAGGCGGGAATAGCCATCTTGCCTTAATGGTAACCTTCGACAATCAATCCTATTATACTGATGTAGGATATATGGCACCATTTTTTGAACCATTGCTCTTAATTAATGAACCTTATATAGTCCGGTGTGGGGAAGAAATAATCATTAAACAGCTTAGCAGAAAGGAATTTCTAATCGACAGGAGGACAGGCGGTCAGAGCTTCGTTACAAAAACGATCGAATGGTATCCCGTGATTCTTGATTCCTTTAATGGAGATATCCTTCACTCCCATCGGGACGAAGATGATAACCCTTTTATGAGGAGAATCACTGCAGCTATTTTCAAGAAACGTGTCAGCTACACCTTGATGAACTCAAAAATAATCGTTAAATCAGATAAAAATATTTCGGTAAGAGACTTTGATAATAAAAACGAGTGGCTCGGGGAAGTAGAATCAACATTTAATCTGAGAAAACAGGATCTGGAATTTGCCCTTGATTTCTTGGAAGAACGAAATGTAAAACTATTTTAGGAGAAGGGTGTCAAGCGCTGAATTGATGGTGCCTGACCCCTTTTCATTATTTGAAAATTGGGTTATTTTTCCTTTCGAGAAGACCTTGAGATACAACTTTTCGATTATCTCTTTACAGAATAATATTTTACTGGTTCATTGATGGAATCGTTAATCGCTGCAAAAATCGTTCCAGTTACACTATGAGGACCATGAGAATCCAGTCCGGCCTCCCAAAGCATCATTCCGCCAAATCCATTTTCGAGGGCAAGTTTGGTTTTCTTTTTCATAGTGGATTCACCGTTATAATAATAGGTGGTGCCATTCATTTTGACCGTGTCGTTTGCGCCATTGGCGGGATCCTGATTGACAATGGCTGAAAAAGAAACCTGTTTGATTTTCGGATCGACTGGCTGGGCATATAGTGGAACTCCCAACACTAATTTTCCTTTTGGCAGATTCTGGTTTTCAAAATAATCTGCCCAATACTTGACGATTTTTTCAGCATAAGGGTATGGGGACAAGTTCTCAGCATGATATCCGTCATCCCACTGACCGTCGTAAGCCATGATATTGACATGATCCACTGCCCGAAACATCGATGGTTCATACTTTACAAATCCGGTTTCCGTCAAGGTGACAGCATGGATTTTGGCATAAACAGCAACAGAGAGCTCTTTGTGTTTAGGGTGAAGCTGATTGCTTAGTTCTTGCGCAAAAGCTGCAAGATTTTTGGCATCCTCTGCTGAATGTGGGTGTTCAAAATCAATATCAATCCCGTCAAGATTCTCGCGGACTGCAAGGGTAGTAAGTTCATTAACTAGCTTTGTCCTGGAAGCTGGATTCGAGATCGCTGCTTTAAAATAAGGATAAGATTCGCCGCCTTTAATGTGAAACCATCCTCCAACAGCAAGCATTACTTTGGTGTTATGTTTTTGGGCATTTGAAACAGTGGTTCGTAAATTCGTTAACGCAGCATCGCCATTAAGCAAAATGCTTCCATCCTTCATCGGATGGGCGAAGGAAAAAATCACATGTGTCAACTTTGTATAATCCACGACATTTGGGTCACGGAAATCTTGTACATAACCGATCAGCACTTTTGATTGTTTTTGTTCAACCTTTGGCATTGCTTTCTCCTTTAGTGCTGAATCGGATTTTGGTGCTGGTTTTATTTTTATAGAAACGGGTTTCTCCGTGTGGTTTGAAAAGAAATAGACTCCTGTCCCTATTCCTCCAATAAAGGTAATCACCATTACCAATCCCAGGAGGAGACTGCGTTTATTCATAGAATTGCTTTCCTCCTTTTCTTTTCCATTCAAATTGTAACAGAAATGAAAGGGGAATAGAGTTAGTAATATATGCCTGAAAATACAATGAGAAAAGGAAGAGAAAAAGGCCATGCAGATAGGTTCTACATGACCAAAATGACGAACAAAAGGGAAAAGCCTAGTAATAATTTTTGCCAGGCTCGCAAAATTAATAAGGAAATTGCGATGAATAGCTGCTGAACTGCTGATAGGTTTGATTAATTTTTTGCTGCTCCTCGGCTTCAAGCTTGTACCAGCCATTCTTGAACATCAATTGATAAAACCCCCGGCAGCTTTGGTGTGTTTCATGAAGAATTTGAAGTAATTCAGAATAAAGCTGCTGATGACTTGCTTCACGAACCGCAGTGTTTAAGCTGTCAGTTAAATATTTGCAGGTGCTGAGCCCTTCATTAAGAAAATCGCGGTCATTCATTTCCGGACCTTTTACTTTAGGCAATTGCCCTGATTGAGGATTAGAAATTTGATTTGGATTTTGCTGTTGAGATTGTTGATTCTGCATTTGCTGGTTTTGCATCAAGAAACCTCCATTTCACTTATTGTAAAGGTTGTTGCTGCTGATTTGGCAGGCTTGCTAACACCGCATTATTGTCAACTTGAAGGTGTGTAATCAATCTTTGAAAATGTTTTTGATGCATTTGCCCGGCTTGATCAAGTGCGTGCTTGATATCAGAATTTGTCGAATGCTGGGCAAGAAAGTGGAACTTTTTAAACGCAAGAAGCTCCCATGACATGGCATCCTTTAGATATTGCAGATCTTTCGTTGTAATTGCCTGAGGCGGATTTGGAATCGGTACTTGATTCTGAAGCATGTAAAAAACTCCTTTCAAAAATACTCGTGTTATCTTTAGAATGACCAAAATTGTTCAAAGATATGTTGTTGTTCATAAAACATTCAAATTAAAGCTGAAAAATGGATTGAGGATAGATTTTAATTTAATATAATGAAATTATACCCCGTGGAGTAATTAGGGGAATACAGCTTAAGGTGGTTTTACATTGAAAAAATTATTGCCCTTTTTTGCCCTATTTTTAGTCCTAGTTCTTACTGCATGTGGAAATGAGGGATATAGAAATGTATCTTCAGATGAAGCGAAAAAATTAATAGACAATAAGGAAGTTGTCGTGTTAGATGTAAGAACGCCAGAAGAATTTCAAGCGGGTCATATTACTGAAGCAAAGTTAATTCCGGTCCAAGAATTAGAAGGAAGATTAAACGAATTGAAAAAGAATGAACCTTATTTAGTGGTTTGCCGCAGCGGCAACCGTTCGGTCCAAGCAAGTGAAATTTTGACTAGCAAAGGTTTTACTAAAATTTATAACTTGACTGAGGGCATGAATGCCTGGCCATATGAAATTGAACAATAGATCTATACTTAGAAAATTCCACGTAAAAAAGTGGTGAAAAAAGATTCTTTACAAAATTTTTTTATCGGGTATAATACCCGTATAGGTATATAAACCCTTGAGGGTATATTAGGTTTTGGAGGGAAGAAATATGACCAAGAAAGTAATCATCGTCGGAGGAGTTGCAGGTGGTGCAACTGCTGCAGCAAGATTACGGAGAATTAGTGAAGATGTGGAAATTGTTCTTGTTGAACGAGGAGAGCATATCTCCTTTGCTAACTGTGGGTTGCCCTATTACATTGGTGAAACCATCAAGGATCGAAGCAAATTATTAGTACAAACCGTTAAAGGAATGTCAGAACGTTTCAATCTTGATATTCGCAATTTAAGTGAAGTGGTAAACATTGAACCTGAAAATAAAACGGTAATGATTAAAAATTTGCAAACTGGAGAAGTTTACGAAGAATCGTATGACAAATTACTATTATCACCTGGTGCCAGACCCATTGTCCCCTCAATTCCTGGAATAAATGAAAACGAGACTCTTTTTACCTTAAGAAATATAGCTGATACGGACAAAATTAAAAACTTTGTTGATAACCAAAAGCCTAAAAAGGCTGTTGTTATTGGCGGTGGCTTTATTGGGATTGAAATGGCGGAAAACCTCTCAGAAAGAGGAATCGAAGTAACGATTATAGAAATGGCCAATCAAATTATGGCTCCGATTGATTTTGAAATGGCAAGTATTCTACATTCACATTTGAAAGAAAAAGGGGTCCAATTAATACTTGAAAATGGTGTTAATTCATTTGCAGACCAAGGGAAGAAAGTAATCCTATCAGATGGAACTAAGATTGAAACAAATATGACAATTCTTTCAATAGGTGTCAGACCCGAAAATGAATTAGCGAAAGCAATAGGACTAGAGTTAGGCGAACGCGGCGGAATTATTGTAAACGAGTATCTTCAAACATCCAATGAGGATATATATGCTGTCGGGGATGCTGTAGAAGTTGTTGATTACATTAGCGGAACAAAGGCAATGATCCCGCTTGCCGGCCCTGCCAATCGACAAGGGCGAATTGCTGCCAATAACATGATGGGTAAAAAGGAGAAGTATCAAGGAACATTAGGTACTTCCATAGCAAAGGTGTTTGACTTAACGGTAGCAGCTACTGGTAACAATGAGAAAACTTTAAAGCGTTTAGGCATTTCCTATGAAGTAGTTCATATTCATCCAAGCTCACATGCTGGATATTACCCTGGTGCAGAACCGATTGCCTTAAAATTAATCTTTGATAAAGTAACAGGAAAAATCTTTGGTGCTCAGGCGGTAGGTGCAGACGGTGCAGATAAGCGCATGGATGTTATTGCTGCAGCTATAAAAGGCAACCTAACAGTGGAAGATTTGACTAATCTGGAGTTGTCCTATGCACCGCCATATTCATCTGCAAAAGATCCTGTAAATATGGCAGGCTATGTAGCAACGAATATTATGGAAGGTGACTTGGAACAAATCCAATGGCATGAAGTGGATGGAATTGTTTCCGAAGGTGGAATTTTAATTGATGTTCGTGAACCAATGGAGCGTGAATATGGGTTTATTGAAGGCTCCCTCAATATTCGGCTAAACGACCTTAGAAATAGATTGGATGAGCTCCCTAAAGAGCAAACGATTTATGTCAGCTGCCAGGTCGGGTTAAGAGGATATTTGGCAAGCCGTATTCTAATAAATAATGGATACAAGGTGAAAAATGTGGATGGCGGCTGGAAAACATATTCCTCTGTATTTGGCAGCAATAAAAACAAAAATGTTGAAATAAAAACTAATGACCTTGGGGAAACAGAAAGAGTTATAGAAAAATCAAATAAATAAGCGATTTTTAGCCATAAAATGAGCTTCGAAGATTGATGCTCATTTTATGGCTTTTGAGTAACTGAAAGTTTAGTTAGTAATTCATCAACAGAATAACGTTGACATTATACCCGATAGGGTATAGTATTATTTGTGTCAGTGCTTTTCCTTTTATGATCAAGGGGTTGAAAACATGGATTATAATGATCAAATGAAAAATAGAGTGAAACGAATTGAAGGACAACTAAGAGGTATTTTAAGAATGATGGAAGAAAATAAGGACTGTAAAGAAGTCATCACCCAGTTATCTGCAGCAAGAACTGCCATTGATCGTACCATTGGAGTGGTAGTAAGCTCCAATTTAGTGGAATGTGTTCAAAAATCGAATTACGAAGGCGAAAATAACATGGAAGAACTAGTTAAAGATGCAGTGAAGCTGCTTGTAAAAAGCCGATAATTACGCTGACACTCTCTTTTCATTAAAATGAGGATATAAGCAGGTGGAGGTTGTACCATGCAAAATTTATATTATGTTGTCTTAGCACTATTTCTTTTCTTTATTATCAAGCGTTTCTTACCCGCGAAAGGTGTTAGCCATATTTCAACAACAGATTTGAAAGGCGAATTAAATGACAAAAATAAACAATTTGTCGATGTACGAACACCCGCAGAATATAAAGGAAATCATATAAAGGGTTTTATAAATATTCCTCTGCATCAACTTGCTCAAAAAGCAGAAAAAGAACTTTCCAAAGAAATAGAAGTAATTGTGATTTGTCAAAGTGGAATGAGAAGCCAGCAGGCTGGTAGACTGTTAAGAAAAATAGGATTTTCAAAAGTAACGAATGTCAGAGGCGGCATGAGTGCTTGGTAATAAACATCAAAGAGATAGTGACTTTATTATGGAGGGATAAAAATGGTGAAAGTTACACATGCAGCAATTGCTAAAATTACAAATGAAGTTCAAGATTTAATCAATGAGGGCAAAAAGCCGCTAATCCGCTTTGCAATGGGAATTGGCTGAGGGGGCCCGCAGCTTCGTCTGACTCTGGAGGAGTCGGCTTTAGAAAATGATGAAATCTTTGAACAAGACGGAATTCAGTTTTTAATTAATGAACGAGACCAAGTTTATTTTAATAATGTAAAAATAGATTATACAAAGTCAATATTCGGAGGCGGGCAATTTACATTGCTTTATGTTTAATTTTAATGAGGGCTATTTAGCCCTTTTTTTCATACATTGATTATCACATGACATTTATGAAATTAAAGGAGAAAAGTATGAATCACTGGGATAATCGCTTTAAAGCTGAGAATTATGTTTATGGAACTGTGGCAAATGTATTTATATCAGAAATGCAAAAAAAGCTTCAATTAACTGGAGATGCATTGGCCATTGCAGAAGGAGAAGGCAGGAATGCGGTTTTTTTGGCTGAACAAGGGATGAAGGTTACCTCGTGGGATTATGCGGAATCTGGACTGCAAAAAACACAAAAGCTTGCTGAAGGTAAAGGTGTAACTGTTAAAACAGAGCTTATCGACTTAAATGAAGCTGTCTGGGAAAAAGAACAGTGGGAGGAAATTATATGTGTTTTCGGACATTTTCCGAAGGAATTACGAAAAAAAACACTTGAAGGAGTGAAGAAAGCAGTAAAACCCGGTGGTTATTTTATAACAGAAGTATACTCCATTTATCAAATTCCCTATAAAAGCGGGGGACCACAGGATATCAACCTCCTATATTCTCCAGAAGAGTTTTTAGAAACCTTTTCAAATTGGCGGATTGTTCATTTCTTCATGGGCGAGGTCATTCGTCATGAGGGTGACTTGCATAATGGACTAGCACATGTCATTCAATTTGTTGGACAAAAACCGGTTTAAAAAAACTTTTAAAACATAGATTGGGCAGCATTTTATAGGCCTTATACAAAATAAAAAATGCTGAGGAAGTTTGGTATCAACCCATCACTTGGGGAGTGATGGGTTTTTTCTCTTTGATTTTTCGGCTTATAATAAAATATTTCGAGGTATTTACTAAGCAAATGAAATTGTCAAGAAACTAGGTCTGCTATTTTTTTATTGTCAAAAGATGCTCACGATTTATTCAAAAAACATTAACTTTATACGTATACGGGTATATGTATATAATGAAGATGTAATATAAAAACCATTTAAATGAGGAGGATTAAAATGAATCAACCAGTACCATCTTTAGCTATTATTTTATTATCGGAGGATTTAGAAAAACTGCATGCCGGATCTTTAGTCGGTTCCGTAGCTTCCATGTCAGGAATGAAGGTGAATTTTTTCGTCACAATGAATGCATTAAAGCCATTTTTGAAAGAGAGTTTTGACAATGAGGAATTTAAGACGGGTACAGTAGGTAAAGAATTGCTTGCCAAGAAAATACCACTTTTCGATAGTTTGTTAAAAGAAGGAAAAGAAATAGGAGATCTACATATTTATGGATGTGCAATGGCTATGGATGTTATGGGGTGGCAAAAAGAAGATATGATTGATGTATTTGATGATGTGATTGGAGTAACGGCATTTCTCGGAATGGCACAAAACGCTCAAGTTATAACCATGTAATATAAAAAAATAATTGCTTTAAAAGATAAGAAAAGGAGAATATCAGATGGCTGAAGTTAAGGTAACAAAAACTATTGATGCAAGAGGTTCATTTTGTCCAGGTCCATTGATGGAGTTAATCAAAGGGATCAAAAGAGGAACAATTGGTGATGTAATTGAGGTCATTTCTAATGACAAGGGGTCACGAGTGGATATTCCGGAGTGGGTTCATAAAATGGGCCATGACATCGCAGCAGAAACTGTTGAAGGTGATGTTTATCGGATTGCAGTTCGAAAAATAAAATAGTAATTATTAAATGAGAAGAGGGTTCCTCATGAAGAAACGTGTTGTGGTCGTAGGCGGCGGCAGCGGCGGAATGATTGTTGCTAACCGCCTTGCCCGCCAGCTAGGGAATAAAGTTAAAACTGGCGAGCTAGAAATAACATTAATCAGCAATACAGAAAAGCATATTTATCAGCCTGGATATATGTTTATAGCCTTTAATACCAAAGCACCGGAACACTTTATTCGCAAACAAAAATCCTTGGCTCACCGTTATGTTCAGGTCGTATATGACGAAGTGACAAAGATTGATCCCGAAAATCAAAAGGTTGTTTCTGCTAAAAATCAATTTCACTACGATTATTTAGTCATTGCCACCGGTTCCCATCCAGATTTTGATAGTGTGCCGGGATTAAAAGAAGGGGCACATGATTTTTATACTCTTAAAGGGGCAGAAAAGCTTAGAGATACTCTAGCGCAAATGGAACAAGGAAAGATTCTTATCACCGTTGATGTTCCACATAAATGTCCAGCTGCTCCTCTTGAAATGGTTTTAATGCTTGATGACTATTTTAGAAAACGTGGAAACAGGGACCAAATAGAGCTTAAGTATACCTATCCAATTGGCCGAATTCATTCCCTACAGCCAATTGCAGATTGGGCCAGTCCGGAGTTTGAAAAACGAAATATCTTATCAGAAACCTTTTTTAATCTGGAAGAAGTGGATCCCAAAAGAAAAGTGGCAATTACCATGGATAGTTCTGAGCACCCCTATGATTTGCTGATATCGATTCCGGCCCATACTGGGGCAAAAGTAATTATCGATTCAAAACTCGGGGATGAAAGTGGTTTTATCCCAACTGACCGATATTCATTAAAAATGATAGGAACAGATAATGTTTATGTTATAGGGGATGCAACGGATCTTCCAATTAGCAAGGCAGGCTCAACTGCTCACTACCAGTCTGAAATTATTGTGGCGAATATTTTAAGTAGAATTAATGGATTACCTGAAACAGCCAGCTATAATGGAAAAGTCGCCTGCTTCCTGGAAAATAGTCTGGAGGATGCCAGTATGATTACCTTTGATTATCATAACCCCCCCAACCCGGCAGCTACTTCTGATTTACTCCATTGGTTTAAATCGGTATATAATGAGCTATACTGGCTAAATGCCAAGGGAATATTATAGGGATAGCAGGTGAAAGCATGGAAACTATCGATTTACATCCCCAAGCTCAAACCGTGACTAAAAATAAAATAGTGGATTTTACTGATGCGGCGCTCCAAGCGGTAACAAATGAAATGGTTACAGATATTGCTGCTAAGGTTGTAACAATGATTGAAATTGCAGATGATGTTATACAGCCTGAAACAATTGAGCTTTTAAAAGCTCTGCCAGAAGCAAGCAAGAGTCTGGAAAAAGTTTTATTAGAGATTAAAAGACTTGAAGAGAATGGAACTTTAACCACAGTATTCCATATTGTGGAAATGATTCGAAGTTTGAAATCAGGTCTCACAGGTGAAATGATTACGGGATTAATGGAAAAATCGTTTAGAGGAGCAGAAATCGCTGATGAAATGATTCAAAAAGGTGCTTTAGACATAGTAGAAGAAATGCTGGACGCATTTCAAATGGCGAAACAGGAAAGACAAGGAAAAAGGCCGATGACTGCGTTTCAGCTTGTTCGATCTTTATCAAACGAAGAAACCCGTGATGGAATCAGCTTGCTCCTAACATTTGTAAAAATACTGCCTAAAAAATTCGTTTAGTTATGACTTTTATTGTAAAAGGTGAGAAGTCCCCCAACATTTTGCTTGGAGGGCTTCTCACCTTATTTTATTGCGCTACTTTTTCAGCAGCATACTTAATAATGTTAGCTGCTTCATCTCCAAATGGATCTAATTGACGTGATTCGATGATATTTCCTTTTTTATCAAGGATGACAAATCCTCTTAGTGATTTAGGCTCACTTGGATCCTTAAGACCTGCTTTTTCAATCATTTGTAGGTATTTATCAGATAATATTGGATAATCCAGTCCCAGCTCTGCTTTTAATTCCTTATGATGCTCTACGGAGTCTGCGCTTAGCGCGTAAATATCTCCAGGGAACCCAGTAAATAACTCTTTATTTTTCTGCAGCTCGACCAGCTGTGATTTACAGTAGTCTCAACTATTCCCTGTGAAGAAAAAAAGTAAAGTTGGTTTTTCCTTATTGTCCAAGGCTACTATCTTCCCTTTATCGTCCTTAAGAGCTTTTGAATTCTCATCAGTAGAACATCCAGTCCCTATGATGGTTAATAACATCAGGGAAAGAATGATCATAAGATTCTTCCTTTTCTGCATTTTGTAGATTACCTCCTTTGTATTTTATTTCACATCCATTATACCCAATATGGTATAAGCGTTTGTTCAAGAAATATGAATAAATATCAAACTATTATCTGAAAAACTATTAATTAATATGTAAACAGTGTATTTTGTCATTAAAAAGTCATTTATTAATTAAATAAACAAGATATTCTATTTTATACTAGTAGGGGTATGAGAGGTATTCGAATGATAACTTTTAAATGGAGGTGCTCATTAATGAGGCGGATTTTAGCATTGTTTTGTTTTCTAATTCTTATTTCTTCATTTTCTCTGCACGTCTTTGCAGGGGAAAAGGGATCGGGAAAAAATTTTGATTACACAAATCCAGAATTTAAAGCAACAGTAGAGATGCTTAATATGGAAGGTCATAGCAACGATGATCTTGCTAATTGTAATGTCAAACAGTTGTATTATGAAGAAGTGGCAGAAATGTTTTTTATAAATGGCATGTCAAAAAAAGAAATTCTTGATTACTATTTAAAAGCACAGGGAGTGCAAGCATTAAATGCTCCTCCTGAAAAGGGATTTAATCTAAGTCTTTGGATTACGCCATTTCTGTTAATTCTTATCATTTCTATTCTTTTATTTTTCGTGATCAAAAAGTGGAAAGGGAATAAAAAAATTAACGCAAGCGAAGTTTCAAACTCGACAGATTTTGAACAAGAAATTTACGCATCCATAATTGACCAGGAAAGAAAAAAGTTTTATTGATTTTTCATTTTGCACTGCTATCAGTATAAATCGTAATTGATCATTGTGGATTTTTTCTTAACAAGGAGAAATCTTAACATTTTCTTAATATTTCCTTTAAAGATTCTGGAAAGTTGTTCAGTATGATGAAAATGAAAAATGATTTACATAATCTCATTGAAAGGAGTAGGTTTTTATGAAATGGAGTTATTTATTGACTGCTGGTGCTTTTGTAGGAGTTTTTTCTTTAGGAGCCATGTTTGCTCCAATTGGCAAGCCGTCTGCAAATGTAAATGAGCAAGCAGTCAGCAACAATTTGTCGGTTGTTCAAACAGCCGATAATAAGGAGGCCACTCAAAAAGGACAGGATGGTTTTACATGCCAGATGACTGGAGAGCCGATGGGTAATCGGTCGGGTATGGGGATGATGGGTTCCATGAAAGAGTCAGTAGCTGATGCACTCGGCATGTCAGTAGATGACTATCTTGCAGCCCGTAAGGATGGTAAATCGATTGCTGACTTGGCTAAAGAAAAAGGTGTCAAGGTAAAAGAGATTGTTAAGGTAATGACTGATTCAAGAAAGACGGAACTCGAAAAGCTTGTAAAAGAAGGAAAGCTTACACAAGAACAAATGGATAATATGTTAAAAAACATGGAATCTATGATGGAACAAGCAATCGAACGGAATGGTATGGGCCCAATGCATGGACGTGGAATGGGTATGGGTCAAGGCGGCAGATGCGGCAGTGACCAGGACAATCAACAATCCCAAACCGGGAATGGTACAAATCTTTAATTCAATCATTAAATTTTCTTAACTCTGAGGCATTGCTTCAGAGTTTTTTTCAAGGCAGGAACCTTCTGGCGGGATTTTAACCAAGTGGTCATATTTATGGTTCAGGAACCTGATATTCTCCAAGTATAATAGAAAATAAAGTGAGAGCAGGAGGGGAGAAATGTGAGCAAGGTCATTGCAGTAGTTGACGATGAAGTGAAAATCAGGGATATGGTCAAAACCTATTTAGAAAATGAAGGTTTCGAAACACTGGAGGAAGAGGATGGGATGGCAGCGGTTCAACTAGTAGAGAACCATGAAGTAGACCTTATGCTGTTAGATGTCATGATGCCGCAAAAGGATGGC
>CAYNUT010000043.1:0-26478 GCA_964400595.1 uncultured Neobacillus sp. | reverse complement strand
TTTCCAACCTTACCAAGTGTGTTCCAATCTTTTTAATATTTTGGCAGGCTGCAGTTAGGAGAGCCTGTTCGCCTGCATTTTTCAATCCCTGTAACCGGCAGTAGCGAAGCCCATGCAGGTCTTTGGAGTCTGCGAAGCTTCGCTCAATTTTTTCCTTTTTAAATTTATAAAACATTTTATCCGTTTTAGATAAGCGATTAAACCATACCTTGACTTCCTCCATTTCCTTTAACGACTTTTTTCCAGTCCTAATTCTTTCCTCTCCTATAGCGCTATTTAATTCCTCGAAATATTCACGATTCTCAACTTCCACCTCTTCTTTTGTAAACTTATGTTTATTAGTGTTTGCCTTAAAATGAGTAGAGCCCGTAAATAAAACACGTCCCCCAACCATTTTGTGATTCATTGACTGAAGAACAATTTCATCAAAAATATTCTGAAAGATATCAGTATCTGTAAAACGGTGTTGGCGATTCCAACTAATCCTAGAATGATGTGGAACCGGATCATGGGATTTTAAACCTAAGAACCAACGATAGGCAATGTTCATTTTAATTTCACTTTCAAGTTGTCTTTCAGAATGAATATCAGAAAGATATCCAATAAACATCATTTTAAAAAGAATAAGGGGATCAGATGGGCGGCCGTTATCATCACTATAATAAGGACGAACTTTTTCAAGTAGAAATGAAAAGTCAATATATTTGTCAATTACACGAAGAAGGTGATCATCATCAATAGACAAAATTCATATTCACTTTTGATAGACTCTCTTGGTTTAAACATACATTTCACCACTTATTTTATTATTTATTGGTTGTGTGGAGGATCCTTATTGATTAAAGCACTGTTGATTGGAGCGGAAGGCGCGCAGACTCCTGCGGGAGTACGGGGCAGGGGAGACCCCGCAGGAGCTTTAGCGCCGAGGAGACTCCCCGGCACGCCCGCGGAAAGCGAAGCGCCTGGAGCGCAAATCAACAAACAAGTTTTATGGATATGTTTCAATTTAATATAACAAATTAACTCGGTGAATTATGAAAGAAAGTGAATAAAATTTGCCGAAGGTTTTTCGACAGCTAAGGCATCCAAGTGATTTTAATTACGGGATAAAGAAATCCTCCTAGTTATCCAGTGTGTTGTCCACATTTAAAGTCCTATTATATCAAGTGTTCCACAGGTTTATCCACATTACCCACAGTGAGAAGGGATGTTAAAAAACAGGTTTCTAACATAAACAACGTAGAAAGTTCACAATCTAGTCAATTTTCTAATATTTATATGTTAAAAAACAGTGAAACCCCTTGTCAGTAGTTTAACCGCAGAGTATATTAAAAGTGTAGAGGAGGTAGTGAAGCGATTCACAAAATCCACTGCAAAACAGCTAGCTGATAACACCCCTTCGCAAAAGGGAAAACACTACACTATTAAATAGGTTTGTGGGTAAACTTCACAAAAATTAATAGGAGATGATTGTGATGAGATGGTACAAAACACCTATCGCAGCAGTAGTTTGGACAGTTTTACGCGTATGGCTGGGATTACAGTGGATTGAAGCAGGCTATCAGAAGCTCGCAGGTGGATTTGATGCAAGTGGTTTCTTAAAAGGGGCACTGGCCGGTGCAACCGGAGAGCATCCAGCCGTTCAAGCGTGGTATGCAGATTTCTTACAGCAATTCGCGATCCCAAATGTTCATATCTTTAACGTCTTGATTCCTTGGGGTGAATTACTTGTAGGTATTGGCTTAATCGTTGGTTTAGCAACAATTCCAGCTCTTATCGCAGGTGCCTTTATGAACCTAAACTTCATGTTAGCCGGAACAACAAGCACTAATCCAATTCTTTATACAGCAGCAATAATTCTCTTATTCGCAGGTG
This sequence comes from uncultured Neobacillus sp., assembly GCA_964400595.1. Taxonomy (GTDB): domain Bacteria; phylum Bacillota; class Bacilli; order Bacillales; family Cytobacillaceae; genus Neobacillus. Next base: position 24,603 of record CAYNUT010000043.1, on the reverse strand, counting down.
CTGGAGCATACTACTTCGGACTTGATCGATTTGCTGTTCCGTTCATCAAAGGCTATTTTAAAAAAGGTCATGTGAAAAATGTTAACACTCATTAAGGTTATATCGGGTTCTAATCGCTTAAAAAAGCGTTAACCTCTCTTTAGAACTCGCTTTAATAATATCTTTCCCCCCTTTTCTATAGCAATATATTTAAGAAGCAGGGCATGCCTGCTTCTCTTTTTTATTTATTCCGATTTCTGACGCGTTGATTGGCAGCATTGGACCGGGCAAGTGCCTCAAGATCGGCCCCATCCGCCATTTCTCTGGAGAATTCCACATCTTTTCCATCTGTTTTCATGTTTGCAGGCACCTGTGGAAGTGATGCTTTATTTTTGTCGCGAGTCTTATGCCCGTGTGCACGGCCCATTATAAAAACCCCTTTCCATTTGTCAGAAGTGGAGAACTTAATTGCTCTCTGTATTAGCTTTTACAATCAGAAAGGGAACATTAATGGAAAAAATAACTTTCTTTACAACTTTGTTTTTCTGTCGGAAAATCCGCCGGCACGGTCGGCCATTTTAAATTCACGCTGATATAAAACCTCTTGTGTACTCGTGAGGGGGTATTTACCTCTATCCTTATCTTTTTTCTTCTTGTCTGCCATAGTGCTCATTCCTTTCAACATTTTGTTAATCGTCATAAAACTAGGTAGATCTTGCACATCTTGTGCACAGTTCCATTTTTGCCCGTGGTGAAAGGAATATACTGGTTTTATGAAAATATATTTTTTTAAAGCCTTTTTAGGTCTGGAGAAGTCCCAAATCTGCAAAAAACTGTCCGTATTCCTAGTTTCTCTCTGCTTCAGCAGCTTATTTTTCTGAGGAATATGGTAAAGTATGTTTGAGGTGAAGGGATATGGCCATTATTACAAAAATCACCACGCAGCAAAAAAATCATGACCGCTTCAATGTTTTCATGGATTACGGCAAGGGTGAGGAATTTGCCTTTAGCGTTGACAGCGATGTATTAATCAAGTTTCAATTGAAAAAAGGAATGGAGCTTGATGATTTTTCCTTTCTGGAAATTCAATATCAAGATGACATTCGTAAAGCCTACAACTTAGCCGTCAATTTCTTGGCAAGACGTATGCGGTCTGAAAAGGAAATCAGAGATTACCTTGTGAAAAAAGAAGTGGAGGAACCGGTCATCAATGAGGTGCTGCATAAACTGACCGCTCAGAAATACATTAATGACATGGAATTTGCTTTAGCATTTGTACGCACACAGGCGAATACAACAGATAAAGGCCCTGATTTAATAATGCTTGAGTTAAAAGAAAAAGGGATAGCCGAAGGACTAAGACTGCAGGCGCTTGAGGAATTTCCGCGCGAGCAGCAGCTTGATAAAGCTGTTAAATTGTCCGGGAAGTTTTTTGAAAAGAATTCAAAAGACTCTTTAAAAATTCAAAAGCAGAAACTTGAGCAATTGCTGCTTCGAAAAGGGTATCCTTTTGAAATCATCCAAATCGCCGTTCAGGAAACGGGAGGTTCCAGCGAAACGGATGAAGAAATGGAGGCAATCCGCTATCAAGGGGAGAAGGCCGTGCGGAAATTTTCCAATCTAAGCGAATTCGAATTCCGGCAAAAGATGAAGCAAACCTTATATCGCAAGGGTTTTTCCCTTGATGTAATTGAAAAATATTTAGCGGAAATTGGGGAATCATAAGCAGATTTAATATGATTCCCGTTTGGTGTGAAGAACGAAGCAGTTGAGAATCAAAAGGACAAGCTGATTCCCGTTTGATGCAAAAAGCATTGCCGACGGGAATCAGAAGAGAACATCATTATTTTTTACTCTCAATTATAATACTCTCTTGATCCATCTGCCCCATTATCATTTCAGCAATTTCTAAAGGTGACCTAAGCCGCCCTGGATCCTTAATATGATCGCTGCCCGCCCAAAACGGTGTATTCATGCCGCCCATGTAGACCGCATTAATGACAATCCCGGTGCCTTCATATTCCTTTTGTAGACTTTCGGTTAAGCCTCTGACTGCAAACTTGCTTGCCACGTACACTGCTTCATTTACCTTTCCGCGCAAACCGGCAGTTGAAATAATATTCATGATCCGGCCTTCACCTTTCTCGGCAAGAAGCGGCAAAATAGCTTTTGTCAAAAAAATGGTACCCAAAACATTGGTTTCCAACATTTCGCCTATTTCCTGCTCAGATATGTCAACAAACGGCCCAAAATGGCCAACACCAGCATTATTAACAAGACCGTATATCGTAAATTTCCTTGCAGCCTCCGCCACTGATCGAACCACATCATCATGTCTGCGAATATCAAGCTCTAAGACATCAGCAAAACCACCGCAGGCCTGAATTTCTTTTTTCACTGCAGCCAATTTTTCAATGGTCCGTCCGGCCAGCAGCAGATGATAGCCTTTTTTCGAAAAAAGAATTGCTAGCTCTTTGCCAAGCCCAGACCCCGCTCCAGTCACAATTACAGTTTTCATTATGTAATCCCCTCCAAAGTGTTTAACCTTTATTAATGCTGCTAAAATTAATATACTAAAATAAAGAGGTAAATGGGAGTGAAAAGGATGCAACTTGAAAAACGCTATAGTGAAATGACAGAACATGAATTAAAACAAGAAATAGCAATCCTTCAGGAAAAGGCAAGAAAAGCCGAGCAGATGGGGATGGTAAGTGAATTTGCGGTGCTTGAAAGAAAAGTGCAAATGGCACGCGCATATATGTTGGATCCTAATTCCTTTAAATTAGGGGAAATTTATGAGCTTGACGGCGCCCCTGGCCAATATTTCAAAATTGACTATATCAATGGTGTTTTTGCTTGGGGATACCGCCTTAAAGGTGACGGAAAAGAAGAAGCCCTGCCAATTTCCTTGTTAAAAAGGGAAAATTGACAAACCAGAGAAAAGATTCTCCGGCTTGTCTGGTTTTTTAGAAATTTGATCTTAGTCCGATGCCAAGAGGCTTCGGAGGAGTAGCCTGTCTAGTTTCCGGCTCCCTGAGACAGTCACTTAGTTAAGAATTTTATTGCCACACTTGCGGCGACTCATCGTCACGTTCACCGGAAGCGCGCATCCGTTCCTGTGGATGCGTATTGATGGTACCGTCTGCCCGCTGAGAAGCATACTCAGCTTTGGCCCGCGGTTCTCCCTCTAGTTTGTTATTATTTTGGTTGGGGAAATTTCGTTGTTTATTTCTCATGCTATACCTCCATAAAAGGGAATGAGAAAACGTGAAAAGCAAAGCATTGTAACTCAATGCTTACCACGTACTGTTAGTATTTGCTGTACAAATGAAACTTATGAGAAAAGAAAATTGGCAAAAGAGGTGTCTTGAATGAACGACTATCATGAAAAATTAACCAATCTGCTTTTAGATAAAAATGATCAACTCTCTTATCATCAGGCATTAACATGGGTTGAACTGCTTTGGGATGATGTGGAAACCACCTCTGCAAAAGCTGGACGTGAGTACCAGGGAAGTGAAATGACTAAAAGAATCGTGAAACAATGGATAGAGAATTATGGAGAAAAGCTTCACGAATTTGCCGCTATAAATCCGAAATACAAGCATTTTATAAAACAGGATAAAAATACATTGCACTAAAAAAAGCAAGCGGCAAATTTTGTCACTTGCTTTTTAAGAAATCACCCCGGCAATACCCCAAGCTTTTTCCTTAGCTTTTTCTCGCTGAAAACCCAGCCAGTATACGAGGTTACCGGGTTTAAATTGCAGTCTAATTGAACCACGGCAACAAACGGATAGTGGCCGTTGCTCCGGTAGCGCAAATCAATAAAGCGGACTTCAAAATAATCTTCAAATTCATCCACTTCCCAGCGGTAAACCGGTGAAAAGGAAAGAAAGGCTGAAATATTATGGTCCTTTTTTGCTGCTTCAATTATAGGTGTATTCGGCACAGGAATCCGTTTAAAGCGGTCTAAAATTTCCACTTTGCCTTCTTTAGCCCTGCCGACGAAAAAAATCTCTTTGTTCATTGCGGCAATCCGCCATTGGTGAAACTTCATGGTGGGGGCAATGATGATTTCGACCGCATCAGGGATGAGCGTTCTTACCTCCATCAGGACCCGTTTTTTCGCCTGAAATCTTTTTACATAATAGCCTATGGCGATGGCGTACATCACGAGGAAGGTAATTCCTGGATTTGCCCCGGCAATCCAAACAAGTATGCCCAGGACGTGAATCGCGAATATAAATGGGTCAAAGGTGTTGATTACCCCCAGTGCGACCCATTTTGATGAAAAGGGCCGGAGAGCCTGAGTTCCGTAGGCATTAAAGATATCAACAAATACATGAATAAAAACGGCTGCGAACGTCCATCCCCACAAATGAAGCAGATTGGCATCTGGTATAAAAAAGTAAATGACCCCTGTTATCAAAAGCGGCCACAACAGCACAGCTGGAATGGAATGGGTAATTCCGCGATGATTACGAATATAAATGGCGTTATTTCTCAGCTTCAAAACAGTATCAATATCCGGTATTTGCGACCCGGCAATTGTTGCAATTAAAACACTGGTGGCAGTGGCATGGCTGGCTGCAACTGCTGGATCAAGGGCAGCCAGACCGCCGAGAGCAATGCCCATTACAACATGTGTTCCAGTATCCAAAGGATGAAGCCTCCTTATAAAAATGGTCTTGTCAAAACCAACAAATTGGCTTATCGTAAAACAAAGTGTTTATTATTATATTCCCTTTTTTTGCGTTGTTTACTAGCAGGAGGAACAAAAATCTATGTTAATTGAACTAAATAATCATGAAAAAATCAATATAAATGCATTTCAGCAAGATTTAATTTCCTGGTTTAAAGAAGAACAAAGAGACTTGCCCTGGCGAAAGGACCGTGACCCCTATAAAGTCTGGGTCTCGGAAATCATGCTGCAGCAAACAAGAGTGGACACTGTCATCCCTTATTTTAACCGCTTTATCGATTGGTTTCCAACCATCGATGCGTTAGCTGATGCTGATGAAGAAAAGGTGTTAAAAGCATGGGAAGGACTTGGCTATTATTCCAGAGTCCGCAACCTCCAATCAGCCGTAAAAGAAGTAAAGGTAAAGTATGAAGGCAAGGTGCCTGACACCCATTATGAAATATCCGGATTAAAAGGTGTTGGCCCCTATACAGCAGGGGCAATATTAAGCATTGCTTACGGAATGCCGGAACCGGCTGTGGACGGTAATGTAATGCGGGTATTATCTCGGATTCTTTTGATTTGGGAGGATATCGCGAAACCTTCTTCAAGAAAAATTTTTGAAAAAGCGGTGCGCGAATTAATCTCCCATGAAGATCCTTCTTCCTTTAACCAGGCATTGATGGAGCTGGGAGCGCTCATTTGCACACCGACTTCTCCTTCCTGTTTATTATGTCCGGTTTGTGAGCATTGCCATGCTTTTGAGGAGGGAGTTCAAACGGAGCTTCCGGTAAAAACAAAAAAAACTAAAACCCGTGATGTTCAGATGGCAGCAGCATTACTTACAGATGAGAGCGGGAAAATTCTCATTCATAAGCGGCCGTCTACAGGTTTGCTTGCGAATTTATGGGAATTCCCAAATGTTGAAATTCATCACCCGCTGCAAACAGAACGGGAGCAGGTGGCTGAACAATTCAAACAGTCTCTCGAGCTGGACATCAATTTAGAGCAGATCATCGGCCAAATTGAGCATGTTTTTTCCCATCTTGTGTGGAATATCAAGGTTTATATCGGAAAAATCAGTGGTAAAATTCAGGAAACTGATGACTGGAAGCTGGTTACTCCAGAAGAAATGATGCAGTACGCTTTTCCTGTTCCATATCAAAAAATGTTCAAGATGTCTCAAAAATGAAACGCCGCCTCCATGACGGCGTTTTTTTAATGACCTTTTATCCCTCCACGATTTTCTATTTCCTCAATGATTTCTCGGTGAATCATCTGTCCTTCGCTATTTAAATAAGGAGCCATCTGCTGCAGGGAATGGTGAAAATGGACAAGCTCGCTATCCTTCCAATCTTTAATCGACATCATCGAAAGCTCCGTCATATCCCGGCCTTCATACATTTATGATTACATCCTTTCAATGGTATTTTGCCTTTAGTGTTGTAAATTCATTGTCTTCTATTCATGGAAAAGCTAAAATGATACCAATACTGAACACAGAAAGGGAAAAGAAGATGACACAAAAAGTTGCATTAATTACTGGAAGCAGCAGGGGAATCGGCAAGGCGACAGCGATCCGCTTAGCTAAAGAAGGGTATGATATTGTTATTAACTATGCAAGAAGTAAAAAAGGAGCCCTTGAAACTGCGGAACAAGTGGAAGCTTTAGGCAGGAAAGTACTTATCATCAAAGCAAATGTCGGCGATGTTGATAAAATTAAAGATATGTTTGCGCAAATTGACCAGGAGTTTGGCCGGCTGGATGTATTTGTTAATAACGCGGCATCGGGCGTGCAGCGGCCGGTGATGGAGCTTGAAGAATCCCATTGGGACTGGACATTAAACATAAACAGCAAAGCATTATTGTTCTGTGCACAGGAAGCAGCCAAGCTGATGGAGAAAAGTGGAGGCGGGAAAATTGTCAGCATCAGTTCTTTAGGTTCGATCCGCTATTTGGAAAATTACACGGTCGTGGGTGTATCGAAAGCGGCTCTTGAGGCACTCACCAGGTATTTAGCGGTGGAACTGGCACCGAAAAATATCATTGTGAATGCAGTTTCCGGCGGAGCAGTAGATACAGAGGCATTAAAGCATTTTCCGAACCGAGAAGAACTTTTACAGGAGGCAAAAGAAAAAACGCCGGCTGGAAGAATGGTTGAAATTGATGATATGGTCAATTGCATCATGTTTCTTTTATCTGATGAATCCAGCATGATCAGGGGGCAAACCATCATAGTTGATGGAGGAATCTCATTACTCGTCTAAGTTATTTATTTTTTTTGGATAATCTCCACCGAGCTTGGTTACATTAAACTCGTGGAGGTGATAACTATGGCAAATCAACAGCCTAACAAAACTTCAGCTGGTACCAACATTCAGGAAGTAAGACAAAAAAACGCTCAATCAGCTGGTGCTGGCGCAGCAGGTGCTGCTGGTGCTGCAGGAGCTGCTGGTGCATTTGGAACTGAATTTGCAAGCGAAACAAATGCACAGGAAGTAAAACAACAAAACCAACAATCACAAGCACGTAAAAACCAAGGCACTTCCGGCCAATTTGGCCAGAGCTAAGAAACTATACTTATCGAGAAGGCGCTCTAAGCAGTTTAAGAGCGTCTTCTTTCTCTTGAATGGAATTTTTCTCTTCGACAAAATTTCCATAGAATTTACAGAACTAGTCAAAGGAATTTGATGTGGAATTAAAGAATACATATTAGGTATCAATAATTAAGGCGGTGAGGGAAATGGATCAATTTAATCGATTAGTTTCCGAGCAAATGGTTACCATGGAAAAATTACTCTATCTTCAGGCCGAGCTTGAGCGTTGCCAGCAAATTGAAGAAGAGCTTCAGAATTTGCAGGATTCCACAGACCTTGAGAGCGTTCAAACAGATATTCAGTTAATGAAAAAGGAATTAAAAGAGATCCAATTGATTTTTGAAAGGCAGACGGAAGATGTCATCAATTCCTACCGGGAAACGAATTTATCCCCTTCTATATAAAAAAACATTCGCAATTTATCACAAAGAGCCAATAAATGTGGCTCTTTTGTTTTAAATTCGGTTCTCAACCGTTATAATAATAGAAAAAAGGAATTTTCTTTGTTGCCATTTGTCGTATTATTTTTAATGGGTTAGGTTGCAAAGCGTTCGGAAATGAAGGTAGGGGAGAAAATGGGCGTACCCATCGAAGGTGAATCCATGCAAATACATAGTTATAAACACAATGGGCACATCCATCGCGTCTGGGAAGAAACAACCGTTTTAAAGGGATCGCAAAATTTGGTAATAGGCGGTAACGATCGGACACTTGTCACAGAATCTGATGGAAGAACATGGATTACCAGAGAACCGGCCATTTGTTACTTCCATTCCCAATATTGGTTCAATGTGATTGGCATGATTCGCGAGGACGGGATTTATTATTACTGTAATATCAGTTCACCCTTTATTTTTGATGGTGAAGCCTTGAAGTATATTGATTATGATCTTGATATCAAGGTATATCCTGATATGACATTTAATTTGCTGGACGAGGATGAGTATGAGCGACACCGCCGGGAAATGAAGTACCCGGAAGTGATTGATCAAATTTTAAAAAGAAATGTAGATAAGCTGATTCAATGGATTCGGCAGCGAACTGGTCCGTTTGCCCCGGATTTCATCGATATTTGGTATGAGCGGTATTTAACATACAGACGTTAGATGTCTCAAGACGCCTGTTGATTTCTAATCAACAGGTTTTTGTCTGTAAAGATAGAGAAAGAGGGGAGGCAGGAAGCTTGAGCAGTATCCGCAGATACCTTCAATTCGTAAAGCCGTACCGCTGGCAGATAGCAGCGACCGTCATTATTGGGATTATCAAATTTGGAATTCCGCTTGTGATTCCTATGCTTATTAAGTATGTGGTGGATGACATCGTCGGGAGTCACACACTATCCAGTACGGCGAAGGTCCATAAATTGATGATTATTATGGTCATTATGATTGTTATTTTTGTCATCTTAAGGCCGCCGATCGAGTATTACCGGCAGTATTTAGCCCAGTGGACCTCGAACAAAATTTTATACGATATCCGGAACAAGATGTATAAACACATTCAAAAGCTGAGCTTTAAGTATTATGCGAATACCCGCGCAGGCGAGATTATTTCACGTGTCATCAATGATGTGGAACAAACGAAAACCTTTGTCATGACTGGTCTAATGAACATATGGCTTGATATGGCCACGATTATTATTGCTATTATTCTAATGTTTTCCATGAATGTTGCATTGACGGTCGTCTCGATTTTGTTATTTCCGCTCTACGCGATTTCAATTAAGTACTTTTTCGGCAATTTGAGAAGGCTGACGCGAATTCGTTCTCAGGCTCTTGCTGAAGTCCAAAGCTACCTGCATGAGCGGGTCCAGGGAATGCCAATCATCAAAAGCTTTGCCATAGAAGAGTATGAACAAACCCAATTTGACAAACAAAACAAAAACTTTTTACAAAAGGCGCTGCAGCATACAAGCTGGAATGCGAAGTCCTTTTCAGCAGTCAACACCATTACGGATATTGCCCCGCTGGTGGTAATAGGTTATTCAGCCTACCTGGTGATTCAGCATCAGCTTTCATTAGGAACGATGGTGGCGTTTTTTGCCTATATCGATAAACTGTATAATCCATTAAGAAGATTGGTGAACTCTTCGACAACAGTGACACAATCTTTTGCTTCCATGGATAGGATCTTTGAGTTTTTGGATGAAAAATATGATGTTGTGGATGCAGCCGATGCCATTGAGTGCAGGCAGGTCCATGGAGATATTTCTTTTAAGGACGTTTCTTTTGCCTATGATAATCATGAAATGGTGCTAAAGAATATTTCAATAGATGTTAAAAAAGGGGAAACGATTGCGCTTGTCGGTATGAGCGGGGGCGGAAAATCCACGCTTGTCAGCTTGATTCCCCGTTTTTATGACGTGACAGAGGGAAGCATTACACTTGATGGAGCGGATATCCGGCGCTTTAAGGCGCAAAGCCTGAGGGATAAAATCGGTGTCGTGTTCCAGGATAATATATTATTTAGTGAATCGGTCATGGATAACATTTTGCTGGGCAAACCCGATTCCTCTGAGGATGAGGTTTACAGGGCTGCGAAAGCGGCGAATGCCCATGAATTTATTTTAAATCTAGCAGAAGGCTACAATACAAAGGTTGGCGAAAGAGGGGTTAAGCTTTCCGGAGGCCAAAAGCAGCGGATTGCCATCGCTCGGGTATTTTTGAAAAATCCGCCGATTTTAATCCTTGATGAAGCCACTTCTGCACTCGATTTAGAAAGTGAGCATGCTATTCAGGAATCGCTTGAGAAGCTGGCCAAAGACCGCACGACCTTTATTGTCGCCCACCGTTTGTCAACGATTACGCACGCCAACCGCATTGTTTTGATTGAACATGGGAAAATTGTTGAAGTCGGAAGACATGATGAACTGATGGCGAAGCAGGGGAACTATTATCGATTATTCCAGGTCCAGCAGCTCGAACATAAGGAAAAACAAGAAACCGAAGCATAGCGCTTCGGTTTTTTTAATGGTTTGCTTTTTCTTCAATCGAAACTACATTTTGGTGAAAAGAGTAGAAGCTCGTTACTAATGTTTCTAAATGTTCTACCTGTTCACTGTAATCTATTATGGAGGCGACAATTTGCATCGTATGGTAAAGATGCGGATTATCCTGATCATCAGTGTAATCCCTTTGATGTGCTAAAAAAAGATCAAAGAGTTCTTTTTTATTAAAACAGATCCCTCCATCTTCAGGGGCTGAGACAGGCACCGGCACTTTTCCAATGAACCTTAGCATGAGCTGCTGATGATGGTAAATCAGGCAATCCAGCTGCTCCTGAACCGACTGCTGAAACTGTTCAGGGAGATGGAGCAATTCATTTTCAAAACGATGGAGCTTTCTTAACACATCTACCGCTTTTTTCGCTGCCGAGTTCATTTGCCGGTAAACAACAAGCTTTCGAGACTTTTCCAAAGTGCTCTTTTTAAAATAGCTGCGTTCTTCCTTGTACATGACGTAAAACTGACTGATGGTGACAAGATTATCCCTTAATTTTTCAATATCAGTTTTGAGGAGATGGTGGTCGAAATCATGCCGTGTGCTTAAGCGAATCCATCTGATAATTTCTTCTGTTGTACTCGAAATTTTAAAATAAAGCTTATTCTCGTATTTTGGCGGCATGAATACCAGATTGACGATAAAAGCCGAAAATACCCCGATCATAATGGTCGAGAAGCGGATGCCGGCGAACTGAATAAAGCTGCCTCCCTGTGTTTCCATGATCGAAATCAGGGTGACAAGGGAAAGGCCGATATTTTTCTCCAGCTTCAATTTCAAATTAATCAAAATGACAATAATCGCGGCAATACCGATGACAATAAAATGGTTTCCCAGCAGCAATACAAAGATTACCGCAATTAAAGCGCCAATGATATTTCCTTGAATTTGCTCAATAATGGTCAAATAGGAACGGTAAATTGTCGGCTGAATGGCAAAAATGGCGGCAATCGCCGCAAACACCGGGGAAGGTGAATGTAATAGCTGAGCTAAATAAAGCGATAAAACAATTGCAATTCCCGTTTTTAAAATGCGGGCACCTAACTTCATTTTTAAAAAAATTCCTTTCAAACATAATAGTTTACTGATAATAAATAATATTGTACTATAACATGCATTAAAACATATAATCAAGAAAAATTATATGAAATTATATAGGAAATGTTACGGAAAAAAATGTCCTCAATAGGTGAATTTAAACAGGCATTGTGGTTACAGGCGAAGAACCGCAAGGGGGAAGCAATCAAGGTCATTAGCCCGAGATGAAGGATCAATTTCCGGAAAAAACGAAAGATAAGTCCTTCATAAGGTAGAAAAAGGAAAGGCTAAACCTCAAAAGTCATTTTTCTACGACCAATGAAGTCAGCCCACATTAAATTTCCTCTATTCTGTTGAAACCGAAGGATCGGCCTGTTCCTTCACCGGCAGAATCTGAACAAAATGTTCTTCCGGGTTCCCCAAAAGAGCAAGAAGCTGGTTTGCTTCTTCGCCCTGGCCATTTTGCTCGAGCAAGTCGGCATACTTCGTTAAAAGCTCGCTAACATCCTGTTTACCTTTTACATTTAAATCGACAACTGAAACATTGGCACCTTTGGCAATTCGCCGCTTAACTGCATCCTTTGTGAGCCCCATTTCCGGTTGGATGCGGGAGTAAACGACCCCTCCGGTCATCCCGGCACAAGCCCATGGACCCGGGTCGCCCAGCACTAAGCCGCGGCCGTTTGTCATATATTCAAAGGCAAAGCCTTTAATATTAGCGTTTGAACCGATATTGCCGTTTTCTTTTTTCGGAATCGGCTTTTTTACCTGGCCTCCGATGATTAAATCGGCTCCGGAGAGGCGGATTCCGGCACGGGCATCAGCATTCCCCTGGGCAATGAGGAGACCTTTTTGCGCTCCGTACCCAAAGCCTTTACCAACCGAACCGTTCAGAAACTGTCCATTTTTTCCTTTGGACTTCAACACATGAATATTGCCGCCAAAGGATGTTTTTCCGACACCATCCTGGCCTCCGCCGTTAACAGTGATTTCGATTCCTTCACTATTGTAGGCACCTAAGCCGTTTCCAGGAATCGAGCCTTCCTTATACTTAAGCTGGACAGACGGCAGCTGCTTGTAGGAACCGTCCAGTCTGCCGCGGACACGATGGCAGGAAACGCGGCTCCCCAGCACCCGCTGCTCAGATGTTACGCTGACAAATTCCCGGGAAGAGTGCAGCTTGTCGACACTTCCATCGAGATATTCTGCTCCGGCGGCCACCTGCATTTGCACTTCTTCAATGGATTTAGAAGCTTCTATTTTTGCAAATTGGCTGATTTCCAGCGGCTTCAGTAAATAGGATAGGTCAAGCTGGCCTTCGCCTTTTGCCTGCTCTAATAAATAGGAATGGCCGACTGCCTCCTGTAGATTGCGGATTCCAATGGACCCGGCAAGCGCCCGCAATTCGTTTCCGAATGCAGTATAAAGATTCATAATACCTTGCACAGCCAATTCAAATTGACGCGGTACAAAGCGGCGTAAACCGTGTTCTTTCGCCTGTGCTTCCGATTCAATTTGTGTAGCGATTCCCACGTGGCATGTATCTAGGTGACAGCCGCGGCAGGTCGTACAGCCGATGGAGAGCATTGATAATGTTCCAAAGCCGACGCGGTTTGCACCGAGCAGCATAACCTTGATGACGTCCATGGCACTCTTCATGCCGCCATCGGCCCAAAGTTCGACTTTATGGCGCAGACCGCTTTCCAGCAGGGCATTGTGGGCTGCTTTGACGCCGATTTCCACAGGGAGACCAACATGCTGCAGGGCATGAATTCTTGCCGCACCGGTTCCGCCGTCAAAACCGCTTAACGTAATAATATCAGCACCAGCTTTGGCAATTCCGACGGCAATTGTCCCGATATTCGGCACAACAGGAACCTTAACAGCAATTCTGGCTTGATCGTTCGCCGTCTTTAACTCCTGAATCATTTGCGCTAAATCTTCAATCGAATAAATATCATGGTTGTTTGAAGGTGAAATCAAATCAGAGCCAAGAGTAGCATTACGAGCTGCTGCAACTTTGGCGGTTACCTTTGAACCAGGCAGATGTCCCCCTTCACCAGGCTTCGCCCCCTGGCCAATTTTAATTTCTAATAGATTTGAAGAGTTTAATAGTTCAGCGTTAACTCCGAAGCGTCCGGAAGCAACCTGCTGGCCGCGGGTGCGAGGATATTTGCCGAGCATATCCTTGATTTCGCCGCCTTCTCCATTGAGACTGACCATGTTTAAGCGGTCGGCACCTTCTGCATAGGCCCTGAAGGCAATCTCGTTTTGTGAGCCGAAGGACATCGAAGAAATAACGAACGGCAGGTCGTGATCACCGACGCGAATATCGACCTCGCTGGCAGCAACAGGCTTTTTGCCGCTTCTCAGCTTGACGAGATGACGGATGGTCGTAGGATTTTCCGTTTCCTGCTCCGAGATTTTATCACGATAAACGCTGTAATCACCGGTCGCTGCCACCTCACCAATCGCCTTCCAAATGCGCGGGAAGAGGTGAAAGGTTTTTCCTACTCTTTCCTTTTCATTATGATAATCCTCGGCTCTTTTTAATGCATCCAGCTTCATAGCTGCAAAATCCGTCTCAATTTCGTCTGAGCCAAAGAAGTTCACGATGTTCAAAACATTTGCAACAGACTCGTTCAGGCCGATGCTTGAGAATAGGCGGGCATATCCACGAAGCTCGTGGATGCCGATTGTTGAGATCACTTTTTCCAGCCCTTTAGTCAGTGCGCTATACAGGTTAGTTAATGGCTTGGTCGATTCATCGAGAACCGTCAAGAACATGTAGTAAGGGCTGATTAAATCCGCGCCTAGTCCAAAAACAGTAATAATGTCGTGTAGTGAGCGGATGGCCGCTGACCGTACCAATAAAGAACAGTCTCTTCTCAATTCTTCCTTCACTAGTGCTTGATCGATGGCAGAGGCCGCAAGATGCGGGTCGATCCAATAGCAGTCTTCCTGATGGGCTTTGGCATCATCAAGAACAAGCAGTGATTTTCCTGAGCGAACAGCGCTGACTGCTTCACTTGCAAGTCTTTCCAATGCCTCTTCAATACCTTCATTCTTGCGGAAGAAAGCAGGGATAAAGACTGCGAGCTTTTGCTCTTGGAAATGCTGAACAATTTGGTCGAAGCTCGGCTGAACTAAGCTTTCAGCGCAGCTGAAGCCAGCTTTTCCTTCTAAAAGCAGCGGGGTCGTGAGTTCAATAACTGTTCCCGTTTTTTCTTCCCTAAATAAATTTGGGCGTTTCCCGATAATGACACGGGTGGAAAAATGCTCTGTTTCCCGGTCGCGGTCAATCGCCGGATTTGTCACTACCGCAACACTTTCTTTAATATAATCAGCGATATTAACCCGCTCCGGATTAAGTGCAGCAAGTGGTGCGTCATGGCCGAGAGAACGAATCGGCTCCACGCCTTTTTCCGCCATCTGTTCAATTAATTGGATATGGTCCCGCTCCCAGCCAAAGGCTTTGTATTGTCCGTTATGGATTTTGTCAGGATAACTCATCGTGACGGTCTTTCCATAAACAGGCGGCTGCAGACGGAATCTTGCATCATTAAGCATTAACCGCTTGGAAAAACGATTATATACTTCATTTTGATATCGGTCCTGTTCGTAAACTTCCAATTTAGTTTCATCCCATTTGAAGCCGACCTTTTCACCAGGTGCCAACGGCTTCGGATCATTCACATACTCACTGGATGGAATAATTCCCGGTTCGGATGAAAATAGGTATGAACTTTCAGTTTCAAGCATCCAAAGCGGACGGAGGCCGAGGGCATCTACGCTAAACACGGCTTCATCGGCAAAGCGCGAAATGATTCCTGCCGGCCCCTGTGCGAAGTGTCCCCATCCTTCGCGAAGATACGTATATAAATCCTGGAGATGCTTAGGGTAGGCTTTGATTTCATTCACAATCGGCGGGAATAACAAGTCCATGGCTTCAAACAGGGAATAACCTTCGAGGCAGATTAATGTTTCCATTGTCCGGCTTAAATCCTGGGAATCGCTTCCG
Source organism: uncultured Neobacillus sp. (assembly GCA_964400595.1). Lineage (GTDB taxonomy): Bacteria > Bacillota > Bacilli > Bacillales > Cytobacillaceae > Neobacillus. The sequence goes on along the minus strand of CAYNUT010000043.1, from coordinate 9,285 downwards.
TCCTTGACAAGAGGCACCCCGATCATTCTTGCTTCATCACGAAGCTTGGCGATTGTGTTGATTTCTCCGTTATGCCCGAGGACGCTGAAGGGCTGTACCCGGAAAAAGCTTGAAAGAGTATTTGTAGAATAGCGATTATGTCCCAGTGTCATGGTAGAAGCGACAAGAGGGCTGGCCAAATCTTGATAGTAGCGCGGAAGAATATCTCCTGCCCCCATTACTTTATAAACAACATGATTTTGGCTAAGTGATGCAACATGAACATCCTCATTTTTCTCAAAATCGATTAAAGCTTCAAAAAGGGTCTTTGTTAATTCTTGGCCATTTTTTCCTGAAAGACAGGCGAATTGCCAGAACACAGGATTCTCCTGAATGGCGATTGGACCAAGGGCAGCGGGTTCCGTTACCTCATCTGATTCAAAAATCAGCACTAATTTATATTTTGCAAGTTTCATGACTAATTCTTGTTTTACCATGTCCCAGTTTGCTTTTTGGCTGATAAACACGTGGCCGACGGCAAATTCTTCTTTTTCAGCGAGCAGGGGGTCAAGGTTTGCTTTGCGCAGTTTTTCCTTCCAGAGATCTCTTGGGATATCTGTGTGAATCCCGACACCGTCGCCTTCGCCGTTAATAAAACCAGCGCGGTGATTCATGGTCACAAGCGCATCAATACAATTAAATATATTTTTCTTTGTTGGAACCTTGCTCTTTTCGAGGCAAGAGACTATTCCACATGCATCGTGTTCGTGTTTATGGAAATCTTTAAAAAGGGAAGGGGTCCATCTTTGTGTCATTCTGTCGGGCTTCTTCGGAAATCCTCAGTAAGCCGCTTCACCTCCTATGAAACTATTAGATTTGAGCTTAACTTCGGCAGGTTTAAAATGATTTGTCGCTTTAAAGAGGCATTCGAGTAAAGGGCTAAAAGACAAAATAATAATCTAATATTATCATATGAATTTTCAGAAATCAAATAAATATGCAGAAATTTGGATGAAAAAATTGAATTGAAAAGCGGGGAATATATGGGAGAAAGTTGTCTGTGTAAACGGTTTCATAATAATCGCCAATAATAAATGGGAGTGATTCCCACTCCCTGATGTGCATAAAATATGCATAATTATTCTGGTTTTAATGATGAAAATGCATTCCTGACTGCATGTAATGTGGCTTCGATATCCTCTACTGTATGAGCGATGGTTAAGAACCATGCTTCATATTTTGATGGCGCAAGATTAATTCCTTGATGGAGCATCAGCTTAAAGAATTTACCGAACATTTCTCCGTCTGTCTTTTTCGCCTGCTCGTAGTTTTCAATTTTTTCATTGGTAAAATAAACGGTGAGTGCTCCTTTTAAGCGGTTAATCGCTATCGGAATATCATATTCTTTAGCGGCTTCGATTATACCCTCTTCAAGCATTGCTCCTAATCGGTCCAAGTATTCGTATATGCCATCTTGTTTTAATACTTCTAAACAGGCAATTCCGGATAAAATCGAAGCGGGATTACCGGCCATTGTTCCTGCCTGATAGGCCGGGCCGAGAGGTGATACTGTTTCCATGATTTCTTTCCTTCCTCCATAAGCGCCGATCGGCAGTCCGCCGCCAATGATTTTTCCCATTGCTGTTAGATCCGGTGTGATCCCGAGTAAATTCTGTGCCCCCCCGTACATAAAGCGGAAGGCGGTAATTACTTCATCGTAAATGACCAGTGCCCCGGCAGCATGGGCAAGCTCATTTATCTGCTCCAGGAAGCCAGGTTTTGGCTCGACAATCCCGAAATTTCCGACGATTGGTTCTACGAGGACAGCCGCAACCTCCGTGCTCCATTTTTCTAGTGCTTTTTTGAATGATTCAATATCGTTAAAAGGTACGGTAATTACCTCTTGAGCGATTGATGCCGGCACCCCGGCAGAATCTGGCGTTCCTAAGGTAGAAGGACCCGACCCGGCAGCAACTAAAACAAGGTCCGAATGGCCGTGATAACAGCCTGCAAATTTGATGATTTTATCGTGTCCGGTATAAGCGCGTGCGACACGAATGGTGGTCATGACAGCTTCTGTACCGGAATTCACGAAGCGGACTTTATCAAGTGAAGGAATGGCATCTTTAAGCATTTTCGCGAATTTAACTTCGTGCGGTGTCGGAGTTCCGTAAAGGACGCCTGTCTCAGCAGCGCGTTTAATTGCTTCCGTGATGTGCGCATGGGCATGGCCGGTAATAATCGGGCCATAGGCGGCAAGATAATCGATATACTGGTTTCCGTCAACATCCCAGAAGTATGCGCCCTGCGCGCGCTCCATTACTACAGGAGAATCGCCGCCGACCGCCTTGTAGGAACGGGAGGGGCTGTTGACTCCTCCGACAATATGTTCCAACGCTTCCTTATGTAGGCGTACTGAATTGGCAAATTGCATGAATTTTCCTCCCTTTGTTTGCATTATTTAATTTTATCACTTTTTTCTGACAAATTCGCTTTTTAAATTTCCGGCTGGCTGCAGCCAGGCGGTAGGAGGCATGTCAGTTGTTTTACCCATCCGGTTTAGCTAAACTATTATTTTAGGGTAAGTTTTTGGGAGGTACAAAGATGAGCAATGCCATTGAAGTAAATAATCTACGCAAAGAATTTAAATCCTATTCGAGCCGGACTGGTCTAAAGGGTGCGTTCCGTGACCTTTTTACAAGAAATTATCGAATCATCCCCGCCGTTAATGATATCAGCTTTACTGTCAAGCAGGGAGAAATGGTCGGTTACATTGGTGAAAACGGTGCCGGAAAATCGACAACAATTAAAATGCTGACGGGGATTTTAACTCCGACCTCTGGGCAAATCACCGTCAACGGCATGAATCCACATATGGAAAGGGAAAAATTTGTCCAAACCATTGGCGTGGTCTTCGGACAGCGTTCCCAGCTTTGGTGGGATATTGCCGTGCAGGAATCATTCCGCCTGCTAAAAAAAGTATATAAAGTATCGGATGAACAATATGACAGTCATATGAATCATGTCATTAAAACCTTAGACATTGAGCCGCTTCTGGATAAGCCGGTCCGAAAGTTATCACTTGGCCAAAGGATGCGCTGCGAGCTAGCGGCTGCCCTCATTCACAACCCGCCGCTATTATTCCTAGATGAGCCGACGATTGGGTTGGATGTATTGGTCAAGCTGAAAATCCGTGAATTTTTAAAGGAGATAAATGAAAAATATAACACCACCATTCTCCTAACAACCCACGATCTTTCCGATATTGAGGCCTTATGTGAACGCGTAATTATGCTAGATGAAGGAAAGGTGATTTATGACGGCGCCTTAAAGCAGCTAAAGGAGACATGGGGAGAAGGAAAAGAGCTGCAGTTTCAGTTTCTTGAAGAAGTGGAGCTGGGTGAAATCCGAAACTTAACCAGCGGTATGCCGGTTAAATGGGAGCAGGATGAGAAGGAGCAGGTCTTTACAGTGGTGATGGAGGACAATGATGAACTTATTTCGCAGCTGATTGCCAAAACTGTGGCCGCTTATAAAATTAAGGATATAAAAATTAACGAGACCTCGACTGAAGAAATCGTCCGCAATATTTATGAAAAGGGTGCGGTGGAAGTTGGATAAATATCTTGAAATGATCAGAATCCGTTTTTTAATGATGCTCGCCTACCGGACCAATTATTACACGGGGATACTTATATATAGCATAAATATTGGTGCCTATTATTTTTTATGGACGGCCATTTACGGGGGAAAGGAGCAAATTCAGGGGCTTTCGGTGACACAAATGACTGCCTATGTAGCGATTTCCTGGATGGCCCGCGCCTTTTATTTTAATAATCTGGACCGGGAAATGGCGATGGAAATCATGGAGGGAAAAGTTGCTGTTGAACTGATCCGCCCCTACAATTATCTGGCAATGAAAACGATGCAGGGATTGGGGGAAGGGATTTTTCGACTGTTTTTATTTTCCGTCCCGGGGTTGGTCATTGTTTATTTCATTTTTCCGATTCATTTTACATGGGATCTTGGCGTTTGGGGGCTGTTTGCTCTGTCAATCCTGCTCAGCTTTTTTATTAATACCCAGCTTAATTTATTAACGGGTATTACGACTTTCTACTTATATAATAATTCCGGACTGATTCGCGCCAAACGTGTCGTCATTGATTTGTTTTCCGGCCTGCTTTTGCCGATTAATTTTTTTCCGGGCTGGGCGCAGAGTGTGATGAGATTTCTTCCCTTTCAAGGCATCAGTTATATCCCGAGCATGATTTTTACCAAAGGCTTCTCGCATCAGGAGGCATTAGGGGCAATCGGCCAGCAGTTTATTTGGGTCATTGTACTAATTTTTCCGATCCAATTGCTATGGTATTTAGCGAAAAAACAGCTGGTCATTCAGGGGGGATAAGCGATGTTTTACGTAAGGATGTTTTTTCAATATATGGCCCAATATTTAAAAACGAGAATGCAATACAGGGCCGATTTATTTGTTGAATTTTTCTCAGATTTGCTTTCACAGGCGATCAATCTCGTTTTTATTTTAGTGGTATTTGGTCACACGCAGCTCCTTGGCGGCTGGAACCGTGATGAAATTATTTTTATTTATGGTTTTTTCCTAGTGCCTTTCGCTGTTTTTTCTGCTTTTTTTAACATTTGGGATTTTAACGAACGGTATATTGTCAAAGGGGAGCTCGACCGTATTCTAACAAGGCCGATTCACAGCTTGTTTCAGATTATCCTTGAGCGGCTTGAGCTAGAATCCCTGCTGGGGGCAGTGACGGGGCTGGCCGTTATGTTCTATGCCGGCAGCCGCCTTGGAATTAAGGTCGACTGGTATGATCCAATTCTATTTATTATTCTTGTCGCCGGCGGCGTGCTCGTTTATGGCGGGATATTCGTGATGCTTGCCTGCGTCAGCTTCTGGGCAGATGCGAAAACGTCAATTATGCCGATGATGTACAATATCAGCAATTACGGGCGCTACCCAGTGAATATTTATAATAAAGCCATCCGCTTTGTGCTCACCTGGATATTGCCATTTGCCTTTGTCGGTGTGTATCCGGCTGCCTTTTTTCTCGAAAAAAAAGAGTGGTTTTTCTATTCGTTTTTAACGCCGATCATCGGAGTAATCTTTTTTATACTTTCTGTGCTGCTCTGGAATCAGGGGGTCAAGAAATATCGCGGTGCAGGAAACTAAAATAACCCGGGCTTAGTGCCCGGGTTTTGATATGTCCAGCTGCAGCGCCCGGAGACTGGTGTACTTTGCTATACTGGTGCTTCGGCTTTTCTGTATTTTCTCGTCCAAGCACGCATAGAAATAGAATATCTCCGCTGAATTCGAGGTGGTTTCAAATGTTCTTTTTTTTGCTGCCAATCGTTATTTTTTGTATTTTTATGAGCATCCGGACTTTGTTTGTTCCAAATACGATTAGAGGAAAATTAGTTTCAGTGGACAATTTTTTTTATTTAGGAACATGCTACTTAACCGTTATCATCGGGTTTGGTCTCATTTATTTGTTATTTGAGTTAATGGGCAAGACTGTGCTGCTCGAAATGAACAAAGAAAACGAAAAAAATATTTTTGAAACGAGTTTTTATTTTAGTGCGATGATGCTGTTCTCTGTCGGAAATGGGGATGTGATCCCCCATGGCGTCGGCAGACTCATTGCTGTGACAGAAGCATTAATTGGCTACACATTGCCGGCTGCTTTTGTTGCCAGAGTTATGTTTAACCGGAAGAAATAACCTTTTTCAGGGCATAAAAGTTGTTTTGCTTCATCTGTTTGGTTAGGCTATAATTAGGAATATTTTTCAAAGTGGAGTGAAGAAAATGACAATTGAAATAGGAAAACAAGCACCTGATTTTTCATTGCAAGCCCAAAATGGCGAAACAATAACCTTGTCAGAACTTAAAGGGTATAATGTTGTTCTTTACTTTTATCCAAAAGACATGACGCCGGGCTGCACAACAGAAGCCTGTGATTTTAGGGATCAGTTTGAGCAATTTTCTGATTTGAACGCTGTGATTTTGGGTGTCAGCCCAGACCCGGTGGAACGCCATCAAAAGTTTGTTGAGAAATACGGTTTGCCATTCCTGCTGCTGGCGGATACGGAACACCAGGCTGCCGAAGCCTACGGCGTATGGAAGCTGAAGAAAAACTTCGGCAAAGAATACATGGGAATTGAAAGATCTACTTTCCTGATTGATAAGGAAGGAAAAGTTGCAAAAGAATGGTGGAAGGTCTCGGTAAAAGGGCATGTAGAGGATGCGTTAGCTTACATACGGGAAAATCTATAGCCTATTTTTCTTAGTAAAGGCATTTGTCCAATGCAACAAACAGGGGTTTGAATATCATTTTATTAGGGCATACCTCCTCAGATAAATTTTTGGGTCCACTACGGACCCTTTTTTTTATGCATTTATTATTATTATAAGTTTTCTAAACACTAATATAGGTGATATGATGAATGAAAACCGTTCTGAGTGTTATGCAGCCGTTCACAATTACACATATTAAAAATGGGAAGAAACATAGGGGGGAGCAATTTGAAGATTTATACTAAAACGGGGGATAAGGGGACAACTTCTCTCATTTACGGACAAAGAGTTGCGAAAAACGATTTACGGGTTGAAGCCTATGGAACCTGCGACGAAACCAATTCCTTTATTGGGCTTGCGCTTAGTCATATTCCTCAGGAAAATTTTCAATTGAAAGAAATAATAGAAAAAGCATATCATAAAATACAAACAAATCTTTTTCATGTCGGTGCAGAACTTGCGACACCAAAAGGAAAGGAAGTAAAATGGACTCTCTGCCCTGCTGATATTGAGGAAATGGAAAAACAAATTGATGAATGGAATGAATCACTGCCGGCGTTAACGAATTTTATTTTGCCAGGAGGACATCCTGCAGCATCCTCATTCCATGTGGCGCGGACAACAGCCAGAAGAGCGGAAAGGTGTGCGGTGGCACTCGGGGAAGATGTCAATCCTCTCGTACTCGCCTATTTAAACCGTTTATCTGACCTATTGTTTGTAACAGCGAGGTTCGTGAATTACACGCTTGGGGTCAATGAGCCTGCATTGCACGGAAAAAGTTCATAAAGTGTTCGACTTTGTGAGGTTACAATATTGACAAAAGGGATATTCAATTAGTAAAATTAATTATAACAATTACAATCTAAGAATTTTTTTTAGAAAAGAGGTGCATGGCGATGAATCATTTAAAAGAAGCATTGGATACCCTAAAGGAAACTGGGGTGCGAATTACCCCGCAACGTCATGCGATACTTGAATATTTAATAAACTCAATGTCACATCCAACTGCAGATGATATTTATAAGGCCCTTGAGGGAAAATTCCCGAATATGAGTGTGGCAACGGTTTACAATAATTTACGAGTATTTCGTGAGGTTGGTCTTGTCAAGGAGTTAACCTACGGGGATGCATCCAGCCGCTTTGACTTTGCTACGTCTGATCATTATCACGTGATATGTGAGTCTTGCGGAAAAATTGTCGATTTCCATTATCCAGGCTTGGATGAAGTGGAGCATTTAGCATCACATGTGACGGGCTTTAAAGTGGCCAATCACCGCATGGAAGTTTACGGATTTTGCCCGGAATGTGCAAGCAAAGAAGTACACTAGAATTTATTCATTTAAAAAAGAGGCGACTTGGAGTCAGCCTCTTTTTTATTTATTCGATCTTTTATTATAAGACTCGTCGAATTCCTTGCCAACAAGATTCGGGTCAAGCGTTAACGGCTCGCGGCAATGCATACACATATCTACTCTGCCGAGCATTTTTGTCGGTTTGCCGCAGCTCGGACATTTTACCTGTATGGTTTTCGTTGATAACATTCCAATCCAAAAATAAACAACGGTACTGGCAATAATAAAAAGAAGACCAAGAATCATGAAAATGGTCATAATAATTGGTGAGGTCCGAAAATAAATACCACCGTACATTACGATAAAACCTGCAAAAATTAAAGCTAATGCAAAGGTGCGAATTTTATTTATTTTACTCGTTTTACTCGAATATTTTGCCATGAAACTCCCTCCTGTAGAAACTATACCATATTTTTTTGGAAAGAGAAAAAAGGATACCGTTGAAGAATGTCGAATTTTGTCTTAAATCAAAGAAGGATATTTATCCTCGCTGTCGAAGATATAATGCTATTGAGAAAAATGGAGGTATGTAGAATGGAAGACATGCTTCGGCCTATTTATCAGGAAAGGGCAAGCCAATCAAATACGCTTGGTGTTTTATTGGTTGAAAAAAAGCAAAACTCAAGTCAATTAACGGAAACGTTCGATGCCATTCTTCTGGTGATCGTCAAAGAGGCAGACCAGCCGATCTTTATAAAACATTATACTTATGACAATAAAAAAGCTGCTATGCATATTATTACGAAAGATCGTTTGCAGGAATGGCTGCTTCTTGGTACCAATCGGAAAATTTTCGAATGGCTTCATACTGCCAAAATTCTTTTTGACCGCAATGAATATGTTGCGAATTTAAAAACGGAGCTCAGTGAGTTTCCATTTAACGGAAGAAAAATCAAAATGGGTCTTGAATTTGCCAAATTAATCAGGCGTTATGTGGACGGGAAGGCCCTTTTTGAAAGCAGGCAGTACTTGGATGCCTATAATCATGTTGTCCACTCCCTGCACCATTTAGCAAGATTGGCTGTCATCGAAAGCGGTCTTCATCCCGAACTGACCGTTTGGCAACAGGTTAAACAAATCGAACCCGAAATCTTTAAATTATATGAAGAGCTTGTCAACAGCGAAGAATCTTTGGAAAAAAGGCTCGAGCTCTTGTTTCTCGCTAGTGAATTTTTGATTCATTCAAGAACAAGCATCGGTACGGCTCATTTGTTAGAAGTTTTAAATCGTCAGGAATATTGGATGTTTAATGAAATAATGGACGAAAAAGAATTAAGTGCCTACTCCGTCGATCTGTCTGTTTTGCTGGAATACTTAATTGAAAAACATTTATTAGATGTAGTAAACATCGAAACAAAAGGCCAAGGGGTTTATCATCGATGTTATAAGGTGAGCAAAAAATTATCCTAAAAAAATAAAAAAAGCTATTGACCTTTTTTTGATTACTTGTTATATTAATAACCGTCGCTGCGAAACATTTATGAAAAAAGGTTTTGTGGTTGACGGTTTTTTTAAAAAAAGTGTTGACATAAACAAACACTTTATGTTATATTAATAAAGTCGCTTTTGAGCGATTGAGTGGTTTTGATCTTTGAAAACTAAACAAACAAAAACGTCAACAAACAATAATAATTCGTT
>CAYNUT010000042.1:5542-26498 GCA_964400595.1 uncultured Neobacillus sp. | reverse complement strand
GCATCTGCTGCTTCAATTGCTCCTACTAAACCTTTTGTTTCGATCATTCCTAATGCATCGTATTTCATGTTCTATTCCTCCAATAATGTTTTTTTATAAATGAAAGCCCAATACTTTTATACCCTTACGTAACCCTAATCCTTATTCCTTAACTGCTGCAGCTGGCAAAACCATTTCCACTTCAGCATGTGGACGTGGAATTACGTGAACAGAGATTAGTTCTCCAACGCGCTCTGCTGCTGCTGCGCCTGCGTCGGTTGCTGCCTTTACCGCACCAACGTCACCGCGAACCATAACTGTTACTAGACCGCCGCCAACAAGCTCTTTACCAATCAAATTGACATTTGCAGCTTTCACCATGGCATCTGCTGCCTCGATTGCTCCTACTAAACCTTTAGTTTCGATCATTCCAAGTGCATCGTATCTCATTTTTCATTCCTCCAAAATTATTATTTTATTAATTTAACTTTAGTTGATGAATTAACACTCATGGCATTTGCTTCTTCAGTGTCGATATGACATTCGAGAGCAGATGCGACATTTGCCCTGATAGCAACATTATTGAAAATGCCGCCGCGCGGGCCATTAAACTCGATCGAGACAATCTGTCCGTCCTGTACACCTAAACGCTTGGCATCGTCAAGGGTCATGTGGATATGCCTTTGGGCAACAATCAGACCTTCACTCAGCTGAACTGAACCTTTTGGACCAATGATGGTGATTCCAGGTGTTCCTGTTAAATCACCTGACATTTTTGGCTTTGACCCTCTACCGAGCTTATAAGAATCTCCTTCAAGTATTTCCACCTGAGTCTTACTGCGGACCGGGCCAAGAATTCTTACCTTTTCAATTGCGCCTTTAGGACCGCAAATGGTAACCGTTTCCTTGGCTGCATACTGTCCAGGCTGTGACAGGTCTTTCGCCTTCTGCAACTGATACCCTTCACCAAACAGACTGTATAAATCCTTTTGCGAAAGATGAATATGCCGATTAGAAATACCTACCGGAATATCATAGGAATCCCCAAAAGCCGAATCAGCCGACAGCGCCTCTTTCACTTCTGTTGGCGTCAGATTAGCTTGAACTGCCTCTACTAAAAGTTTCAGAACATCCCCATATTTGTCCATTCAGCTTACCCCCTCTTCATCGCTACAACTAACTCGTTGATCAGCTTGGCAAGCTGTTCGTTGTTGGCGATGTCGAACTCTGATGGCAATGAAGCGGCTCCCTCATTGCAGCTATCACAGCTGCTTAATGAAAGCTCAGGATAGTCGAAAGTTGGATCTGCAGAAGCTAATGTGCTGCAATCTCTCAATCCGTAAGCAACCCGCTTAATATTAATTAAATGAACTGGGCTGACGTTTTCAGAAACAGAGCTGCCGCCCCATGTCCCGCATCCGAGTGTAAATGAAGGCATTAATCCTGTACTAGCCCCCGTACCTCCCTGCGTGCTGCCGGTATTGACTAAAATCCTGGATGCCGGCTTCTTGGCAAACTTCATCACCATGTCTTTATCCTCAGTATGAAGGCTCATGCTGTGGCCAATGCCGTTCTGAAGCAGTTGAATGCAAAGATTGCATGCTTCTTCCCAATTCTTAACGGTATAAAAAGCAAGGACGGATGTCAGTTTTTCATAGGATAGAGGATCTGATGGTCCGACACCCTGCTGTTCACCGATAAGAACCTTCGTTCCTTCCGGAATAGCAAACCCTGCCGCATCGGCAATCACCTGTGGCGACCTGCCGACAAACTTGGCATTCATGGCATGGCCATTTTTAAACAACAATTTACAAACCTTTGCTGTTTCTTCCGGGCTCATAAAATAGGCGCCCTGCTTTTTAAATTCAGCCACGACCTGTTCACGGTTGCACTCCTCGACAACAACAGACTGCTCGGATGCACAAATCGTGCCGTAGTCAAACGTCTTACTGGCTAAAATATTTGTAACTGCCTTTTGAACATTGGCCGTTCTCTCGATATAAGCCGGGCAGTTACCTGCACCAACTCCTAACGCCGGCTTACCTGCACTGTAAGCAGCTTTTACCAGCCCAGGACCTCCGGTTGCAATAATCATTTTCACTTCTTTGCATGCCATTAACTCATTTGTTGCATTCATGCTAGGCATTGAAATGCAGCCAACGATGTTGGCAGGTGCGCCTGCCTCTACAGCAGCCTTGTTCATAATTTCTGCAGCCTTCATTGTACATTTTGCGGCAGATGGATGCGGTGAAAAGACAATGGCATTGCGTGATTTAATCGCAATCATTGCTTTAAAAATGGCTGTTGATGTCGGATTCGTCGAAGGAATAATCCCCATTACCAAACCAACAGGCTCTGCCACATCCATAACTTGATTTACTTCATCATTGCGAATCACACCAATGGTTTTCATATCTTTGATTGATTGATACAAAATAGTCGATGCCAAATGGTTTTTATAAGTTTTATCTGCAACCTTGCCAAACCCGGTTTCCTCAACAGCCATTTTGGCAAGCTGAACAGCATTTTCTTTAGCTGCTTTTACCATATTGCGTAAAATTTTATCAATTTGTTCTTCTGTATATTCGGCAATCTGCTCAGAAGCAGTTTTTCCTAAACGGGCAAGATCTCTAACTGCCTGAATTGACCTTAAATCATAGTCGAAATTCTCCATTAGAGGATTCCCCCTTTCACCTTATCTAGTAGTCTATATTTTCGTTGTTATGTTGTAATATTCATTGAACTCGGCAAGGAGCGTTTTCTTATCTGCTTTGGAAATCAATCTTCCTGTAATTCCGAGCTCCTTATACTCACGAGCCAGATTTCGCAGCTTTGTTACTCTAAGATTGCTCAGAACCTCAAGGGCCGCTTCTAAACCATGTTCGCGAACGATGGTATCCACCGAATTTTTATTTATTTCTTCAAAGTTCTCATTCATTGGAGTCGTTCTTTTATCCTCAACTGCAGTTTCCTCATCCATTGCTTCCTCAACTGCCGCCTCGTCATCCGGCTCCACCTCGATAGACCCTGAAGTTTGTATCTTCACATCTTCCGCTGGTCTTCCTTGTCCAATCATGTCATCCAATTCCCCATGGGGACGGGGGATGACATGCTGGCTTACCAGCAATGCAGCATTCAGCTGTTCCACTGCTGCTGCCCCTGCTTCAACTGCTGCTTTTACTGCCCCGACATCACCGGTTACAGCGATCGTAACAAGGCCGCCGCCTACGTTTGTTTTTTCAATAAGGGTAACGTTAGCCGCTTTAAGCATTGCATCTGCACTTTCAATAGCTGCAAGGAGTCCTCTTGTTTCGATTAAGCCAAGTGCTTGCATGTTCTCCCCTCCTTACCACTAAATAAGGTCAGCCCAGTTTGCTGGATATGTAGTGTAGAATAATTTAGCCTTGTCAGGAGAGCCCCATACTACTTTAGAACCCTTCGGTACATAGAGAACATCTCCAGGATAGGCAGTATAGGTTTTTCCATTGATGGTGACCGTCACAGTGCCTTCAATAACATAATCAATTTCCTCATAGGTGAGTTCCCATTCAAAGCTTGATTTTTCGATTGTTAAAAAGCCTGCACTCATGGAAGATTCGTCTTTGCTGATTAATTCTTGATAAAAAACTTTATTGTTTGGATTTCCGGTATCAAATGCATCATATTTTACCGAATTGCCGCGAACGACCTTTAGGCCGCCGCCATCGCGCTCAGCAGTATATGGCTGGGACGGTAGGTTATCAAACAATCCTTTTAGAAGACCTTTATCCACCATCGCTTTAAGCACGGTGTAAATCATATTGCTGTCTATGTCTCCACCACAGGGAATTGCTGGTTTGGAAGTTATTTCCTCGCAGCTTTTTGTCTCGAAAGAAAACTCTATTCCGTAAACTTTCGCTGCATCCTTGGCTGCCGGCGTGATAATCGTGTTTTTATCGATACAAACTACTTTCTGTCCCTGCTTCTCAAAAGCTTCAACATCTTTTACGGATATTAATTTCTTCATCCCCTTCACCTCCTCTCAGTGATTGAAAAAATTTTTTCAAAATGGATTAGAATAAACTTGGGATCAGCCTGTCTGAAACCGAGGCAATTACCTCACAATTGACCAGCAGGCCTTTTTCTGCTGCAATGGCCTTTCCTGCTTCCATACCCGTATTCACCGCAGCCACATCACCGGTAAAAGTAAAGAATGCCTTACCGCCCAGCCCATTTCCCAAACGAAGCTCCAGTGCTTCAACATCCGCTGTCTTCAGAATGGCATCTGCCGCTACAATCATCGTTGCCAGGGAGAAGGACTCGATGATTCCAAGAGCCTGAATTCGCTCTGGCACTGTTGTTCCGGCAATAGCGGGAAATACCTCAGGGCTGACATTCGGAATAATGAGAGAATCAACAAAATATTCTTCTGCCAGACGTTCACCAGCCCCGACTGAATCTTGAACGGCAGCTACATCGCCATGGACAATGGCTATATACTTTCCAGGGCAGGTTGAGGAAGCGGTGACGATTTCTACATCAGAAATCTTTACCATCTGATCTGCCGCGTAAATACCGCGGGCAATGCTTGTAAATTCGACCACTCCGATTGCGTTTGCCATCTTAGTCCCTCCTTATTGCAATATAGGCATTTTCCGTTTCGACAACCGTTCCTGAAATACTGGCATGAATCGCAGCCCCTAAGCTGTTTTCCGGAATTTTTCCGATTAGCTGCCCGGCGTCAACATGATCACCGACGGAAACAACGGGAATGGCAGAAGCCCCGACATGCTGGCTTTTTGCAATACAGACAACCTCAGGTTTTAAGGAAATATCTGTCATTGGAGCCGGTTTATCTAAATGATACAAGCCCAATTTTGCCACAAGTCGTTTACTGGGAACCAAACGAAATTCACGGTTTTTGCGGGCCTCGAATGTTGTCGGCACCGGGGTATAGCGAATATGGTTTGCCATTAATTTCAGTTTCAAATACTGATTGTTTGACTTCGGAAACAGGCCGATCGGACAGGAGAACAATTCACACAAATTGCACTGGGAGCACAGATAGACCATCTTTTGATCTTCTTCATCCTGCAAGCCATAGTTTGTGACTCTCATCATCTTGTGCGGCTGCAGGTTATGTCCGAGTAGATAACGCGGACACATGTCCGTACACATGCGGCATTGCTCGCAGGACTTATTGACTCTTTTTGCCTGTTCGAGAGTAGTCGTTTTTCTTTTAATCAGATTGTGCTGCTTTTTTAAAATGACTAAGCCCATGGTTTTATTTGTGACATATCCATCTAAGCTGCTTAAAACCGGCCCCATCATTGGACCGCCGTCAATCACGGCATAATCCGCAAAATTCTCGATGCCGCTTAGCTTCAGCACCTCAATAATCGGTGTGCCCACCGGCACCTTTACAGTCAAACGCTTCGGGATATCACCGGCAACGGTGATATATTTTTCTGTCACAGGATCATCCATTGAAGCACGATAAATATTTAACGCTGTTTCAGAGTTGATGACAACACAGCCAACCTGAATCGGAATTCCAGCCTCCGGAACCACTCTGCCTGTCAGCTCGTACACCAAAACCTGTTCGTCACCAGCAGGATAAGCATCCTTCAGCTCTCTTACCTCAACGAAGTCCCCGGCCTCGAGTGCCTCGATCCTCTGTTTCAGAATCGATACGACCTCTTTATGCTTTCCTTTAATACCAATCAGTGCTTTATTTGCGCCGACATGTCTTCCTGCCGCTGCAAAGCCTTTTATGATTTCATCAGGAAAAAGTTCCATTAATTGCTGATCCACTCTTAACAGCGGTTCGCATTCTGCGCCGTTAAGCAGGATATATTCCGCCTTTGCGGCCAGCTTCACATGAGTAGGAAATCCTGCTCCTCCTGCTCCAACAATGCCAGCTTCTTTGACCAAATCTAGAAGACTCAATCTCCCACCACCCTAATCACTTAAAGTGACAATCTTCATCTATGATTCCGACAACACAAGCATCAGCCGGAATGGCATCATCACCAAGCATTCTTCGCGCTGACGAGCCGGTGGTAACAATCACCCTGTCTCCGATACCAGCCCCTATGATATCTACAACAACCAGGCGCTCCCCCTCATTGCTGCCGCCGATCACTTCTGCAAGCATAAACTTGAACCCGTTAAGTGATTCTGCTTTTCTTGTTGCCCATATATTGTCAATTAGTTTTGCCGTTATCATAAAATGACACCTTCTTCCGCCTTGTATTGCAGTTTCCACAGATGAACACTTAATAAAATTACCTAAGCCTAGTCCATGATTTTCTGGGTGCAGCTAAGCGCTATTCCCAGAGGAGTGACAAACATTGGATTCTTTGGTTTATGGGTGTAAATTCCTGTTTTCTTCTCAATAATCTCCTCAATACCCCCCAAGCAGCAGGTTCCTCCGACCAAGGATATCTCCTTCACGTCATAACCATTAATATGCCGAGTGATAATGGATGAAATTTTTTCAATTACCGGCTTTAATACCGGCAGTAATTCCTTGTGATGTTTAGGATCACGTTTATATTGATCTGCTTCGGCAAAAGGGAGTTTGTAGGCTCCGGAAACCACCAGTGAAAAATGAGTTCCGCCTGTCGCCTCATCTTCGACATATACGACTTTGCCATTCTTCAAAATCGAAATACCTGTTGTACCTCCGCCGATATCAACAACTGCACCGTTCTGCATCTTGAGAACTTCATTAGCTGCAGTTGGTTCATCCAGTAAGTTGGACAGTTCAAATCCGGCAGCCTGGACCACATTTTTTACCGCTCCTGAATCCAACGCATCTGTTCCCGGCGGTATCGCAGCAGCTGCATAAATCAATTCCGTTCCTAATTTCTCCTCAAGCTCACGCTTCATTTCTCTCACGATATTAACAGCACCAATGTAATCTACAACCATGCCATCGCGAACGACATCTGCGTAACGGTAAGCACCTGCAGCAGGCCGGTAGTTTTCATCCAAAACGGCTAAGACGACACAGGCTGTCCCTAAATCCACTCCAGTATAGTAAACAGAGGATTTACCCGCGACAGGATGTTCAATTGCTTTTTCAAAATCTTGTACAAGTTGATCACAGTATGCAAAAGTCAACTTTTCCTTAGACATTGGTTCCCTCCTACCGCTAAGTGAATGCATTGTGATAGGCTGTTAATAATCTGATTCACCTTGCCAATCATATCTTCGTACCACATTGTTTCATCTTTACTGCTGTCACAGAGCTCCTGCATTATCGGCTCTATTTCTTGAAGAGAACTACGGAGTCTATGTAAAATTAGGATTTCCCTGCCCTTTTCAAGCTGCATATGAAAGTCGGTGATTTCAAAGCAATCACCTAGATTGCTGGAAAAATTACATTCCTTAATCCCGGCACATTCATTGCAAATAAGATTTTCAACAGTCCCATGGGTCTTCACGGCACTATTTATGGAAGAAAATTGTTTATAGAGCTTTACCACGCTATGTGCCAGACAAACATCTCTTCCAAGCAGCTCTTCACAAGTTAATAGAAACAAAGCTTCGATCGACTTCATTCTGCTGTGAAACTGAAGCTTTTTCCAATCCATCTTATTTTCCTGCAGCTCTTCAGCCCTTTGCTTTGTCTCACCCGGTTTTTTCTTAGTGCTGGAATCCAGCAATTTAATTCCCCGGTCGGTAAGAAACTGGCGGCCGCCGGGTGTAAGTCTTGTTTCCAATCCTAACTCATAAGCAGTAAAAGGTTCTTTTTTATATAAATCCCGTAAATAACTTTCGGTAATAAATTTCATTTTCATTACCTATCTTTCTTTTCGAATAAAAACTCTTTTAACTCTCTGATACCTTCACCACTCGGTACACTAATTTTAAAATAAGGGTCTGCAGCTCCGATTTTCTGCAGCTGCCTGATGCAAAAATCCTCATTTTCCTGCAATAAATCAACTTTTGTAATGACGCCAATAACAGGACATCTAAACACTTTAGCAAAACCGGGCGAATAAACATCTGCCGCTTTTGATTGATCCACTAATATCAAAACATGTGATGCATCCTGTACAGCTGATATTAAATATTTGTACATCCAAGTATTTTCAATATAAGAACCCGGCACTTCGATAGTATTCTTTCCGTAAATCAGATTCTGTGTTTTCCGGATTGGCCGTTCATCATCATTTAACGCATGGACTAAAGTGGTCTTTCCGCAATTGGTAGGCCCTATGACCATGATTCGCTTCTTTCTCATGTCCGTGTAATGGGGGTTGTCACAAAACCCAGCATATTTTTCAGCGTATCATTTACGGCTTCAAGTGCCGTAAAGACACTTTGGACATCACCGCTGACCACAACCGAGCCCGTAAAGCGGTCAAGAAAGCCAATTTCCACATCTGCTGTCTTTGTGGCAATATCGGCGGCAATAATCGCCGTCTCGTAAGGTGTTAACGTAAGGATCCCGATTGCACCTTTTTCATCTATTCCCAGCCGTTCATAGATATCCGGCATAGGGGAAGCAATGACATGGGCAATCGTTACTTGTTTTCCCGGCACCGATTCCTGGATGATCCGCTCTATCGCTTTTTCACCAAATGTTCCCATCATCATTACCTCAATCTATCTTCTAATCTATTAATGATTGATTACCTTTACTGGAAAATCATATTTTTTAAAGCAATTTTCAATCCTCGTCATGTCCTCGTCTGTCAGGCTTGGATCTACGGCAATCTCGTAATCCTTCCCGAGCTGATTGTATTTATTGACCCCGAATTTATGATAGGGCAATAAATCAATCCCTTTGAAATTTTTATAATCCTTATAAGGCATTAAAAACTGAACAATTTGGTCCATTTCCTCCTGGCTGTCATTAATCCCTTTTAAGATCGGCATCCTGATTTTCACGTTGTACCGGCGTTTAAACAGCTCTGTCAAATTGTTTAAAATCCGCTCATTTCTTACCCCGGTTAATTCAAAGTGCCGCTCAGAATTCATGTGCTTAATATCAAAAAGGAATAAATCGGTAAACTCTGCCACTTGAAGAACAGCTTCGAGCTTTGCATAGCCGCTTGTTTCGATCGCGGTATTAATTCCTTCCTTTTTACAAGCCATCAGAAGATTCGCGGCAGCCTCAGGCTGCATTAATACCTCACCGCCGCCTAAGGTGATGCCCCCTCCGGACATTTCATAAAAGGTTCGATCCTCTTCGACGATTTCCAAAAGCTCAGAAATCGTTTTGGCTTCTCCAGCAATCGATAAGGCTGACTCAGGACAAACATCGATACATTTACGGCAGCCAATACAATCAATATCGCGGGATACCTCAAGCTTCGAGGTACCTTTTGAAAGATTGAGCATTCCAACCGGGCAGACAGGAACACAGGCACCGCAATCTGTACATAAGCTTTGTTTTAACATGACTTGTAGTTTCCGTTCTAAACCTTCAGGATTGGCACACCACTTACAGCGCAATGGACAGCCTTTAAAAAATACGATTGTTCTTACTCCTGGTCCATCGAACATATTATATTTCTGCACGTTGAAAATGAATGCTTTTCTTTCAATCATTCCTGCTCTTGTATTGCCCATACCCCATAATCTCCTGTTTGTTATTTAACTGATTTTACAGCTGCCTGTCCTTCAGGCACCTTACCGCCATTTTCAGGCAGGCAGCAGAAAATCTTTTTAAAAATTAGAAATGGTTCAGCATGGTTCTGCTGATAATTTCGTCCTGAACATCCTTACAAAGCTCGACAAAGAATGCACTGTAGCCTGCTACACGAACAATTAAGTCACGGTAGCGCTCCGGATGTTTCTGCGCTTCAATCAATGTATTGTTATCCAGATAATTGAACTGCATCTCCCCATTGCCAAGTACGGAAGCAGTCCGCAATAGGGTAATAATTCCTTCTTCACCCTCCTGCGTATCGAGCAGGCCGGACATAAGCTTAAAGTTGTGAACCATACCAATGTTCATACTTTCAACTGGCATTTTCGAAATAGACTTGATAATCGAGGTCGGCCCTTTCACATCAGATCCCTGAGACGGACTGATCCCATCGGACAATGGCAGCCATGCACGTCGCCCGTTAGCAGAGGCACCCGTCATTTGTCCAAATGGAGTATTGTTCGAAATAGATAAAGTACCATGGCTTAAAACAGAGTAAAGCGTCTTATACTGGCGGTGATCCGTTTCTGTAAAATGAACCAAATCTGCAGCAATCATATCTGCATAGTCATCATCATTGCCGAACTTTGGAGCATTGAGGCAGTCCGTTCTGATCTGCTCACAGCCGACAAAGTCAGCTTTTAATGCGTTATTCAGCTGCTCCAGCGTGTATTTCTTCTCTTCAAATACCAATTTCTTGATTGCAGCCATTGAGTCTGAATAGGTAGCCAATCCAGACCAGACAACACCAGGACCGAAGTTATACATCGCGCCGCCTGCAGATACGTCTTTACCGCTCTCCATACAGCCTTCATACATGATGGACATTAGCGGCTTCGGAGCCATTTCTCTATGAACACGCTGAGAAATAACCGTGGCCACACTGGACCATTTTGTAATATATTTAATTTGCGCTTTAACAGCATTCTCAAAATCTTCATACGTTTTATATTGGCTCAAATCTCCCATATCCGGAGTCACCTGCTTGCCATACCAAAGCGGTACACCGTGGTTGAGAACCAATTCAATGCAGATTGGCCATTGAGTATAAGCAGTGGACGTCCACTGATATAAGCGGCCGGACTTCTGAGGTTCAACGCAGCCCATTAAACAATAATCTCTAGCATCTTCTATGGAAACCCCTTTTGCCAGCATCATCTTAATATGCGAATCATCGAAATGACAGGCAGGGAAGCCCATACCAGAGCGAATAACATCAACAATTTTTTTCAAATATTTCTGCGGTGATTTGTTATGAATCCGTGTAGCCAATGATGGCTGATAAATTTTTACATGACGAACAGCGTCCATCAGCAGATAAGTAAGATCATTGGTTGCATCACGGCCTTCTCTTGTCACACCGCCAACGCACATGTTGACAAATGGCTGATAACCGGCAAAAAACTTAGAACCGCCTTCACTAGTAATCCACATCATTTCAGACATTTTAATCAGCATACAACCGGCAAGCTCGAATGCTTCAAAATCAGACATACGGCCTGCATCCTTGTCTGCCTTATAAAACGGATACATGTACTGGTCAACACGGCCGATTGACATACCTGTCTGATTCTCTTCCACAACAAGAAGTGATTCAATTGTCCAAACAGCCTGAATCGCTTCCCAGAATGTACTTGGCTTATGGGCAGGCACCCGTGCATTCACTTCGGAAATTTTCAATAATTCTGCCTTACGCTTCGGATTTGTTTCCTTTGCAGCCAGTTCAGCAGCGTAATCAGAAATACGCTTGGCATAAATCATGACGCCTTCTGTCGTATCAATGATGGATTTGTAGAAATAGATTTTTTCAATATCATCAGGGTTTTGATAATCCAGCGTTGCCAGATGATCCTTTGCCTCCTGCTGAATATCGAGCATGCCCTTTTTCATCAGAATGACATCATAACCAGGGTTAGAGTCGCCGCCTCCATTTAAGGCATGGTAAGAACAATCTGATACATAGGACTCGCCGGAAAGTTCCCAGACACCTGCTTCGCGGTATTGGTCTTCACAGTACTCATCAACGGATTTCCCTTTCCAGAATGGGAACAGTTCCTCCCGCATAATCCGTTTATCTTCGTCAGAAATATAAAATGGGTCCTGCGGACGGGTGCCGATGGTATCAATTTCGTCTGACATCCATCTCCAGGCAATATCAGGTGAAAATGCTCCCGCGCGCGGTGCTCCGTTTGGTGCACCGACAATCAGTTCATCATCCTGAATCACGAGTGGTGCTGTCTCGCAGCAATAACGGAAACATTTAGCCCGCAGCACACTTTTCGGCATGCCAGGGTTTTCCTTAGCAATCTTCGTGATGGCTCTTGCACGGTGGGTAGTAATTGTAGGAACATGCTTCAAATAGGTTTCTTTCAGCCTCTTGAGACGTTCCGTCATTCCATTAGGAATCCCGCCATCATGATTGCCATTTTCAGCAGGTTCTTCAGGTGCCATATTCTTCGAAACACCTTCAAATAACTTTATTAAAGACGCTCGCTCTACTTCAGACATGTTTTTGGTCGCTTCTGCTAATTTATTTGAGAAATCTCGAATATCCAAATTTCATTACCTCTCCTTCTTAAAACTTCCATGATGCTCCTGCAATCTATAACACTATCAAAGACCTTTCATTACATTTTGCAAAATTTGCTGGAGCATCTGCAGGTCTTCTAACTTGTATGCCGGAGAAGATGTCGTTTCTCCAGCTGAAGATTGTTCCTCTTGTGCAACACCACTCGTCATCTCTTCCGGCTTGCGCACACCGTAGCCAACTTTACGGATGTATATTAGATTCATAGGGGACACGTTATCGGTCGTGATCCCGACACCTGCTGAACCGCTGCCAAGGGTCATTGCCGGGAATAAATTCGTAGTTGCTCCCATGCTCCCAAATGTGGCCGGGGTATTTACAAGGACTCTGCCCACCGGTTTTTTCAAGGCAAACTGGCGAATCACAGCTTCATCTGTGGAGTGAATAACAAGGGTATGCCCATTCTTTTCGCTGATCAACAGCTCAATACACTTTTCGCAGGCATTCATCCAGTCGTCTTCTATGTAATAGGCAAAAACGGGACAAAGCATTTCTTTCGTGTAAGGATTCACATCGGATACATATTTTTGCTCCGAAATCAGTACCCTGACATTCTCCGGCACAGAAAATCCGGCGCGTTTGGCCAATTGTGGTGCTGATTTACCAACCATTTCGGAATCGACGCTCCCGTCTATTTGAAAAAGCTGAGAGCTAAGCTTTTGCGATTCTTCTTCGGTCATAAAATAGCCGCCATTATTCAGAAACTCTCCTTTTACTTCCGCTGCAATACAGCGATCGACAACAACAGAATGTTCCGCTGCCGATACAACACCGTTGTCAAAGGTTTTGCTGGCAATAATATCCTGTACCGCCTGTTTGATGTCGGCTGTACGTTCAATAAATGCCGGTCCATTGCCATTTCCGCCGTAAATGACTGGCTTACCGGAATTTTTGGACGCTTTCAACATGCTCGGTACGCCAGTATTCATAATCAAGGAGGCACTAGGATGATTCATTAACTCCAATGTTCCGCCCGGCGTCACCGTATGCAAGTATGAAAGAGCTCCCTCCGGCAAACCTGCCCCTTCAGCGGTGCGGATCAGGATGTCAAGTGCCTTGCCAATGGTTTTCCTTGCCCTGGGATGAGGCGAAAAGATGATAGCATTGCCGGACTTAATGGCAATCAACGCCTTATATATAGTAGTTGAAACCGGGCTGGTTGCAGGAGGCAAGGCAATAATGACGCCGATTGGAACGCCGATATCCATCGTCTTGTTTTGTTGATCATGACTGATCATCCCTACACAAGTCATTCCTCTAAGTTTCTTAGGCAAATACTCGCAAACAAAAAGATTTTTAATGTATTTATCCTGCCAAACGCCATAATCGGTTTCATCACTGGACATCATGGCAAGTTCTTGAGCATGCTTGTTCAAATCATCCGCCATGAGCTCAACAATCTCATCCAGTTTTTTTTGTGGAAAAGCAGCGAGCTTTTTTTGTGCTTCGCGAGCATTTTCCACAAGGATTCGCGCTTCTTGGATGGAGAGCAAATCATTATCGATAATATTCATTTATGACTCTCCTTTGCATTCCAATGACACATTAACCAAGCAGGTTTTCAATGGAATAACGTTCAATAATTTTTTCAATATCCTGATGTGGTCTTGCGATCACAACGGAACTGTAAACTTCAGAACCCATATTTTCTACCGCTTTTACACCGGTTTCTACTGCCGTTTTACATGCCCCTACATCGCCGCGGACAAGCACAGAAATGTATCCGGAGGCTACGTTTTCAAAACCGATCAATTCTACATCCGCTGCTTTGCACATAGCGTCTGCAGCCTCTAAAACAAAAACAATCCCAAATGTCTCAATTAATCCTAAAGCTTCATATCTATTCATTTAGTTAGTCCCCTAACTCTGTTTATTTATCGATGTCATATAATGAAACGATGTTACCAACACTCTTTATCGGGCGCGGCATAACGTTTTGTGCCGTTAATTTACCGATTGCCGCAGCCGCAGCAGCTCCCGCTTCCACAGATGCTTTTACAGCCGCAACATCTCCCTTTACCATGATGGTAACGAGAGTTGAACCGACGTTTTCATAGGATACAAGCTCAACATTTGCTGCCTTCAGCATTTTATCTGCTGCCTCAATCGCCGGAACCATACCAACTGTTTCGACAAGCCCTAAGGCTTCTTCTCCTTGATATCTCACCGTTTTCACCCCCTTATTAAATCAGTCTTTAATGTATTTGTTAATGGTATCTGCACCATCTTCATGGGCATGATAGTAAATTCTTAAGTCGCCAGCCTGGTCCATCTCAAATCTAGTTTCTTCAAGGAGACCATTGGCTTCAGCAGTCATTAATGCAGAGATGACAGCTTTTGTATTAAGCGCCCTGAAATTGCCATATTCGCCTTTTAACGCTTCAATAACATCTTCTGCACAAGCTTCATCCACTTTTGTAAAGTGTTTTAAAATTGCGTAGTTAAGCGGTTTCAATAAATTTCTCCTCCTTTAGCCCATAGATTTTTAGCTTGCTATTTTCTGTTCGCCCTGCCCTTGGCCTTTTCTGAATAAGTCAAGCGGATTCATTGCGATAATTAAAATACCAAATACCATAATGACAGCAGCAATCCAAACAATCGGAGGTAATGCCCAGCCATCCATCCCGAAGATTACACCGAGTACGATCCAGCAGCAGAATGGTCCCCAGAAGGAGTAAGTTCCATTACAAGCCATACCGAGTGCGGCACCACACATGCTGTTACCTCTATACCAGCTCATATAGGAGATGAATGCACAAAAACCGCCGATCGCAATCCAAATCATTGCAGGACCGCTTGTAAATGCCTGAACGGCAAGGTCAGTTGAAATTCCAATATTTCCAGCCATCATAGCAAAAATAGGAAGTAAAATAATTAAGTTGGAAAGACCTGAAATGACCTGGCGAATGGTAATTCCAATTTCATAGTCAATCATCGATGTACCATAACCGGCTACACAACCTTCAAAGCCCCAGCCAAGTGCAGCGATGAAAGCAATACAAATCCCCAAGAACATACCCTCTGGTGCATCGCCGCTAATGCTTGTGCTGCCAATCATAAAGCTGGCAAGTACACAAACGGCAATACCGAGCATCATTCGTTTATTTAATTGTTGTTTAAAAAGAAGTCTGCCAAGAATTGCCCCAATTGCCGGGCAAAGTGCCGTAATCGGTATGACGATGGATCCGGCCATCTGAAGTCCAACAACATAGGCTGTACTTGAGATAGGACCTCCGACAAGAGCCGCTAAAACCATCACAAGACCAGGTTTCGTTTTAATCGTTCTAAAGAAATCTCCCATTTTTCCTTTTACACCGACATTCAGTAATGCCCAGCCGGCGCTGCATGTATCATTAACCGCACTGCCCAGCGCACCCAGAAGGTAGGTGATTACAAAAACGGATAAAGCGGCCGTGTTAGCACCATACCAATCAGCCCAAACCCCTTTTGACATCCCTAACGTCAAGAATGCGGAATAAAAACCATACATCAGACCCGAGAATAAAGCGATTACTATTCCCTTTTTAAAAAATTGCGATGATAACTTTTTTTTAGCAGCGATGGCTGCCGTATTAACTGCTCCCGTCACATCGTTCATACGCAAAGCTCCTTTTCTATAAAATGTTTTATATTTTGAGTGCATATTCATCATACCGTTAGGAAAGCGTTTTATAATGGCATCTTGGAATGTTTTTAATGGATTATATCCTTCTGTTTTTTGCCGGATGGTACTATCGTTACTTTTTCGGCACATGCTATTATTTAAGACATTGCAAAATTTCCATATGATTAAAAAAGACGCCTTGATTTCTCAAAGCGCCTTTCCATACAGTTTAATTTTTCACTATATCGGCAATGGTATAATCTGATGAATTCGTGATTATCTTGATATTCTTCCGGAAGCGTTCGTACCTAAAGTAGCAGTAGTCCAAAAAGTCTTCGCCGTCATAGTGTCTGATCAATGCCCATACTGTCCAAAGCAAATCCTGCACCAGCATAAAGCCTTTTATGTTTATTACTTCCTCAAGTGCCGGCAATTTGCCATAGTAGTCCAAAAGCAGATATTGAATGGACTCTTCAGTAAGTTTGGATTCAAGAATATAGGCAGCCACATCCCAAGCCGGGTCATTCATTCCGGAATACTCCCAGTCTATCAGGTACGCTTCTCCTTTATCATTAATAATGAAGTTTTCGGGCACTGTGTCATTGTGACATGGAGCCGAAAATGTCTGTTTAATATTTTTATCTACAAACGCAAACAGTTTTTTCTTCAAGTCATAATAGTCAAAGAAAAAATCACCATTAAGATCTTTCACAATCTGTTCATACTTATTTAATTCTGTCTTCCAATCAAAGAGGTTAGGAAAATGCCTCGGGCTCGAATGGGTTCTTTTCATCAGATTAGAAACAGCACGTAAATTTTCGGGACTGCACGGATCGGCAATAGCTACGTTTCTGCTATGTTTAATGTAGGCACTGATTTTAATCCCGCTGATTTCATCAAAATAAACACATTCAGAATTCAGACCAAGTGCAGAGGCAATATGATTATTGACTTTTTCAATTCTGCGGTCAATCATCTGATTGGTCATGCCGCCTGGCTGCCGAATGATATATTCTGTTCCCTTGATATTCATTATGTAGTTGTAATTGGTAAGTCCGCCGGCAAAACGAGATTTGTCATAGATAATACTGTCATCATTGAAAATGCTGCGCAGTTTATTTTGTATTAAATCGTCAATTTTCATTCATTACTCCACCAGTGCACATTAAAATTGTTATCAAACTTCTCTTGCAGTATACTTCCATTAAATTGGCAGGTCAATAAAGTGATGTGTATAAAATGGGAATTTTACCTTTAAAAATAGCCATTTTTCAAGAAAAAAGAATAAGTGCAATATCGAATTTTAATAGGATACGATAGTGCTACAACTTATGGCGAATCTTCAATGAATTTAACCTTTTCTATGATATCTTTAAAAAGCATTTAATAAAAAGCTAAATCAGCTGTTTTAGAATGGAGGTAAAAATCATAGAAGAACAATTTATTCTAAAAACCAAGGTTTATTTTAATACTCAATCGCTGCAATACTTAAAAAAGATTACAGGCTCCCGGGCATTTATTGTCTCAGATTCTATTATGGAATCTCTCGGATATCTACAGCAAGTAAAGGATTACTTGAATGAAGCCGGTATCAGCTCCACCGTTTTCACCGGAGTTCGTCCTGATCCGGATGTCAAGTTAATTGCCGACGGGCTTAAGCTTTACAGAGAAAGCGGCGCAGATGTCCTAGTTGCCATCGGCGGGGGCTCGGCCATCGATTCGGCAAAAGGAATTCTTTATTTTGCCCGGAAGTTCGCCAGCACCGAGAATGCAGAAACCAAAAAACCGCTCTTTATCGCCATTCCATCTACAAGTGGAACCGGCTCTGAGGTAACGGATTTTTCCGTTATTACCTCAGAGGGTGAAAAAGTTGTCGTTATTGATGAGTTTATCGCACCAGACATTGCGATTCTGGATTCTACCTGTATCCAGCATGTTCCACAGCGTGTGATTGCAGATACGGGAATTGATGTTTTGGTTCATGCCATCGAGGCCTATGTTTCCAAAAAGGCAACTGATTTTACCGACGCTCTTGCCGAAAAAGCAATCAAACTGATTTTCGAAAATCTTGAGACGCTCTACAAGGATCCAAAGAATGACTATGCTAGAGATCGTGTCTTGAATGCTTCCTGTTTAGCAGGAATGGCCTTTACCAATACAGGTCTTGGCATCAATCACAGCCTTGCCCATGCCTTTGGCGGGACTTTTCACATTTCCCATGGCCGCTCTAATGCCCTTTTGCTGAATGCGGTGATTGAATACAACACCGACTTAAGCGGCAGCGCAGCTGGTTATGCTGCCGAGCGCTACGCTAAACTGGCATCCGTTCTGCAGCTGCAGGCCAGGACGAAGCGTGAAGGAGCCGTTAATTTCATGCTGGCTGTAAAGCGATTGAAAAAATCACTTGGAGTCGAGGATCATATTAGAGACCTTGGCATTGATCAGACCGATTTCGCAAACGCACTGGAGCATATGGCTGAAACAGCAATGCTTGACCGCTGCACCCCTACGAATCCAAAACAGCCTTCCAAGGAAGATTTGGTGCAAATTTATAAAAAATGTTATTGAAAAAATTCCCCACCAGCAGTAAAACTCGCGGTGGGGAGTTTTTTTATATTATCTGACTGGCTGCATCATCCTGGTTCAGCGAATGAGCATATTTTCGATAGTTTTGCGGAGTCATATTCATTTTTGCACAGAAAACTCGATTAAAATATGACGGATCCGAGAAGCCGCATTCATCTGAAATCCGGTATGCCTGGTAATTGGTGGTTTCAAGCAATCTGCAGGCATATTGAATTCTCAGTTGAATGATATAATCAGTAAAGGCGACACCCATATCCTTTTTAAAAACATGGCTGAAATATTTCGGGTTCACAAATACCTTGGATGCCACCATTTCCAGCGTCAATTTTTCCTTAAAATGCTCTTCAATATATTTTATCGATTCCTCAATAAAATTTGGCCGATCGTCCCTGGCTTCTACGCATTGCTCCTCATGCTTATTCTCGGCCCGTGCATGACCACGGGATTTTGATTTCAACATTTTGCCGAAAATCTCTTTAAGGGCAATTGGTTTGATAGGCTTTAAGACATATTCGAAAACCTGAAAACTAATGGCCTTTTGAGCGTAGGAAAAGTCTGAATAAGCGGACAAAATGGTGATACACGAGTTAGGCAGGAATTTTCTAATCTCCTGAATCGTGGTCAGTCCATCCATTTCAGGAATCATCAAATCCATAAAAATAATATTGGGCCGGTACTGCTTCGCGAGTTTGACAGCCTCAACCCCGTTGTCGCAGGTGAGAAGCATATCCTTAGGATGCAGCTCATCACGGACAACCATTGTAAGGAACTCTCGTTCAAGTATTTCATCTTCGACAATCAAGACGACGTTCATTGTTAGCACCTCCCTGTCGGCTGGCTGGGAATCTTAATGGCGACCGTACTCCCGCTAAAAACAGACTTTACGATTTCCAATCCGTAGCATTCTCCATAATATTGTTTTAAACGTTTGTCCGTGCTCCGGAACCCAAGCCCTGACTTATTTTCATTGTGTTGAATATTATCTAAGACATCCTTAGGGAAGCCCTTTCCATTATCCTCAACAGAAATAATGACGATGTCTTCGACTTCCTCTGCGGTAATACTAATTTTTCCGCCATCGCGCTTTGGCGTGATGCCATGAATGAGAGCGTTCTCAACAATAGGCTGGATGACCATGTTTGGGATCCTGTAAGCCTTAATTTTCTCTGGAACGTCAATAGTATATTCTAGACGATTTTTAAAGCGTGCCTTCTGTATATACAAATATTTCTCTATGTTGTCTATTTCAGATGCGATGGTATGAAGCTGATCATCCTGTTTTAAATTGTATCGCAGCAGATCGGAAAGGCAGTAAATCAGCTCCTCCGTTTTATGGGAATGCTCAAAATACGCGATACGGGCAATACAGTTCAAGGTATTGAACAAAAAATGAGGATTGACGACGAGCGACATGTTTTTCGCCTCTAGATCGATAATCTTTTTCTCAAGCATTTCTTTCTCAATAGACAATCTTGCCACATCAGAATCAGCATGCCCCCTGACACTTTCCGATAAATCAATCGAAATATTCTTGGCAATATGGCTGCATAATTGTTCGTGGATTTTCATTTTTTTTTCATCTACGGTTTTCAGCGAGGCAATCGATTTGGCGATAAACTCCAATTCCGTATTCTTCTCTTCTTTTAACGACTGGACGTCAATCATATATTTTTGATATTCGGTATCCTGCGAATATACCTGCATTCCGGCTACATACCCTAATGTCTCATCCTGCATTTTAATGGGCATGAAGATGTTTTGGAGCCCGTGATGGCAGACAAAGCTGCCTTCCTCCTCTTCCGAGTTAAATCGGTCTCTGTAGTCGGAGCACACCTGGTCTCTCCTTTTTCGGCATATGAGCGTGCAAAAATCCGGTGATGGAATTAACTCATGTAATACAAATCCATATGTATCTACCAAAAATAAGGGAATATCTGAAAGTGATAAAATACCACTATAGCGGGCATATAAATTGGAAGCTATTAATTCATTAAGAGGATTATCGGTTTTATTCATCTTAATTGTACACCTTCCGCTGTGCATTGAATGCTGAATTATATATTCATCATGAAGATGCTGGACATGGGCGGGCCACTCTCTGGTCATCAGTCATGAATATATCAATTCTATTATACAAATTCAGGACTTCAATTTTTGGCTCCAAATAAGAAAATTTTGTGTATTTGTTACATATTAACTTCTTTTAGGTGGTTAACAGGGTGTGGGATATTTGCTTGGGGCGGCTATGCGACTGCTGGCTTTTTTGTTTTTGTGGTCGTATAGAACACTGATACGCGATCATTCGCTCGATTTTCGGGCGTTTGAGGGTGACTTGAGGCCTTCTACTCACCCATTAGCTCGGTTTTTTCCACTTATCGGGTGACTAGAGGCCTTCTACTCACCCATTAGCTCGGTTTTTTCGCCTTAACGGGCGACTACAGGACTTCTACTCACCCGTTAGCTCAATTTTTGCAACTTAACGGGCGACTACAGGACTTTTACTCACCCATTAGCTCGGTTTTTTCGCCTTAACGGGCGACTACAGGACTTCTAC
>CAYNUT010000042.1:1042-5442 GCA_964400595.1 uncultured Neobacillus sp. | reverse complement strand
TCACCCGTTAGCTCAATTTTTGCAACTTAACGGGCGACTACAGATCTATTATGCGACCGCTCTCCTCACTTTTTGGTACTTTGCAAGCACGTAGAACCCTTATATGCAACCATTACCTCGGGCGAGCGTAGTTCACTAATAATTCAAAGGGAAATTTTCACACCCACTTGAACACTTTTTAAATATTCCTATCTCTCAATTGATATAATTACAAAAAAGGGGGGGATGTGTTTGAGTATGGTATTAAGGGGGCACCATTTATTATGCGTCCATGGATTTCGAGGCATGGGATACAGTCCGGAATTTGTTGATAAAATGCGGGAAATTGTAGAGCAAATTAGTGATGATCGAATCGACTTTCCAATAAGAGTAGTAGCAGCATTAGATGATACTTGCAGCGTATGTCCAAATAATGGCGAAACAATTTGTGTTGCAAGCGAGGACTCCAATGAACATGTACTATCAATGGATCATAAAGTCATACATCAACTTGGATTAATAGGGGGGGCCGCTTATCAAAAATCTGATTTAGTTCAATTAACTGCGGAAAAAGTGCAGCCAAAAGATTTAGAGTATTTATGCCAGGGCTGCTCATGGCTTTCATATGGTGTTTGCAAGGAAGGAATATCAGCACTTCGAGAGAAATATCCAGTTACAAAAGATAAATAATGAAGGAACTAGGGGAGTATATGATGCTGGACTTATTTATAAAAACTGAAAAGCAAAAAATGTGGTTAGAAAAACTGCGGACTAAAGAAGAAACGTTTAAAAATAAAGCTGCCGAAATTGATGATTTAGCCATTTTTCCAAAAGAAAATATTCAAGAACTTGTGGAGATGGGTTATTCCAGTATCACTGTTCCAAATGCCACCGGTGGAGAAGGTTTGACAGTCTATGATATGGTGCTGCTGCAAGAAACACTGGCCAGCTTTGACGGAAGCACGGCCCTTTCAATGGGCTGGCATCTCTCCGTGACCGGAGAGATTTTTGAAAAAAAACTTTGGGAGGAAGAGAAACTAAACTTTTTTGCAAAAGAAGTTCTTAAGGGTGCATTAGTGAACCGCGCTGCGACCGAAGCGCAAACGGGAAGTCCAACGAGAGGCGGGCGCCCTGGAACAACCGCCGTGAAAAAAGAAGGTGCTTGGGTGCTGACAGGACGAAAAACATTTACTACCATGTCACCTGTTTTAACTTACTTTTTAACATCGGCCTGGATTGAAGAGAAGCAGAAGTTGGGTTACTTTCTCCTACAAAGAGATTTAGACGGGCTTACAATTGAAGAAACTTGGGATGTAATTTCCATGAGGGGCACGGGAAGTCATGACCTCATCCTTGATCATGTCACTGTCGATGATTCCAAGCTTGTTGAACTGCCCGAAATGCCAAGCGGCAGCAATTTAAATGGCTGGCTCCTGCATATTCCGGCCTGTTACCTTGGCATCGCCCAGGCAGCCCGTGATTACGCCGTCCATTTCGCCAATCATCATGCTCCCAACAGCCTAAACGGTCCTATCAGCCAATTACCCAATGTTCAGCAACTGTTAGGGGAAATCGATTTAGAATTAGTTAGAGCCAGACATCTGATTTATAGTGTGGCAGCTGCATATGATGACCCATCACGCCGGAGTTACCTCGAAAATGAACTCGGAGTTGTCAAGCATACGGTTACCAATGCAGCAATCACCATTGTCGATAAAGCCATGAGAATTGTGGGTGCTAAGAGTCTTCAGCGCTCAAATCCCTTGCAGCGGTATTACCGGGATGTCAGGGCCGGGCTGCACAATCCGCCAATGGATGATATGACAATTAAAAAATTGGCACTTGCTGCGATTGAACGGGGGAAGGGAAAATAAGATTTTTGAGGGTGCAATCTAATTGCACCCTCTACAGGATTAACACCTATGATGTTTTTTCTTTCCTTTCCATAAGGACTGCGCCAATTACGATAACCCCTTTAAAGGCTTCTCTTAAGAATGGCGGTACGCCGAACAAATTCAATAAATTGTTCATGACGGCGATAATCAGCATACCAAAAACGGTTCCCATGATGAATCCTTTGCCGCCTGATGAAAAAAAACAAATTAGCGGTCGGATTCAACTTAAAAATGCAAAAAAACGCTTCCCACGGGAGCGTTTTCACTTCTTCGGAACAAACGTTCGTTTGTTGGGACAATTGAATAAAATTGCCCTATATTCGATTTTCATATTATTAGTATAAACAATTCTAAATTATAAGTCTATATCTTTTAAAAATTGTTTTATATTCTAAATACCTGGCTGGGAAATATTTCTTAGTGGGAAGTGAGTATGCTGTGAAAATACGTTTATGGGATAACAATTTGAAAGTCCGGTTAATCGGAGAAGGATTATTTAACATGCTGTTTTGGATGTACTTTCCGTTTATAACAGTCTATTTTAGTAAGACATTAGGAAATGGTATTGCCGGCATCTTGATGACCGTCCCTCCGATCTTCAGCATGATTGGAAGTCTGCTTGGCGGGGGCTTGACCGACCAGTTTGGCCGGAGGCGCGTGATGCTCTTTGGGGCATCGCTGCAAACCGTGATGTTTGTATTGTTTGCGGTGTCCCCTTCCCCTTGGATTGATTACATCACCTATATCTGCATCGGGCTGGGGGGAGCCATTTATCGTCCTGCAAGCTCCGCGATGGTCGCTGATCTGGTACCGGCACAAAACCTCCGCGAGGTGTTCGCAACTTTTACAACTGTCAATAACATAGGTGCCGTGCTTGGGCCGGCACTCGGAGCGATTTTCTTCTTCCACTACCGGCAGGAGCTGCTGTGGACCTGCGCCTTGGTCTTGCTCCTGTATTTTATCGCCATTTATTTCATGGTTCATGAAACAGTGCCGCATTCGGCGAATAGGTCAGAAGGTTTAATTGCGATTACTCATATATTCAAAGAGCAATGGAAGGGATATGGCGTTATTTTTCGCGATAAAGTGTTCCTGGTTTACATTTTGGCAGGAATCTGCGCCCTCATCCCGATTATGCAGCTGGATCTATATTTGCCGGTTTATGTGATCAATCATGTCCCGGCCCAGGCATTTTTCACATGGAATGGCACTTCCCTTACGCTGTCCAGTACAGAGATATTCGGCTGGCTTGTCGGGTTTAACGGCCTTTTGTTTGTCCTGTTTATTCTCCCTGTGACAAGAAGGTTCCGCAATTGGAAAGAACGGAATGTTTTCATTCTCTCATCACTGCTAGCCGGATTTGGCACCTTCTTCGTCGGACTGAACAACAATATATGGTTTTTATTTTTCGTCACGATTATCTTCACCTTTGGTGAAATGGTCCGCTCTCCGGTAACACAGAGCTTTATCAGCCGCTATGCCCCTGAACATGCAAGAGGACAGTACATGGGAGCCGACAGCCTGCAAAACACAATCGGGAAATTTCTGGCACCGGTGATGGTGTTCCTGTCCAGCTGGGTGCGGCCGATGGGAATATTCTGCCTCATTTTGGCGTTTGCCCTCATCAGTATCGGGTTGTACATTCAATTATTTCGAATCTATACGGAGCAGCCGGTGGCATCGGATTGACAAAAGCAATTCCTTTTACAAAATAAAAAACTCGGCAGTAGCTGTGGCCCTGTATAAAACAGTACCAGGCTATTGACCGAGTTTTTTTGTGTTTCATTCAAAAATTTTTTTAAATAGCAGCTTCAGAGAATGTACATCTGCTTTCTTATTTTCATCCCTTACTTGAAACAGGCATCCCAAACCTCAAAAACTACTACTCTAATAAATGACTCTTCAATATATGTATATCCTCAGTTGTTAATCCGATTGATTCTTTGATGTAAGAATCTACGCTCCCGAATTGATTCTCTAATTCATCGAAAAAGGCATTGATGTATTCAACACGCGCTTCAAACATAGCATCCAGTATTGACGGATCAAACTGGAGCGGCACTCCAAATCCCAGCTCCTGGAAGTGTGCTTTCATTTGTCCTAATGTATTATTCGTATATAAGTAGTCATCAGTAATGATTTCCCTCGGAACTCCAAGAACACTGAGAATAAGCGCAGCTACAGCACCTGTTCTGTCCTTCCCCGCCATGCAATGGAAAAGCAGCGGTGCCTGTGGTTCAGATAACAAAATCTCGAATACCCTTCGAAATGTACTCGTATAGGCAGTTATTTTTCGATTCAACTTTATTAACATTTCACCTGGATTACTTACATCAAGGTCATGTTTCTGCTCAGCGAGGTCTCCCACTTGTCTCACAAGCTTCTCATCTGAAATAACCGGTATGTGAATCCATGAAGCGCCCTCTAGAATGGGATCCGGGAACTGCTCGATTTCATCGAGCCCGCGAAGATCACAAATATTTTTAATGCCCAGTGAATTAACAATGTCCAGGTCACTTTTTGTCA
>CAYNUT010000042.1:0-1032 GCA_964400595.1 uncultured Neobacillus sp. | reverse complement strand
GCTGCCCCCCTTTTACATTGTAGCCTTCTTTTGTTTGATATCCCCCTAAATCGCGAAAGTTGAAACTTCCTTCCAATTTAATCTCACGAATTATACTATTCATTTACCAATTCCCCTTTCCTTATTTTACCGTTCTTGTGAATTTCTTTATACACTCTGCCGCTTCTTTATACCATCGTGTGCTTTGTTCTGTCCAAAACACGCTTCTCCCACTCCCTTTTTCTTCATTATAAAAGTTTGAGGGGGTGCCTGTCACCGCCAGATGTTTGACGGTTTTTGACGGGCATATCAAAAAGCCGATCGTTTTCATCTCTTGGTAGAATGTAGATATATTATTCATTACAAAGCCAATAAACTTATGGCCAGAAAATTCCCATTAAAACATAAAAAATGCCGGACAAAGACATATTGATGTCTTTATCCGGCACTTTTCCTTAATATCCAGGTTATTTATTTCCCCTATTTATCTTCCCTTAATAAATACTCATTTCCATCCTGGTCTTTAAACGAGAACATTGTTCCAAACGGC
The DNA here is from genome assembly GCA_964400595.1 of uncultured Neobacillus sp. Classification (GTDB taxonomy): domain Bacteria; phylum Bacillota; class Bacilli; order Bacillales; family Cytobacillaceae; genus Neobacillus. The sequence continues at coordinate 503 of CAYNUT010000042.1, read as the reverse complement.
ATTCGTTGCATTTCCCCTACGTTTACTCCATTATGTTTCAGTTTCTCATAAGCTGATTCGATATCAGTTGTGCTGAAAAGAATGGACGGGTGTGCCACTTTTGCTGGGGCATGCTGCTGCATCGCTTCCTTAGAATAAAGGACTAATGTGGTAAACTCGTCTTCGCTTGGTCCGACTTCGATCCATGAGAAGTTGGGTCCCATCGGCTGCTCCATCTTTAACACGAAGCCGGCTTTATTGATCCAAAAATCCTTTGCCTCTTCTTGATCTTGTACATATACGGTAACTTTTCCAATTTTGTTAATCATCTCAGGAATCTCCTTTTCATAATTCGTTCCATATAATCAGTTTAACAACCAAAAATACAGATTGCAATTTAAGGATGGGTGCCTGGCACCACCTGAATCTTCATTTCCTCTTCATTATTCCCACTAATTTTTTATAAGACCATACTTACAATCACAGATGATAAAACACTGACCAATGTTGCTCCATACAAGAGT
>CAYNUT010000041.1:0-27394 GCA_964400595.1 uncultured Neobacillus sp. | reverse complement strand
GCGAGTTTTCGTGTAACTAGAAGACCTATAGTTACACCTAAATTAGAAAAAAGCAAGTTTTCATGTAACTAGAAGACCTATAGTTACACCTAAACTAGAAAAAAGCAAGTTTTCGTGTAACTAGTAGATTTCTGTTCCCTTGTTTAGGTAAAAACACATAAACTGAGACAAATATGAAATTATTAATCTCTTACTCATAGTAGACCCATCTACCAGACCCCTTTCCCTTAAAGTTCTGAGTTAATACCCTGTAAATAACCCTATAAGAAACCTTATTGTTACACCAATCCTCAACCAGCTTCGTCGTAATTTTCATCCTTGGAAACAATATCCTAATTTCCCTAACACAGCGCAAAACTGCGTTATCCAGCTTTTCCTCATATCCACAAACTCCGCATAGGACTTTTGGATTCGATCCCAAGCATGAAACCGATACATTCAACGAATGGCAAGTTCTGCAGATTATCCCCTTTTTTAGCTGCTCATACCTATAAGGAGGCAGCCTTGGATACGGATCATCTGCCATATGTAAAGAAACGAGTAAGTCAGCAAGCTTTTTATTAGAGACATTCAGCCTTGACGGATGCTCGTCCAAATTTTTCATGAATTTGTTTAGCTGTGTAGGCAATATCATGGGTTGGTCTTTTGGGGCGCTGAAAAGAGTGAATGCGGGGTTTACGTAAACAACGTTTCGCTCAAGTTTTATATTAAATCCATACCAATGGAGTAATTGATCAAGGGTAAGTGAACTTCGATTATTCTGGTCTATTGGATTTGGATAATGCTTGCCTGTTGCGGATTCAAGAGATTCACGATGATAGGTAAAATCGCCCTTATAATTTTTTACCTCTAAAGGGCAAATTTTGTCCGAAAAAATAATAGTGGTATCAAGCTGGAATGTTGTATTGTTAAACTTAAGCAGCAAATCGTTTAATACATAACAATTACTTTGAAGATTCTCCGTCAAGCCATCAAACTTGACTTCACCTGCAAAGCCTTTTTCAAGGTTTTCATATTTCCATTTAACATCTTTAGGTAAATCATCTCGAACATTTAAAATCCTGAGAATCTCGATTTCAAGGGGCAATGTGCGGGGTTTATATGGAGGCATGGTCTACATCCTTTCTAATTTCTGAAACACCTCCATTTTACCCGAGCGCCAGTCCGAATTGTTTGTACATTTTTTAACATTTATTGGATTTATCAGTCATAAATAAACAGTTGACGTTAAAAATCATTGTTATATAATACCATTTATAAAAACCTCGAAAGGGAGCTATGGCATATGCAAGCACACGAGATTATGGTCAGTCATGTTCACAAAGTCAAAGATACCGATACTGTTCACTCCGTCATTTAAAAAATGATTGAAATCCGCAACAGCGGGATCCCTGTTGTAAATGAGCGAAACGAAATCGTCGCTTTTGTCAGCGACGGGGATATTTTAAGGTATATCGGCAGACATGAAGATCAAGTACTGGGTGATTTCTATTATGTATTTGTTATCAAAGGAGATCAGGAAGAATTTGAAGAGAGAGAAAAAAGGCTCCTCGGATTAAATGTCATGGAAATTGCCAAAAGAAAGGTTTTTAAAGTATCCTGGGATGAAGAAATTGAGAACATTGCCTCGATCCTGGGGAAAAAGAAAATTAAAAAAGTTCCAGTGGAACGGAACGGGGTATTGGCAGGAATCATCAGCCGCGGGGATGTTATTAGAAATACGTTCAGATCGCTATTGTAAGCAAATGAAATCAGCGGACGGTTTTTCCAACACTGTCCGCTGATTCTTTCGTGACTACGCATCAAAACCAGTCATGAAATCATCCGGGTTTGGTCCGACACGTTCATCTTTATTTAAACTATCGATTTTTTCCATATCTTCCAGTGATAATTCGAAATCAAATATGTCCGAATTCTCAATAATCCGCTGTTCTTTAATTGATTTTGGAATCGTGACCACATTGTTTTGTAAATCCCAGCGTAAAATCACTTGGGCAGCAGATTTCCCATATTTTGCACCAATCTCGTTTATGGTTGGATCGTTTAATAATTGACCATGCTTTAGCGGCGACCATGCCTCAAGCTGAATCCCTTCCTTTTGACAGAATGCAAGCAGTTCTTTTTGTGCCAAATGAGGATGATATTCAACCTGATTAACCATCGGCTTAACTTCCGCATCTTTCAATAATTCTCCTAAATGATGAACATGGAAATTACTTACACCGATGGCACGAACTCGGCCATCCTTGTATAATTTCTCAAGCGCTTTCCATGTTTCTTTAAATTTATTTTTTCCTGGCCAGTGAATTAAATATAAATCAATGTAATGAAGTCCTAGTTTGTTCAGGCTTGTTTCATAGGCTTTCAGCGTGGCTTCATAGCCTTGGTCTGAGTTCCAAACCTTTGAAGTTATAAACAGTTCTTCCCTTGGAACTCCCGACTCTTTAATTGCATTGCCTACCCCTTCTTCATTTTGATAGACTGCGGCTGTATCAATGCTGATATAGCCATTTCTAATCGCGGCCTTCACGGATTCGATTACTTCGTGTCCTTCTTTCACTTTAAAAACCCCGAGACCGAACCATGGCATTGCAACTCCGTTATGTAAGGTTGTGGTTGACTTTAAACTTGTTGTCATCCGAATTCTCCTTTCATGGAAATAAATACAAAAGCTATTATAACCAAGTACATTTCATTAAGACATTTTTTTGCCTGACAGAAAGAAGCCTCCATTTTATTGGAGGCTCAATCCGCTGCGCGCTGTACGACTATATCCTCAATTACCCGGTGCCGGCTTAAGGGACCTGTATGCAAAATCCTTTCTCCCTGGTCCTCTCTTTCGCGGACTTTTCGATCAATTTCTTCGATCAGCAAACCGGAAAATATTAAATAGGGAACAACGATTACCCTGCCGGCCGTTTTTTGGGCAATAAACTCCAAGCCTTCCTCGAACCTCGGTTCTGCGGCTGCTAAATAACAAACCTCCACATGCTCTGTCCCAAGAAGTCCCCGAATACCCGCGCTAATTTTTGAAAAATCAGCATGTAAACCTGGATCACTGCTTCCTCTCCCTACAATCAGCACCGAATCCTTTTTAAGGAGATCTCCGGCAGTTTTTCGAATAAGTTCAGCCACGCCATCAAGAATTCCTCCATGGATTCCAAAAGGATCCCTGACCTTAATCCCGATCTGAGGATACTGTTCCTTTAAGGCGGATAGAACAGCTGGTATGTCTTCCTTAATGTGTCCGGCTGCCAACAGGAAAAGGGGAACCATGACAATTTCTGTCGCACCCTTGTCAATACATTGCCGAAAGCCTTCCTCAATGGAAGGATCTGTTAGTTCAAGAAAACAAAGCAATTGAATCGGGACATCGATGCGTTTCATTACCCTCTCGATAAACGTCCTAATTTCCTGAGCTCCTGTTTTTGACCTGGTGCCATGTCCAATGTATAAAACGGCTTTCATGTTGACTGCCCCTTCCTTATCCATTCAACGTTATTCTAGCGAAATAAACTTCAGTAAGTAAAGGAGCAGCTTCTTAAATTAATTTTTGCCCGCGTAAATATCCCAAAACATTCTCAACCGCTTCCTCAACAGGCACTAAATCAGACCTAAGGACGATTTCAGGCAGTTCAGGTGTCTCATATGGGGAATCGATCCCCGTAAAATCCTTGATTTCACCCCGGCGGGCCTTGGCATATAGCTGTTTCGGATCCCGCTGTTCACATACCTCTATCGGGCAATTGATATAGACCTCGATAAATTCTCCCTCTTCAAACAGTGCTCTCACCTGATCGCGGTCTGAACGGAAAGGGGAAATAAATGCTGTCGTAACCACTTTGCCACTATCGACAAACAGCTTTGCCACTTCTCCAATTCTGCGAATATTTTCCATACGGTCATGGCTGGAAAAGCCAAGATCCTTATTTAAGCCATGGCGGATATTATCGCCATCCAGCACAAATTCATTGATTCCTTGGCGGTAAAGTTCGCGGGAAACAGCATTGGCAATCGTTGATTTTCCAGAGCCGGAAAGACCTGTAAACCAAAGAACACAGCTGCCATGGGCGTTTTGAATACGGCGGTCATTTTTTGTTATGGTTGTTTCGTGCCATGTAATATTCTTTGACATCATTAGCTCTCCTTACACTGTTGTTGTTTTTTCCCTAAGTCCCTCGATTAAAACCTCCACAACCTCTCTCCGGCTGAAGGTAGAAGGCGGAAGAACACCGGAGCGGAGCATCTCTCTTACTTTTGTTCCAGAAAGAATTACCCGGTCCTCCTTGTCATGCGGGCAGGTTTTATCAGATGCCATTCCTTCGCATTTATGGCAGTAGAAGCTGTGTTCAAAGAACAGCGGCTTAATGCCGAGCTCCTCTTCGGTAAATTGGCTGAAGATATATTGAGCATCGTATGTGCCATAATAGTTACCGACACCTGCATGATCACGGCCGACAATAAAGTGCGTGCAGCCAAAATTTTTACGGGCAATCGCATGAAAAACCGCTTCCCTCGGGCCAGCATAGCGCATTGCCGCCGGGTAGACACCAAGGTGGACGCGCTCACCAGGATAATAGTTATCTAATAAAACCCGGTAGCTTTTTAAACGGATATCAGCCGGGACATCATCCGATTTCGTTTCGCCCACCAGAGGGTTCACAAACAGGCCATCCACGGTCTCCAGCGCAGCTTTTTGAATATATTCATGGGCCCTGTGTATCGGATTTCTTGTCTGAAAACCGACAACTGTCTTCCAGCCCTTTTCTTCAAACAATGCCCGGGTTTCTTTAGGCTCCAGCCACACATCACCGAATACTCCCTTTTCCGGTTTTTTGACGAGCACGATATCCCCTGCAAGGTAAACTGGTCCCCTTTCGAAAAGCCGCTTGACCCCCGGATGAGCAAGTTCATCTGTTTTGTATACTTCGAGTGCCTCCTTTCTTAAATCCGGTTCATACCATTCTGAAACTTCAATAACGCCATAAATTTCATTGTTATGTTGAAGTTTGATTTTTTCCCCAGCAGTAAGTGTTTCAGCAATTTCATAAGATATTGGCAAGGTAACCGGAATGGACCAGACGGTATTGTCGGCCAATCGCATATTCTCCACCACTGATTCATAATCCTTTTGTCCGAGAAATCCGGTTAACGGGCTAAACAAACCAATTCCGATTAATTCAAGATCACTTAGGGTAATGGCATCTATCTCAAGTTCCTTTTCAATAGTTGAAAAATCATAATTGGGGTTGTAAGTGTGTATCAGCTTACCTCCATGTGGCTTTGGTAAAAATGACATAAAAATCAACCTTTCTTTCGTTTTTAGTATTCTTCACCGACGCTCGACTTAGAGGCTGCCGCACTAGAAGCTGTACGCTTCACGAGGAACATGACGCCAAAAACAGAGATGAGAACGCCAGCCATCGCAATGATGGGGTAGATATTTTGAACAATGACTAACTGGATAATGGTGTAGGAAAGCACCATTGACAATACGGGGGAAACAATCCAGACAGTGAGAAGCTGGACAACCACATCCTTCTTTAAAACCTCTTTCCCGTTTTTTGCAAACCCAATGCCAATAATAGACGAGGTGGTGATTTGCGTTAATGGGACCGGAATACCGAAAACAGATGCAGCTGTAACGATAGTTGCTCCAGTACCAGATATCACGCAGCCCTCTTCTAATTTGAGAGTGGTTATTTTCTTTCCATTCGTTTCGATTACCCGATGGCCTAAGAGGATAGCCCCGATTGCCACTGCCAATCCGCCCCAGAGTACGCCAGCATCTTTTGATATTAAATGGGCGGCCACTAGCGGCCCAACGGCATTAGCTACATTATTCATTCCTGCGGAAAATGCCTCAAATAATCCCATTAAAACGACGAGTATGACTAAAACAGGGGCTACTTTCGGTTTTCTAAGGAGCGTATTAATTTCCTTAATTTTCAAAAAGGAAGCAGCTATAATCGCTATGACAAAAGCAGCGAATGGTGTGATAAGCCAAAACATCGCAATCCATATGAGTTTTCCAACATATACGGATTGGTACACAATGCCCGCGCCTACTACTGAACCTACAGCAATTTCACTCGTGGAAAGCGGGATGCCAAATGTATTCGCTAAAAATAGCGATAATGAAGCTGAGGCTAAAACGATCAGGGCAATTGCATCTGTGAACGTTTCACTCGGGACAATTCCGCTCCCCATCGTTTTCACGACTTCACCACCGCCAAGCCAGGCACCTAGGAAAACGGCAATACCGCACAGGAATAGAGCCACTTGCTTTTTTACCACACCAGCACCATAGGATATTCCCATCGAGGCGGCGGCACCGCTGGCACCAATATTAAACGCGAAAAACAAACCGATGATAACTGCAATTGTTGTAATCGTGAGAATCCCCTCCTTATGATGGATGCAGGCCGCATTCTGTCTTGCTTAAACCGGACCAGCGGCCGTCGCGCGAGTTGCCGCCGGCCTCAACTGCTTTTGTACATGGGAAGCAGCCGATCGATGGATAGTTATGGTCATGCAGCTTGTTATACGGGAGGTCTTTTCCCCGGATGTACGACCAAACTTCATCCCATGTCCAGTGGATTAGTGGACATATTTTAATATTGTTAAATTTTTTATCCTTGTTAATAAATTGGGTATTTTGTCTTGTTGGCGATTGATCCCGCCGAAGTCCAGTTATCCAAGCTTCCTTGGATGTCAGCGTCTCCCTTAATGGAATAACTTTTCGGATTTGACAGCATTGGTTAGGATCCCTTTTCCATAAGGCTGAACCATATTCAGCTGCTTGTTCGTCAAGCGTGAGAGCCGGTTCTTTCTTCTCAATTCTTAGAGTTGGAAAGCGATCCTCCATTTTTTTAATAACTTCATAGGTTTCAGGAAAGTGAAGCCCTGTGTCTAAAAAAACAATATGGGCATCCGGCTTTACCTGATAAATTAAATCGATTAAGACAATCGCTTCGGCACCGAAACTTGAAGCATATACAATTTTATCGTCTTGGAAATGGCTGTAGGCCCACTCGAGAACGTCCCGTGCCCCTTTGGTTTCATTTTGTATGGAAAAATTAATCGAATCCTCATTTGTCATATGTGTCAACCTCCTTTTGCTATTAAAAAAGGCAGTCCTCCCCTTACTACTGGGAAGACCGCCTCTAGTTTGTCTAGTCAGCGATTAGTATTCGATTGAAGACGAATCTTTTCATTTCTCTCGATTTGCACAACTTTTCCGTCCTGGATCACAAATGTGACAGAACCAAATTTAATCGTGCTAAGCATTTGCTCCAGATGTCTGGCAATCTCTTGCCAATCAGATGGGTTCACTAATTCGCCCCCTTATCAAAAAAATCCTCTCCCATTCAGGAAAGGTGTTTTACTTCTGTTTAACACCTTATCTCCCAAAATGGCATTCATTTTGCTGGAATTGGCACCTTGCTTTTGCAGGTTGCCGGGCTTCAATGGGCCGGTCCCTCAGCCTCTCTAGATAAGCGATAGTTGTTTTGATGAAAGTTAAATTAATCCTATTATACCAATAGGAATTTGTCAATATGATTAATTAAAATATTTTAACAATTAAAATGGTAATTAACTTATTTGTATATTTTTTCACAAGCGAAACTTTTTTGGCGTCCGGGACAAATTTGGGTTTAGTGAAAAAAGGTTGCTCTAGACCCACACGTTGCCAGATTGATAAAATTATCACAGAGAAATATATGGGGGCTTTTAAAATGGAAGAGGAAAAATATTTAGCCTTAAAAAAGGGGGAACATGGGGCGATTATTAGCATTGCCGCCTATCTATGTTTAGCCGCTTTAAAGCTGATCGTCGGGTATTGGGCCGATTCGGAAGCACTAAGGGCTGATGGCTTAAACAACACAACCGATATTATTGCATCAATTGTTGTTTTGATCGGTCTTAAATTATCCCAGAAACCCGCTGATAAAGATCATCCATATGGTCATTGGAAGGCGGAAACGGTCGCCTCGATGGTTTCTTCTTTTATCATGATGGTTGTTGGATTACAGGTCTTATTTGAAGCTGTCACTGCTGTAATAAATGGCAGGTCGGAGTCTCCAGATCCTATTGCTGCTGGTACCGGCTTATTCTGTGCTGCCGTTATGTATTTGGTGTTTCGTTATAACAGCCGGTTGGCCAAAAGAATAAGGAGCCAGGCGGTAATGGCTGCAGCGAAGGATAATCTTTCCGATGCATGGGTCAGTGTAGGTACTGCTGTCGGCATTATTGGTGCACAATTTGATGCTCCCTGGCTTGACCCTATAACGGCAGTTATCGTTGGGTTCATCATTTGCCATACTGCCTGGGAGATTTTCCGAGATACTTCTCATAATTTAACTGATGGGTTTGATGTTGCCCAAATAGGCTCTTATAAACTCACGATTCAGCGGATAGCCGGCGTTAAAGGCATTAAAGACATTCGGGGAAGAAATTATGGAAACAGTGCTGTTGTCGACGTCGTCATCCTCGTTAATTCCCATTTAAATGTCCGGGATGCGCACGATGTCGCTACCAAGGTGGAAAGCGCCTTGATGAAGGAACACGATGTATTCGAAGTGAATGTACATATCGAGCCAAATTGACGAATATTGTGGAATTATTTGAAAAAACTAACCTTGTTTATGACATAATATGACAAGGGGCTTATTTCATGCCAAAGAATTTGCCAGCATCGCCATTCCGGACTACGGCAAATATGTAATTTAAAAGGTGTCAGGCACCACGCGGATATTTGCCCGCCAGTGATACCTGACACCTTTTTTTATACCATAACCTTGCACATGTTGTTCGTAAACTCAACTGGATCTTCGATCGGCAGGCCTTCTATTAATAGTGCCTGGTTGTACAGGAGGTTTGTGTACAAGGATAGTTTATCTTTATCGTTCACAAAAGAATCCTGCAAGGCTTTAAATACTTCATGATGACTATTAATTTCTAACACTTTGGCAGCCTTAACATTTTGGCTGTTTGGCATTGCATTCAGGATTTTTTCCATTTCAATGGATACAGCACCATCGGTTGTTAAACATACTGGGTGACTCTTGAGACGTTTTGATGCTCTAACATCTTTTACCTTATCACCCAAAACATTTTTCATAAAGTCAAAGAGGTCTTTGTTGTCCTTGTCTTCGGATTCTTCATTATCCTCTTTTTCTTCAATTCCTAAATCACCGCTTGATACGGATTTAAACTCTTTTTCCTTATAGGTCATTAACATTCTGATGGCAAATTCATCGATATCATCGGTGAAATAGAGAATTTCATAGCCTTTCTCTGCGACTAGCTCCGTTTGCGGAAGCTTTTCAATTCGTTCGATTGAATCCCCTGTTGCATAGTAAATGTATTTTTGATCCTCAGGCATTCTTGATACATATTCATCCAGTGTGGCCAACATCTTTTCTTTGGATGAGTAGAACATCAGTAGGTCCTGAAGCTCTTCTTTATTAGCTCCAAAATCATTGTAAACCCCGAATTTCAACTGTCTGCCAAAAGCTTGATAAAATTGCTCATACTTTTCTCTATCATTTTTTAACAAATGAAGTAATTCACTTTTGATTTTCTTGTTAATGTTTTTGGCAATCAGCTTTAACTGACGGTCATGCTGAAGCATTTCTCTTGATATATTCAGCGATAAATCCTCTGAGTCGACCATACCCTTTACAAAGCTAAAATGGTCTGCCAGCAAATCGGAGCATTTGTTCATGATTAAAACACCGCTGGAATAGAGCTCCAGGCCCTTTTCATATTCCTGTGAATAATAATCAAACGGCATTTTTTCCGGGATATAAAGAATCGCATTGTATCTCACAGCACCGTCTACACTGATGTGGATATGTTTTAATGGTTTGTCAAAACCATAACGTTTTTCCGTGTAAAAATTGTCATAATCCTCTTCCGTTAATTCATTTTTATTTTTCCGCCAAATAGGAACCATGCTGTTGATTACTTGTTCTTCCCGGTATTCCTCGTATTCGTTTTCGCTGCCTTCTTTCAGCTTGCTGCTTGTGATATCCATTTTGATCGGGTAGCGGATAAAATCTGAATATTTTTTGATAATTGTTTTTAAACGATATTCTTCTAAGTATTCGTCGTAATTCTCATCTTCAGTATTTTCTTTAATTTTTAAAATTATTTCAGTACCTACCGAATCTTTTTCGCATGGTGCAATTGAATAACCATCTGCCCCCAGTGATTCCCACTTATAAGCTTCATCGCTGCCTAATGCTCTGCTGATCACGGTGACAACATCGGCAACCATAAAGGCTGAGTAGAAACCAACCCCAAATTGGCCGATGATATCAAATCCATCCTTTAATTCATTTTCGTTTTTAAATGCTAAGGAACCACTTTTAGCGATTGTTCCCAGATTATTTTCAAGCTCTTCCTTGGTCATCCCGATTCCGGTATCTCTGATTTTTAACGTTCTTGAGTCTTTATCGGCAGACACTTTTATGTAGTAATCTTCTTGATTAAAAGTCAAACTTTCATCCGTCAGGGCTCTATAATATATTTTATCAATTGCATCGCTCGCATTCGAAATTAACTCGCGTAAAAAAATCTCACGGTGAGTATATATGGAGTTAATCATCATGTCGAGTAATCGTTTGGATTCTGCTTTGAACTGCTTGGTTTCCATTTTAGAACTCTCCTTCATTTTTAAAATTAGCACTCTCAAACATCGAGTGCTAACTATTATTGTAATACCTTATATTTTATTTCGTCAATAACTCAACTTCTATTCTATCCATAACTATTTATTTCAAATTTTTAATAAGCATTTCACTTGAAAATTTCCAAATTTATGTTAATCTATTCTTAATTTTTACATTTTTTGTAAAATAAGAAAAATAAGGAGTGGAAATATTGTATAGTTCTCAAACTGGAACTGCTGCAAGCGCTAATGTTTGTGAAAATTGCGGAAAGGTCACTGTTTTGTATCCCAATACCCATGAAGACAAAAAGAAAGGTTTGGCTTTTGCTATATTTGGGTGGCTATTCGCAGCGATTTCCTTTCTGTTTATCCCGATTGTTTTCGGGGCATTGGCTTTATTCCTGGGCTTTATGACATACCACGATCGCAGTAAAGTCCATGGGGCCATTTTAATGGGGTTTTCAGCAATAGGATTAATACTTGGTTCCCTGTTTAGTCTTGTCGTTGCCGGAACAATGTTTATTTAGCAGAAAACCCTTACGACCTTCCTGTCGTAAGGGTTTTCTTAATAATTTCATTTTCTCCGCATAAAATTTTCAAGAGAATAAAAAACAGCTGGGGGGGGGAGTTTATGTTCAAATTTTTTTCTTTTAATAAAAAGCAGAAAGAAAACCCCCAAATCAGTGAAAAATTGGACCGAATTATCGAGCTCCTGGAGAATCAACAAAGGGAAAAAAATATCCATATTGATCATATTCAAATCGATCACTTAGAAAATATCATCTTTCGCTTAGACAATATTGAAATCGACGAGTTAAGCGGAAAGTTCACGATTGGCAATAATATTATGAGCGCAGAGGACTTAACTAAGCCAATTGTCCAAAAGCTTAACAAAGAAAATGCCAAAAAAGAAGCACTGTCTGATATTTCTCCCCCCGATCACGAAAAATTCGTAAAAACATCAAAAGGGTACCGAATCCGAAATGACTGAAAAATTAAACTTTATTAATAGAAGCTATTTTAACATCTCGGTCATCTATAATGGCATCAATTACATCTTGGTCAGAATTAATATTTAGATTATTTAACAGCCGATTCTCATCTCCAAATATACTGCCTTGTGAATGATTAACTTTCTCATTCGCATCCATCCCCGTTACATGCCCCTTCCCAACAAAAACCGAGCTGTTTTGCATCATCGAATTGACATTGAGGCTATCCATCGTGAGGGTTGATGAATGATTTTCATCTCCCGGATTTTCAAATGAAATATTAAGATCACGATCATCAATCGGGGTATCAATGAAATCAGGATCATCCAATATTAAAGTATTTTGATAAAAAAAATTAGATGTACCGCTAATTTTCCCGATGACATTATTTTCTTTTCCGTGCGAACCCCAGCCAATCGCATTATTTTGTTCTCCAATAAAAATGCCCGATTGTCTAAGAATTGTTTGAACTGTAATGTTGCCTTGAAAATTAAATTGCAAGGACTTTACCATGAATTGCTCACCACGTTTTAAAATTAATGGTTTCTAATCCTCACTCAAGGATTGTTAATGTAATCTATGATTCCGGAGAGATGTTCGTGAAAGGAACAATAGTGTCATTAGCCTAATTTTTGAATAGGCTGATAAAAAGGAAAATGAGGGAATGTATCCATGATAAAGTTAACCTTGGAAACAATAAATATTAGAGAAATGGTCAATACATCTGGTATTTTTATAGGACCCAATAACGTCCAAAATGGTTTCAGAAATGTAAAGGTCATCAATGAGGTAGTCGGATCATTATTTGGAAATGAAAATAAAGTCATTAAAAATCATTGGTTAAAAACAAAGAAATCGGGAGGATAACTAAATCATGACTTCCCCCATTTTATCGCCAACCTTCCATATCGGTACAATAAAAATTGGTACAATTGAAGGGGCCTCCTGCTTTAGTATCGGAAACAATTTTATTGAAGACTTTAAAAATACCAAGAAACATAATCAAGGCTTAGGGAATATCCACGGAGACCACAACAATTTAGCCCATACCAATGCATCGCTAACAAATCACGAACGTGCCGCACACAAAAAAAGTAAAGCTAAAGGGAAAAATGAAAAACCAACAAATCCATGAGTATTAGGGATTTGTTGGTTTTTCTCATAAATTCTATACATTCCCGCCGAAACTGGGTTTAATATCCTGATCAAAGATTAAACCGTCCATAAGTTCAAAACTATCTGCATTATTAACTAAATTCCCGGTCACTACGTTTAAAAATCCATAAACGCCCCCAAACCCTAAATTATATTTCCTGTTGCCATCTATACCTGTTACAACGGACTCACCAACAAAGATGGCTGAACTGGGCTGTGGAGAATTAATATTCATTACTCCCATATTAATGACTGAAGGCACCCTGTTTTCCTCCTATCTTTTGTCATTGTAAACCATCTTATGTTATATCCCTTTATTCTGTGAAAAAAGGAAAAGTGGACAAAATAAATTGTCCACACATAGATTGAATCATTACCCGATTTCTTCAAATCTTAAAAAGTATTGCCGATAGATCCATTCTTCAAAGGGAATTTTGTGCAGATTTGGAAAGATAACTTGTGCTGCTTCACTTGTATAAAAGTTCGCCATCTTTTCAATGTACTCATCATCAAGCAACGGAAAGCGCCTTAACATCTGATGATCTCGTATCACCTTTAACTTCATGTGAATCCCCCCATTTTCTCTTCCCAAGATACGCAGCCAATCCTCAGGCTGACAAATTCATGCCAGAGTAGTCATTATTTATTATTGCTAAATAAAGATTATATTTTCCAAAAACTCTTATTATTTGTTTTATTGTAACAAACCAGTTATATGCTCGAAAATCAATAAATTACGATATTTTACCCCTCCCCACGACACAATTCGATTTATATTTCCTATAAGCCGAAGGTGATAAAGAATATTATGTAAACAAGCCATTGTTATTGTCGAATAACATAAAAAAATATTTTTAAAAATAAGGCAGTAAATTGAACGATTTTTCAAAACAACAAGACCAGCCCTGAATGGCTGGTCTACATTAAAAAACAATACAGTTTTTTTTACTTAAAATTGTTCATTTGGCGATATTGATAATTTCGATATAGATTTAACATTTTCCATAAGCTAGGATTTGTTGTATCGGGCTTTCCATTTTGATTTACGCCAATTTCTCCACTAATGCCATATGGCCAGCGGCTCATCCCAACCGGCACCGCAATGCCTTTGCTATTCAGATTTTTGGCGGTGAACTGTACCATGAAGGAATAGGTTCCTGATGTTTGCAGCGGGAATTCACCTATTTTCCCGAACACAGGATGATTAATGGATATATTTGGTCTTGCAGCCTGCCATTTGCTCATATCAGATGATTTAAATTGGGCGGTTAACTGGTCGAGTGCGCTATTAAGGCTTTGCACAATCATTTGATCTTTTGTTTCTATCTCATGAGTTTTAATGTCGTCAAAATAATTCCGCGACATTGCTGTTTTTTCATCTAATAGCCGCAAAAGCATATTGATGCGATCATCTTCGGATGTGGAGACAGCAACCAATCCCTTTAATTCATCATCAAACACATTATTCAATAATGCGGCAAGCCATCTATCAAATATTAATTGCTCTGTTTTTAACTGGGTGCTGGTTACGACATCATCGATTCCCTGCCCATTCCACTTCGCAAGCATTTGCAAGGCATTATTCAGTCTATCATAGTTTGCATCGCTTTTCGGAACGGTTTTCAAAGAATTTTCCAGTAATGGCAGGAAGTCTGTAATAAGAATCCCTGCTTCATTAAGTCCAGAAGAAGTTCCAAACGCTGTGCCGATTCTCTTTTGCACCTTCATCATATCGGCCATTTCCATATTTTTCATATCTTTTAATTCACGCTCTAACCAAAGACCCCGATTATATGGACCAAAATAACGAGAATCCGGATTATTAAACGAAGGAGTTGATTTGCCGTTCCACCCAGTGACAAAACCCTTCTCTGGATTAATAGCATATGGATTAGGAATATACTCCCCTGTCCATTCCATGTCCCCTTCTCCGCTCAGTGGAAGACGGAAATCTGAGTTTTCCGGACGTACCGGAACTAAGCCCGTTTGTACATATCCGATATTTCCTTTATCATCAGCACTTACCATATGCAGCGATGTATAAATATCTTTTGAACCCTTAATTAGGTCTTTAACAGTACCAGCATGCATCAAATCTAAAAATCCACCGACACTGTCTGCATCCTTCATCCAATGTGCAGACTTCCATGTGAATACTTTGTCCCCAGTAAATGTACCTGGGTCAAAGTCTGTCGGTGTTATAACTGGTCCATGAACCGTCCGGTAAATGGTATATTGAACATTCCCAACTCCTGCGACAGGAATGGTTTCTACCCTTTTCTCGAAATCTACCCATTTTCCATTATATTTATATTGATTTTTATTATTTGGATTCAGCGTTTCTTGATAAATATCAACATTGTCTCCCATGCCAACCATGAAGGACCAGGCCACATGGTCATTCATCCCTATGGCGATGACCGGCATACCGATGACGTTAAATCCTTCCACATCATATCCAGAACCGCCGCTTAGATGTGCTTCGTACACAATACTAGGATAATCAAAGCCCATCTGCGGGTTTCCTGATAGCATCGGGCGGCCGGATTCAGTTTTTTCACCCGATACGACCCAGGCAAAACTGGCCAATTGTGCTGTAGCACTAAGCCCTAATTTTTTTACTTCAACATCCGCCTTTTGTTCAAAATTTTTATAGGTAGAGACTTGCTCCTCCACATTTGGCAGTTTAGCTAAAAATTTTTTTGCTTCTTTATCATCAAAGGTTCTAGCCATATTCTTATTATTTACCTCGTCAACGCTATTAACATAGGTTGGAGCCTTAGAGTCATTTGCCCAATACCGGTCATTAAAAATCTTCCAGCCTTCATCTTGCCCGTAACGCTGGATCAACTTTTGCAATTCATCCAGCTTGTTCATCTCTGTCCCGCCAATCGTACCAAATCGCCTCATCATCGCCGTCCCGGCAGCTAAGGAGTCTGAAATCGTCCAATTGGAAGGCATAATTTTTAAGGTTTTGAATTCAAGCGGAAGTTTGTCAGGATTACTCTTCCATTCTTCTATTCTTTTATTGATTCCATCGACGTATGATTTAACAGCTTCTTGTTCATTATGTTTCATAACATTATAAATCTGAATATATTCTTCTTCTGAATAACCTTGTAATCTTGTTTTTTTGTCAGCTGCTATGTAATTTGGTCCAAAAATCTCAGCCAGATTACCTTTGGCCCCGCGTTTAATGATTTCTAGCTGCCATAATCGATCAGAAGCCACTGTATACCCTAATTTTTCAAATAGCTTTGCGTCCGTATTCGCTGAAATTTTCGGGACATCATAGGCATCTCTTACAATACTTGATTCCTTCCCGTCTTTTTGTTCAGCAAATGTAGCTGTTTGTCCCACAAATGGAAGAAATGATGATACACATAATGTCGTACTCAGTAGAATACTTGATAAAATCTTCTTCATGTTTCCCCTCCTAACCTTTTTTTAAAAAATGGCGTCCACAATATTCATTATAACGAACAGTTTGTTAATAATTAATCAAATTAGATAGACAAGTTACTTCCTTTACTGGCAGTATTCAGCAGATTATTTTTTATTTTGATGTAATTAAGGAGAGTCTTGTCGAATAGGCTATTGTCAGGTAAGACAATAATAAATAGGGA
This sequence comes from uncultured Neobacillus sp., assembly GCA_964400595.1. GTDB lineage: Bacteria > Bacillota > Bacilli > Bacillales > Cytobacillaceae > Neobacillus. The sequence goes on along the minus strand of CAYNUT010000041.1, from coordinate 10,943 downwards.
AAAGAGTAATGAAAGAATAAAACGGTTTTTTATTAAGAACAGACAAAAAGGTTGTTATTATTGGAAGATTCATACATTTTATGTTAATCTATTGTTAATCTTTGATTTTAGACCGACATTACATAATTAGGGGGATTAGAAGATGTCCATTTATCAATATCGTGTAAAGACCATTAATGGTGAGGAAATTTCACTTAAACAATTTGAAGGAAAAGTCATGCTTATTGTCAATACGGCGAGCAAGTGCGGGTTTACACCCCAATTTAAGGAGCTCCAAGAGGTTTACGAGAATTATCGGGAAAAAGGATTAGTCGTTCTCGGATTTCCATGCAATCAATTTATGAGCCAAGACCCAGGAAGTGAAAATGAAATTAAATCTTTTTGTGAATTAAATTATGGCGTCACCTTCCCAATGTTTGCAAAAGTGGATGTAAATGGGGTCTATGCCCATCCGTTATTTGTCTATCTGAGAAAACAAACCCCTGGATTATTAGGATTTAATACAGTAAAGTGGAACTTCACAAAATTCCTCGTTGATGCAAAGGGTAATGTCATCAAACGGTTTAGTCCATCTACAAAACCAAATGTCATAGTAAAAGATATTGAGGCTCTCCTTCCGGAAGTATTAATAACAGAATAAAAGTAAAAATTTTAAGGCGTGCAAAAAAATTCCTGCACGCCTTTCTAGTTCATCTTCAATTATGGAATCAACTTTGTTGATCTTGCCCTTTCTGCGGTTCGATGAATCCATTTGCTTAAAGGTCTTTTGAGGACAAAGGCTAAGAGAAAACTTATCCCAACAAATACAATAAGGGCTAGAACATCTTTCACTACAACCTCGTTTACCATTCCACCTACCGTTTCACGCAGCATACTCACCGCATATGTGAACGGCATAAAAGGATTTAATTTCTGAAAAAAGGAAGGAGTTAAGCTAACGGGAAAGGTTGCCCCGGAACTCGAGATTTGCAGCACCAAAAAAATGATGGAAATGCCTTTTCCGACATTACCAAAAACAGAACACAGAGTATAAACAATGGTCATAAACACCATGCTGATAAAAATACATAACAGCACAAACCAGAGTTTATCGACCACATATGTATGTAGTAAAAATAAATCACCCAGGGAAACAATAGCTGCTTGACATACTCCTATTGTTTGGAAGGTCAGCAGCCTACCGAAATATAGATGATAATCCCTGTACTGATTTTCTTTATTTGCAACATTCACACTAACAGAGGCAGCGAGAAGTGTAGCGCCTACCCAAAGGGCGAGCATCGTATAAAATGGCGTCATGGCAGAACCGTAATTTGGAATCGGGAATAGCCTCTTTGTTTTTATTAGCACAGGTTTTGCTAAGAAACTACTCTCCTTATGCGGGTCATGCTTTAAAAATTGAATTAAATCATTTATATTCACACTGCCCTCAAACCTTCTGATTTGATTTGCGGCTGTCCTAACCTTTTCTTCAAATCCTGGTAAATCGTTTCTTGCTAAATCCGCTGCTTTATGGATGACATGCTCAACTTCAGGCAGCTTAGTCCGAACAAGATTTGCTGCTTGGTGGATATTGTTCTTGACTTCCGGCAAATCGTTTCGAACAAAATCAGCAGCTCTATGGATTTTTTGTTCAACAGTCGGCCATTCATTTTTCATAAAGTCGGCTGCTGTGTTAATATCTCCAACTACTTTGTCCACTTTTTGCTGAAGATTCGCACGGCTGTCAAGGATCACGCCATGAATGGATTTCAATTGATTATATAACTGAATTAACTGTGCAAGGTCACCTGAAGTATCAGCCTGGCTAGCAATTCCCGCGTTATCAATTGCCTGTTTTATTTTGGCTTCCACATCTGATAGGACCGTTACAATATCTCCAAGGACTGAAGCAGTTTGTTGTATATCTGAAATCTTCCCTTGAAGTGCAACTACTTTTTCACCGGCATCCTTAACTAGTGGTAACTTTGACTCTACCTTTAAGATGCTGTCGCCCGCCTTATCCAGTTCTGGTATTCTTTTCTCTAGCTCGATAACTTGCTGGCCCTTTGCATGAATATCCGATAGTTTACTCTCCAGCTCGATTGCTTTCTTCCCCATTTCTTCAATCTTGGGAAGTGCCATTTCTAATTCAAGGATTTGTTTCTCAGCAGATAGGATAGAAGGCAAATTTTTCTCCAGTTCAACGCCTGCTTTAAAAAATCCGGAAAATATTGCATCACTGACAGTTTTTACAAAGGATTCACTAATTTGAGTTGTCACGCTTGTAGCACCGGAACTAGTGATCTTTGGCGCAACCGCATTGATTTTTTCATTCACCCCAAAGAATATTTCTGGTTTTTGAGGAGTCTTTTCCAATATGCTTGCAAGTTTCTTCGAAAAATCCTTTGGAATGATAAGATAGGCATAATAATCCCCGTGTTCTACCCCGTGCACGGCTTCACTCCGGCTAACAAAAACCCAGCCAAGTTGATGATTCTTTTTTAAATTTTTTACTGTATCCTTTCCAACATTCATTTTCTTGCCGTTAATAATTGCTCCTTCATCCTCGCTCGCAACAGCAACCTGAATTCCCGAGGTATTTTCATAGGGGTTCCACATTGACTTGATATTAAACCAGGCATAGGCAGAAGGCAGAAGTGCCAAAGCACCAATCATTAAAGCAACGATCGAAACACTAAGGATGTTTTTCCAGTCGGTTTTATAAATTTGCCAGACTTTCCCCATTTTTTAACACCTCATGAAGTAAAATTCTTTCTATTATCTTTAGATATTTTTCTGTTATTATGCTAATGACATTGGACATAAAAAAGGTTTCCTAATTGAAAGGAAACCTTTTTTTTGGCATATTTTTCAAAAAAATACTATTTAGTTTTATTTTCCAGTTCTTTCAAGGCGTCAGTCAATTGATCATTTAACTCTCCAAGTGCTTCCTTATCAAGGGCTGCTGCTTCTGAACCTGCAATAGTCGGGTCAAGATACTTTTCAATTTTTTCATATAAATCCTTGTTATCCTTTTTGACATCATCTTCAAATGAAGACCATTGATCTTCCAGTTTCGGACCAACTTCTTTCACTTTTGCCTGATCACTGCTGTCAATCGCTTTTGATAATTGCCCTGTTGTATCCAGCATTTTATTGACACCTTCAGAAACCTTATTGTCATCAGAACTGCAGCCTGCTAAAACTAGTGCACTGCCTAATCCAATTGCTAAAACCATTGATGATAATTTTTTCATTGTTCATTTCCCACTTTCTCGATATTAGTTGTTATTAGCTGTGATGAATTTTTTACTCTTGAAACTTTGTATAAAAAGAAGAATTACTGCACCAAAAACTAACAGGATTTGCGGAATCGTGCTTTCCCATGATGGATACAAGGCAAAAAATTCAATACTTGGGATATCAGCACTAGTTGTTTGGATTAACCCGGCTAATTGCAAGCTGTGAATCCCCATTCCAGTAAATTTGATACAGAGATAAAATACAATCACACTTGATACCATAAAGAACGGCCGAAGCGGTAATTTTAAGCCAACAAAAACCATTAGATAGGCTATAACTCCAAGGATCCCTGCCCCTATAAGAAAACCAATTAGTAATGACTGAACCTTAATTTGGCTTGCCATCCCAATATAAAACAATACCGTTTCGGTTCCTTCCCGAAACACGGCAAGAAAAGCAAGAATTCCTAGAGAAACAAGTCTTCCAGTTGATAATGCCGTTTGACTTTTTTCCCTTATATAGCGATTCCAATCGGCAATATTAGACTGACTGTGGAGCCAGTAACTCATGTACAATAACATGACTGCTGCAAAAACTCCTGTCCATCCCGCGATCAGGGCATTGTTACTTCCAAAAGCACCGGATGAAATGACAAATTTTACAACAATGGCAAGAATAACGCTAACTGCAAGACCTCCCAAAACTCCAGTCCAAATCCAGCCTTTTCCCTTTTTCTCGCCTGACTTTTTCACAAAAGACATTAGGGCAATAACTACAAGAAGCGCTTCTAAGCCTTCACGAATCAGAATCATCGCTGCATCCCAATAGGTATATTCGGATTTATCAGCAAGAGGAGTAAGGTATTTGACCATATCATCAATTGTTTTATTTGCCTGTTTATAATTTGGAGGACTGGCACTAAGCATAGCCTGAACTGTAACCAAATCTCTTTCGGAATCACTGTATACTGAAGCTGATTGGGCTACAACCGTTCCTTCAACGCTTAACCAGCTGTCACTTGCTTCCTTTATACTTTCTAAAGCTTGGGGTTGGTTATGTTCTGCAACTTGCTTTTTTGTCTTTTGGAGAATTAGTATAAAATCATCTAGTGTCAGATCTTTTTTCTTAAATCCTGCCTCTTTTGGATAGCCGCCATTAATAAATTTTTCATTAACAGTTTTCAGACCCTGTAATGCCTGCAGCACCTGGTCAGATTTTTTTATCGTAAAAGCATAGACCACTTTTCCCATATTCGATTCAATATCGCGATAGGCGGTTGCTGATTCTCCTTTGATCCCTCCCTCAATTTGCCGCCATGTTTTATTAAACTGATCATATGCTTTTTCTGCTTCCGCTAAATCTTCTTTTGAAGCATCATCAATAGCTTGATCAACGGAACCCTCGGCAGCTTTTAAATCTTCACTGGGACTTCCAGCAGCTAAAACAGGATTATGTATCGCCAAAGCTACTATTAATAGAAGGATTGAAATTTTTCCTAGAAGATTTTTACCCATTGGATCCTCCTTGTTAAATAATCATATTTTGATAGGTTAATTGATAACGAATTTCATTATCGCCTTCACACTGATTATTTTATTTTGAATGAGAATGATTGTCAATATCATTTTATGACATTCCAAAAAAATTTCGATTTTATTCATTTTTGGAAATGTAACCTTAAAATTCACTAAAATTGAGCCTTTTCCTGTCAAACACAAAAAAGGTAAATGCATTAAAGCACTTACCTTTTTGAACCAAAAATATATTTATTTATTTGTTTGATTTCCTTTAGCATCACGTTCAACTTGCATTTTTGTCACAGGAAGATATCCTTGTTCTTGTAACAGACCATTTTGAATAACATCTGACATCATAAAATCGAGGAAAGCTTTTGCTAATTCAGTTGGCTCACCCTTCGTATATGAATGCTGATATGCCCATACAGGAAATTTACCTGTTTGTACATTTTCTGCAGTTGGTTCAACACCGTCGATGGCAAGTGGTGTTACTGTATCATCTGTAAAGTAGGAGAATGCTAGATAACCAATGGCTCCATCTGTTTCATTAATAATCTTTTTAACTGTGTTTGATGAATCTTCCGTAATTCCTTCTGCTGGTGCCGCGCCATCCAAAGCAAATTTATTGAATATTGCACGAGTACCAGAAGAATCAGGACGATTTACCAGGACGATTTTTTGGTCTTTTCCGCCGAGTTCTTTCCAGTTTGTGATTTTTCCAGTGAAAACCTTAATTAAATCTTCTTTTTTAATATTCTTAATGCCAACTTTAGGGTTCACAGCCGCAGTCATTCCTACTACTGCTACTTTATGGTCAACTAATTGCTCAGCAGGAATTCCTTCCTTTTCTTCAGCAAATACGTCTGAGTTACCAATTTGAACTGATCCTTCAGAGACTTGTGACAATCCTGTACCAGATCCACCAGCATTTACTTGAATATCGACATTTGGATTTTCTGCCATGAATTCCTCTGCAGCAGCTGCTACTAATGGCTGCATTGCTGATGAGCCAGATATGACTAGTGAGCCCGAAAGTTCCTTTTTTTCTTCCGTTTTAGGTACTTTCTTGCCAGCATCCCCTTCTGATTTCTTAGTTGAGGTTTCGCCTCCACATGCAGCCATAAAAACCATTAATGCTGCAAGTAATGTAAGAAGGCTTAAATGTTTTAATTGTTTCATTTGCCAAATTTCCTCCCATTAATTCATTTGAGTTTATGAATATTTTTTTCCCTTACAATCATTACTATAGAGGATAAGTATTAATGGCGAATTAATTACTTGTAAAGGTTAAGTAAATGTTTTTTAAATATGTGTAAATAACTATAAACTCCGGTAACCTAAGTTTACCGGAGTCAAATAGTCAACTTAACATATTCTGCTAGGTTTTTTATTTTTTCAAATTGCTTTTTAGATCGCGATTCGTATTTTGCAAGTCTTCAAGAAAAGGCATTCCATTAATATAGCCTACTCCACCGGTACGATTAATTCCAATTTCTTTTTCTATTGCCTGTTCTAATTCATTTTTATCCACTGCCGTGATTTTTTTGCTTTCTAATTCATCCCCAGGATGCTGGAAATTACTCATAATGTAAGAGTATCCATTGCGGTTATCTGCAGCAAATAGACCTGTTGCTTCAGCTCCAGCTGGAACGGATAAAATCCTGGATAATTCCTTCGTATCAATATTATAAGCCCAGACAAAATTGTTTGTATGCATTCCGCTATCCTCACCAATAAACAGGGTTCTTAGAGCTTCTGAATAGCTTAAATTGTCAGGATTGGCTATTTTATTTACATTCGCTGAATTTCCGTAAGGATCCGGAGACGGGGAGTCTTCTCCAGAGATTAATGCTGACATACTTGCTGCAACATATTCACTATTAATCTTTTTGCCAGTCCTGTCTTTTTGCCCACCTGTTAAATTCAATTGATACGTTACACCTGATTTCTTTTTTGGCAGTTTTATATCATCGGCTGGATCTGCTGCGTTTTCAATCATCCCATTACTTTGATCGGAAATGGCAATGTAAACTTTTTTATCCTCTTCGTTTAAGGTTACACCTTCCATTTTATTAAATTCTGAAGTCGCTCCAAGGATTGCTGCATAACGGCGGGACTCTAAAAATGCAGCTGCTTTTTCCATGCCTGGCTTTAGTTTTAAATATTCTGTCTTGCCGTATGAATATTGCTTTATGGCTTTAAAACCTTCCTTTGGTTCGGAAGAAATCTCGAAAATATCACTGAACTTAATACCGCTGTCGGTTATTTTTTTGACTTCCTCATCGGAGGCATGACCAAGTTTAATCCATTCTAAGTTACCAGCTCCGCCATTTTCTATACCGGTCTGGTGGAATTTTGCTGCATAAAGTGTGCCGGCTGTAAGATCCTTCGCTTTATCTGCCACATACATAAACATAGTGGTATAGGAACCGTCATCTCCAAAGAACGCAGTCCGGTTATCCGGCATCATCTTCATCAATTCATGTGAGAAACGGCCCGTACTGTAATGTTTTGAAACAGATGCTGATCCATCCTTATCTACCTTAATTTCAGGAACAAATCCATAAAAATAAGGATTTGCTTTAGATTTGTCACCAAAATAAAGCTTAGCAAAGCTTTCTGTCCATGTTCTTGCAGATGAATTCGGGTCAAATTCAAAACTGCGTGCATCTGGCTCATATTCTTCTGAACCTAAATGAGTATTCCATGGAGAAAGAGAACCATTACAGGGAATCCAGAGTCCATTCACACTAGAAAAATCAATTTTCTTGACCTCTGTAGGTGTAAGTTCACCGGTTTTCTTATCTTGTTCCAGCGTGGATAATGACATGGATGCAGGAACAATGCCATACGCTGACTTTCCTGCTGCATCAATTGTCTGGTATTCATAATGGGTTACCATGTAAAGCTGTCCATTTATTGGGTTTAACAAACTATTGGAATCAGGAGCATCTGATATATAATAAGCAGGTTTCCCTTCCACGCTCATATCCATGATTGGATCCCCGTTTACATCAATCGGTGTCCCGGCAGGAATCAGCTTGCCTTTATTTATTGCTGCATGATCTTCAGACTTAAAAAGCCGCTTATAAGAAAGTGGAAAATTCTTTACTTCACCGGTGTTGTACTTCACTTCAATAGATGCGGTCGTATAGGTTTGAACCATTTGTTCAATCGTTTTCGGTGCTTCCATCCCATTAATCCGTACAGAATCAATCGTAACATGTCCTTTGCCTGCTGCAGCAGGTGTTAATGCAGGAATTGCAAGTGCTATTCCCAGTGCCATTGCAGCCGCTTTTTTGCTGAAACGCTTCTTTACCATTGTTCTCCTCCTCTTATAGATCATTTCTTACATTTCTATTTAATAAAATGAATGTTAACCGAGCGTTTCCAATATGTTGAAAATAGGTAAAATTAAATTAATTCCTTGTAAACTTGCAAAAAAAATTGTAAGAACACTCCTAAATTTAATATTTCTTTACATTAACTTTAAAATCCGTTAACAATTGTTTAATAGAATAGGAATAGGAATCACTCGTAAATTAGCGAAAAGTTTGAAGATTTTGGTTTTATATTATTGAAGTCATAGTACCTTATATATCGGGGGATAATATGAAAAAAAAGATACTAATTGTCGATGATGAACCATCAATAGTTACTTTGCTGCAATATAATCTGGGACAGGCAGGGTTTGAAATCATTACAGCAATGGATGGTATAGATGGGGAAAGACTTGCTAAAAGCGAATCTCCAGATCTTATCATATTGGATGTAATGCTTCCTAGGTTAGATGGAATAACAGTATGTAAGCAGCTGCGTCAAGATAAGATCATGACTCCAATATTAATGCTTACAGCTAAAGATGATGAACTTGATAAAATCTTAGGTCTTGAGTTTGGTGCTGATGATTATATGGTAAAACCATTTAGCCCTAGAGAGGTAATTGCCAGGGTAAAAGCAATCCTTAGAAGGATTCAGATTCAAACCCAAGCTAATAATGTTATCGAAATAGAAGAAACGAATATAATAATTGGTGAATTACTAATCTATCCTAAACACTTTGAAGCCTACTTCCAAGGAAATCTCCTCGATTTAACATTAAAAGAATTTGAATTGCTCCTTTATTTAGCACAAAATAAGGATCGGGTACAAACGCGGGATCAGTTGCTAAACGCTGTGTGGGAATATGATTTTTCCTGTGATACTAGAATTGTTGATGTACATATCTCACATTTAAGAGACAAAATTAAAGAAGGAAAGAGGCCTGAATATATTAAAACTCTTCGTGGAGTCGGCTACAAATTGGTAGAGCCTAAAAGTGAGTAACAATATTACCTGCTTATTTTCTAAATTGAACCAATGACTTGCTAACTTCTCTAAAATGGATCTATCATTATAAGAATGTCAATTGTACTTTTAAAACAATTAAAAAAACAAACGGGACATTGTCTCGTTTGTTTTCATGCTGATGTTTTTTTCTCATTCAATCAACCAAATATTAGATAGTCATACACACTGAAAAACTGAAAAATTAACTCAAAAATTCCAGAACTTTTTTAACCGCTGCTTCACCCTGGTCAATACAGTCAGGAATACCTACACCCTCATAAGAGCCTCCAGCAAGGAAAACACCTGGCAATTCCATCGCAAGTGATTCCTTAATTTTCCTCATCCGCTCCAAATGACCAACATTATATTGCGGCATGGCCTTTTTCCACCTTGTGATTATATGAAACAAAGGCTTTTCTGTAATGTTCATGGTTTTATTTAAATCCCGTAAAGCTATATTAATAATTTCCTCATCAGATAAATTAACGACTGTTTGATCATTTGGTTTTCCAACATAACAGCGTAATAATGCCATATCCTTTGGAGTTGTCTCAGGCCATTTTTTATGCGTCCACGTACAGGCAGTAATTCTAAAATCACTTTTTCTTGACACTACAAACCCTGTCCCTTCGATATCCTGTTTAATTGCTGACTTCGGAAAGGCCATGGCAACGTTTGCCACGGAATAGGACTGCATCTCCTCAAACTCTCTCATGAAGGAATACTCAGACAGCATTTTTTGGGCATGGAAGTGTTCCGTCGCAATGATTACGCTGTCAGCCTGCTCAACCATGCCATTTGAAAAGGAAATGGTATAGTGGTTCTGGTTTCGAATAATTTTGTCTACGGATATCCCTTTGCATACGGACCCCTCATCCATGCGCTTCACTAGCTCTTCAACCAACGATTCCAGGCCGGAAGATAAAGAAATAAACATCCCTTTTCTTGAAGGCTCTTTTTTTACAGGTTTAGGGGCTGCCGGCATCGTTTTTTTCAATCCAAGAACAAGACTTCGATGTTTTTGCTCCATATGATAAAACATAGGGAACAATGACATTAAGCTTAGCCGGTCGATATCTCCTGCATATATTCCTGATAGCAGCGGGTCAATTAAATTATCGACGACCTCGTCTCCAAGCCTTCTTCTAAAAAACTCACCAAGTGACTGATCCTCTTTGGCTTGACCCTTTGGCAAAATAAAATCACCTGCTGCTCTTATTTTTCCAATTGGACTAAAGAGACCCGAAAACACAAAAGGAGTAACTTGGGTAGGGATCCCCATGAATGCACCCTCTGGCATAGTATGGATCTTTCCTCGTGCGTAAATATAAGATTTCCCTGCCGTATTCGAAACAACCTTATCTTCCAGTCCCACTTCTTTTATTAATTTAAGGGCACTAGCTTTCCGTGCAAGAATGGAATCGGGCCCTTTTTCTATAATAAATCCATCCTTTTTCACTGTATTAATCACACCGCCAAAACGGTCACTCGCTTCAAAAAGCTTTACTTCAAAGGGCAAATCCCTCTCTTTTATTTCCTTTTGAAGGTAATAAGCGGAAGCTAAACCAGTGATGCCTCCACCAACTATGACAACCTTCCTTTTTTCCATATTAGTCACCAACTCCCAAAGAATATACTCTCTTATCAACTCTTAGTAGCACAAAAAGTTTGTTAATAACTTCACAAATCAACGACTATTTAAAGGGGAAAGATGCCTTTCCCCTATTTTACTATTTTATACTATTACGATATAAAGTAATTGAAATTTATAACTTGTAAGAAAATGTTCACTATTCCATAATTTATAATCTTCTTAATACCTCTATTTTTATAGGCAAAAAGTTATATTTTTTTCCTGCACCTGTTTTAGCC
>CAYNUT010000040.1:10120-27953 GCA_964400595.1 uncultured Neobacillus sp. | reverse complement strand
TTGGATGTCATGTGCCATGTTAATCCCTTTTTCCAGAGAAGCTCCGGGTAAGATGAGGGCAAATTCCTCACCACCGTACCGGCATAGTGTAAATCCTGTATCCTCCGGAATCAATTCATTAATGGCATGTGCGATTGTTTGTAAACAATAATCCCCGGTTAAGTGACCATAGGTATCATTGTACTTTTTAAAATAATCAATATCGAACATAATCAGCGTGATTGGGTTTTGAGTTATTAAGGAATCCGCCCACTCTTTTTCTAATATTTCGTCAAAATATCTGCGGTTGGCTATTCCGGTAAGTCCATCCATATAGGAAAGGCGATTGAGCAGCTCATTTGCTTCCTGCAATTTTTGTTCTGTAAGTTTCCTATCTGTTATGTTCCTGGAAACGATAATCACCCGTTTGCTGCCATCTTCTTGAAAATGGACACTCTTTAAGGTAGATTCAATCCAAACATAATCTCCTAATTTAGAACGGTATCTGTAGGATACATCTGCCTCGCCGTCAAATAGTGCTTTTTCAAACATTTGTTTGGTTAATGCAAGATCATCCGGGTGAATGAAATCCTCCATTTTTTTTCCTAAAAGCTCAGGATATTCATATTTAATGATTTCCTTGACTGCAGGGGATATGTAAATATATTCTTGCTTTTCATTATGCATCGTGATCATATCACTAGAGTTTTCAGCTATTAAACGAAATCGTTCTTCCGTTTCCTTTAACTTTATGAGACTACTTTTTAATTGGCGTTGAGCTTCGTTTGATTTGGCCATAAACACGAAAAAATGATAGGCAATAAATCCCCCTGTTAAAGAAAATGTGAAATGCGCACTTAATACATGCTCTAATACTTTCCATTCATCAATTCGTTGATAAAGAATAATGGATATGATCACAAGCCCTATGATATTCATGAAAAATGCCTTAACAGCACGATGATACTTAATTTTGGAGATCCCCCCGCATATAATTCCAGTCACCAGAACCCCTAGTGCCGGGAGGATGTTACTTTGATTGATTCCAAAAAGAATTAATCTGCCCAGTGCAATTATGATTGAGGATAGCAGCGCTGGAACAAAGCCGCCAAATGCAGCCGCGATGACAATTGCCAAATGACGTAAATCAGCAATGAGGCCAGGTTTAATTTGTATGCTAAAAAGCATCAGGATATTACCGAGTAATCCCAGGCTTAAGCCCCAGTAAAGCTTCGTTAATAAGGGCGAGGCGGGTTGTAATGGTTTATTTTTAAAAAATGCACCCATCAACGAGAATGAAGCAATTAACAGGGCAGCATTGGCAAAAAAATCTTTTAGCATATGTTTACTCCTAGACGGCACGTAATATAGTGGATTCTCAAATATTTTTTCTTTTCCAATTATACAATGATTTTCATATTTATGACAAAACTAGACAGATTTTTTACCAATCTTTTTATGAATGAAGGCGGAATAAAAAAATAAGAGCTTCCCGTAAGAGGAAGCCCTTTACTTATTACATTTAAACTTGAACCGCTAGGAAGTCTTTTGCCATTTCTTTTGCCGCTGCAGCTGCTTTTTCTTTTCCTGCTTCGACTAATTCCGAAACCCTCTGCGGATAAAGGTCAAATCCTTCACAAATAACGGAATCCATAACCTCGATGCCAAGAAAGTTGAGGGCAATTTTTATATAACGGTCACCGGATTCGAGTGCCTCCATTGGTGTGCCGGTGTATGCTCCGCCCCTTGTTTGAATATGGATGGCTTTTTTATTGGTCAAAAGTCCTTTTGGCCCTGTTGGCGTATGTGCAAATGTTTTACCGGCAATAAACAAGTTATCGAGAAATGCCTTTAATACGGCAGGGGAATTTAAATTCCACATTGGTGAAACAAATACAAAGTAGTCATAACTGATAAACTCATCAGCTAAAGCATGCATTTTGACGATTTTTTCTCTTTCAGCTTCTGATAACTGATCCAAGGTATATCCATAGCCGGCCAATTTTCCACGGGCAGAAACTAAATCGGCATCCATCTGTACAAAATCTAAAGCGAATAAATCGATCTTCTTCATCTCAACATCCGGACGTTCCTGATGGAAGGATTCAAGAAATGCCTCGCCGATTTTCATGCCCTTTGATTTTTCCAATCCCTTTGGATTTGCTGTTATATAAAGTAATTTCTCCATTTTCACACGCTCCATTTAATAATATTTAAGCATTATCTATATTATAAAAAATTATCTTTGCCCAATCTTGAACAATGGGTGAAGTTCATGAACATTAAGTGACTATTTTCATTAAATTGTTAGAAATATACAAACCTAACAGAAATACAAATTTTATAATATGTTTATAGTAGTGACTTAAAACAGGCTAATAAGGGCGGGATCCTTGCATGAACCAGAAATCCCTACATAATGAGGATGTACAAAAGCTGCAATTAAGAATAAAAGAACTTGAAAATAGACAGGAAGAGCTATTAAAAAAGCTTCGGGATAATACTTCCCTCCATTCAAAGGTTCTGGATGCCTTGCCAATTAATGTCTTTTTAGAAGATCGGGAAGGCAGGACGGTCTTTGCCAATGAACAGACATGTAGGCTGCACGGAGTGAATCTGGAGGAATTGGTAGGCAAAACGGTGTTTGATTTTTTACCGGAATATATTGCCAAAATGGATCTTGAGGTTTGGGAAAAGGGAAGCTTGATCACAAGTGAAACAATGGGCAGCTTTCAGGGTAAGGAAATATTTATGTATGACGGCAAAACGATTATCCATCTACCAGAATCAGGGGAAGAATTTATGCTTGGATTTGGCATAGATATTACAGATTTGAAAAAAGCCGAAAAGAAAATTGCCCATATGGCCTATCATGATGCTCTGACGGGGCTTCCCAATCGATGGTTTATTAGTGATTACCTGGAGAAATATCAATCCGAAGAAGACCACCTAAAAAAGATGCTTGGAGTTCTGCTGCTTGATTTGGACCAATTTAAGGTTATTAATGATAGTTTAGGCCATCACGCAGGTGATTTACTGCTGCAATCCGTGGCTGGCAGACTTAGAAGCGCCATGGACGAGGAGGTTATTGTATCAAGATTCGGCGGGGATGAGTTTATTTTATTAATCCCTAATTTATTAAGGCCTGAAGATATTTTTGAGATAGGCGAACATATCTTAAGGGTCATGGAAGAACCTTTCAGTATTTATGGAGAAAATATTAATATATCGGCAAGCATTGGGATCAGCTTGTTTCCCTTTCATGGGGAAGATATTAGTTCCTTGATAAAAAATGCTGACCTTGCCATGTATTATTCAAAAGACAAAGGGAGAAATTGCTACTCATTATTCGCTTCTTCCATGAAGGAAAATGCCATAACGCGAATGGACATGGAGCTTCAGTTAAGAAGGGCGCTGGAAAATAACGAGTTTATTCTTCACTATCAGCCGAAATTGGATTTGAAAACTGGGAAAATCTCCGGAATGGAGGCGCTGATCAGATGGAAAAACAGTGATGGACAGCTGCTTTATCCTGATTCATTTATTGAAATTGCGGAGGAATCCGGTTTAATAGTACCTATTGGGGAATGGGTGCTTCGTGAGGCGTGTTATCAGTGTAATCAATGGCATAGTTCAGGTTATCCGGAACTATCGGTTAGTGTCAACATATCGCCGCAGCAATTTCAAAAGCAGAATCTTGAAGGATTAATCAGCGCCATTCTCTTTGAGACCGGGCTGCCGCCAAGTGCTCTGGAGCTGGAATTAACCGAGGGCACTATTATGAAGGAGCCTGAGGAAGCCGCCATTGTGCTGAAAAATTTGAAAGCGCTCGGTATTACAATTTCGATTGATGACTTTGGCACAGGTTTTTCATCATTAAGTTATTTAAAAAAATTCCCAATTGATATTTTGAAAATTGATAGATCATTTATTATGAATCTGGAATGGGATGAAGCCAATAGTTCAATTGCATCTACAGTCATTTCCCTGGCCCGTAATCTCAAATTAAAAGTTGTGGCGGAAGGTGTTGAAACGCTGGAACAGTTAAATTTTCTGCAGCTGGGTGATTGTGACTATGGACAAGGTTATTATATTTCCAAGCCTATTGATATAAAAGAGTCAATAACCGAAGTCATGAGCAATCTTCTGGTCATTTAAAAAAATGGCTGCCATTTATATGGCAGCCTGTAAACCTTACGCTTGCGCTTTCCTTTTACCCAATGAAGTTCCTTCTCCGTCCCCCATTAAATTAAATAGCGCAGATAAATGTAGATGGTACAAATGATAATTGACAGAATCATTAATGGAAAAGCAATGACCAAAAACTTTACAAACGTAATCGGGTGGCCTTCTTTGGCAGCAAGCCCGGCAACAATCACGTTTGCACTTGCCCCAATTAATGTCCCGTTTCCGCCAAGACATGCTCCGAGGGAAAGGCTCCACCATAATGGTTCAAGATTTTGGATACCCAAGTCTCCCATATCTTTAATCATCGGAATCATTGTCGCAACAAATGGAATATTATCAATAAATGCAGAAGCAATCGCGCTGACCCATAATATTAATATGGAGGTTGAAGTTACATCCCCCCCTGTAAGATGGACCGTTTTATCCGCCAATAAGGAAATGACCCTTGTTTCAATCAACCCTGAAACAAGAACGAACAGCCCGATAAAAAAGAAAATCGTCGTCCATTCCACTTTTGTAAAAGCTTTGTCCAAATACTTTTCTCCGGTCATTAGAAGCAAGAGAAATGCTCCAGCTAATGCCACAGTGGCTGATTCGACATGAAGCAGCTGATGGAGAAAAAATCCAAGTATTGTCAGACCTAATACGATCAGTGATTTAATCAATAATGATTTGTCTTTAATTTCTTCCTTTTCATCCAGCTCCATTAAACTTGCTTTTAATTCCGCCGGTGCTTTTAGCTGTTTTCGATATATAAAAGCTAAAATGGCAATATTGACAAATAAAATAAAAAAAGTGATAGCTGTAAGATTATTAATAAATGCCATGAAGGTAAGTTCTTTAACAGCACTGCCAAGCATAATATTCGGCGGGTCCCCAATAAGGGTTGATGTTCCGCCAACATTTGAGGCGATGATTTCCGTGATTAAAAAAGGAAGCGGATTGACCCGCAATTGCCTTGTGATGCTGAAGGTGACGGGTACCATTAAGAGAACAGTAGTGACATTGTCTAAAAAAGCTGAGCCAAATGCAGTAATGGTTCCTAAGGCAAGCAGAATTTTTAATGGGTCTCCCTTTACTTTTTTCGCCGCCCATATGGCTATGAATTTGAAAAGACCCGTCTCCGCCGTAATGGCGACGATAATCATCATCCCGGTCAATAAACCGAGGGTATTAAAGTCAATATGGTGGAGGGCCTTTTCCTGCCCGATAATGCCAAGTAAAACCATTAGGATTCCGCCGGCCATGGCAATGATGGTTCGGTGGATTTTTTCTGTGATGATAAAAGCGTATGTAACGAGAAATATGCCTAGTGCAATAATCGCTTGTGTTGACATCGTTTGACCTCACTCCAACAATGATAACGGTGTAAAAATGCAAAATGGAGCCCGATTTGTCAGACTCCACCATTATTTTTACCGTTCCTATTTTTACCTTCATTTTATTAAAGTATACCCTGTATGTAAAGGAAAATTATGTAGACGTTGTCCGGGAACCATCATAGCAGCCAATTTCATCAGTTGAAATTAGCAGCCAGAGCCTGGTGAGCCGGACAACAATTATTATTTTATTTATCTATAGCATAAAAACAATGGATAAATCATGAATAAACCATTAAAATTTATCCGCTTACATTCCCAACTTTTTAATAAAATCCACCGTTTCCTGGTGCTCCGGTTTAACAATTTGATATAAACCTTTATCCCTCTTTACGAGGGATTTTCCTTTTTCATCGACAATGGATTTTGTAAAGGATTTTCCCTTCATCATCCTCCACATTCCATTCCTTTTGACAAGGGTAAGATCAATAATGCCTAAACGGTTCCCAAAAGCCCCTGCCATGACAACAGGTTTCCCGTTAATGTTACCAGTTTCAAGGTTTGTATTCCTTACTTCCTGATAGACAGGGCCCGGAAAGACGCTGTGGGAATGTCCGGCCAATACGGCATCAATTCCAGGGATTTGCGTTAAATAATAAACGGCGTTTTCGGTTTCAGGATGATAGGGTTCACTGCTGATGCCAGTATGGGCTAAGGCAATAATAATATCTGCACCTTCTGCTTTTATCATAGGGACAAAATGCTTGGCCGCATCGACAATGGGTTTCGCATAAACTTTCCCTTCTAGAATCGGCCGGTCCCATTTCATGATTTGCACCGGCATGAACCCTATTACACCGATTTTCAATTCATGTGTGAAACCGCCTTGATCAACAACCTTCCTTTTTAAAATCACATAGGGAGTAAAGTACGGTTTATTTTTTTTAACAGAAAAAACATTTGCATTAACAACAGGCATTTTTGCCCCTTTAAGAGCTGCTTTTAAAAACTTCAATCCATAGTTGAACTCGTGATTGCCAATGGCAATCGCATCATATTGTAAATAATTAAAGGCACGGTATACCGGATGTGTTTTTCCGCTGTTTATCCCCCTGATTCTTGCTAAATACTCGCCAAGCGGATTTCCTTTTAAGTGGTCGCCATCATCGAACAACAAAGAATTCTTAACTTCGTTTCTTGCCAGATGGATAAGAGAAGCGGTTTTTACCAGACCTACTCGGTTATCCACTTTCGTTTGATAATAATCATAATTGACCAAATTTGCATGTAAATCGGTCGTTTCAAGAATCCGTAAATCGACTATTCCAGTATTAACCGGGGGACTCGCGCCGGCGTTTATTCGATGAGCGGGTAAATGCCAAAGCAGGATGAGTGTGACGAGCAGAAAAGAACCCCATTTTTTGGGCAAGGTGATGACCTCCTGGTACGCTTTGTTAAAGGTATCAGTAGTATTTGTTTTTCTTTAAGGATTATGATAAACAGCTGCAGGGATTGTTATTTTTACATCTGTTCCTTTGTTAAGCGTACTCATAATCTGGATTTCCCCTCCAAGGGATTGAACAATTCGATAGACCACCATCAGACCAATTCCGGTCCCTTTTTTATTGAAGAAAAAGAAAGGCTCACCCAGCCTGGAAATTTGCTCTTTCGCCATCCCAATGCCATTATCTTGAAAAATCATTTTGATATTCCGTTTTTCCCTGCTTATTTCAATAAAGAGAAGTCCGCCGTTTTCCATTGCCTCAATAGCATTCATCGCAATGTTTACCATCAGCTTATGAATTTTCTTACGTTCACTTTCTAAGTAATGATCATGCAGGCAGCTCACTTTCATAGTGACGTTATGATGATTTGCGTATGTCTCTAAGCTTTCCACGACTAATTGAATTTCCTCTTTCAAGTTTACTTGTTCTTTATTTCCTTGATACGGATTGGCCAAAATTAAATAGTTTTCCATGATCTCCTTGGTGCGGTCCAGTTCACTTAAAGCAAGTGATAAGTAATTGTTTCTTTCTGTCTGTGAAAGTGACTCGTCACTTAGCAGCTGAAGAAACCCTCTGGTAACTGTTAATGGATTATTAATTTCATGAGAAACCCCGGCAGCTATTTGACCTGCAGCTTTTAGTTTTTCACCTTTAATTTGCAGCTCCTGCAGCCGCATATTTTTACGGACATACTCGATGATGATGGTAGTAAGTGCCATTCCAAGCATTTCAACAAAGACAAAATGATTCATGAAATGGCCAGATAAGTGCAGATTGGAAGAAACTATTTTGGAAATGGTTAACTCCATTAAACAAAAAAATGCAGAAACTGATGTCGCTATTAACACTTTCTTTAATAAAGCAGCCTGATGATAGATGCTTTTAACTTGCGGAACCATCAAAAACATTGTGGTATTGACGATGAGCCATATATAAAATCCTTCTCCGCCAATTATGAATCGAATCAGAAGTGTCGCAATCATTAATGGAATACTTTTTTTATAGCCTAAAATAAGCAGTGAGATGATGAGGGGGATGTGCCGCAAATCAAACATAAATCCGCTGGAAAATTGTACCGGGAAAACCATGCAGAAAAGGACAGCAATGATTCCTACAGTATTTAAAATCAGCGTTTGCGTTCTCGTTGTGAACTGTTTTATTTTTTCGCCGCCGATACTAACCAATAGAAGAGGAGGAAAAATTATAAACATGATATTTAGCATCAAGTTTTTAACTAATGGCTCCATAAAATCACTCCCTTTGTGTTGTAAACTATTAATTTGACAAAGTTCTACAAATTCCTGCATGTTTACAATATCTTTGTCAATTTTTTGGCTTTATTAAACGTGATTATTGATTGAAGCAAAATTAACAATGGGCTTTAACATAGCCAATTTTAAAAAATACTGGAAAATCTTTTTAAGAAAAGGACAGAAATTTGTCAAAAACATTTGAAAAAAAAATGAAAAAAAACATTTTTAACTATAAACCAAGTGAAAATTATTTATAATAAAGCCATATAAAAAACGGAGGTAAAACGAGATGAACATCATCACTATTATAGAATTAGAAAATCATGAAGTAGAAAATATGGCTGGGGCAAAGTTGGTTTTTGCTCAAGAACAAATTGATGAAAATATTATCGAAACATGTGTGGAATGTTTTCAGCTTGACGGTTCAGATCAAACAATCACAACAGAGGATGCCATGCAAAAGGTATTCCGGAAGTTACAGCAGGATGGAGTTATTCCAGCTGGTGTGGAAGATTTTTCATATGAAATGCCATCCTGTGAACGATTAAAAAGAAAAGCTGAAAGTGAAATAGATCTGCCGCAAAAAGTAATTCTATCCTTTATGTCTTAAAAGAAGTTCTTCGGAGCTTCTTTTTTCATCATGATAATGGCAATTGCGTTTTTCTTACAATCTCGTGAACTGTGACATTGGTCAAAGCAAGAAAGTAATAGATATTTTATAATTAGGTAATAGTACTTTTGGGAATTTTTATAAAGTTTTCTGTTGCAAACGCTTACATACATCAAAGAAGGGAGTGACACTATTCGTTGAATCCCAAAAATAGAATCAGCATTTTATCAGGACACTTCGGAAGCGGTAAAACGGAGATCGCCATCAATTTGGCTTTAGCTGAAAAAAAGAAATATGAAATGGTTGCCATTAATGACCTCGATATTATCAATCCCTATTTTCGATCAAGGGATGCAGCCGCTATTTTTCAAGCTCATGATGTGGAATTAATTGCTCCGGCGAATCGGCTGGCCACTTCTGACCTGCCGATTGTTTCAGGTGAAATTTACCGTGTTTTGCACGACCGCAGGTACCGGTTGATTATTGATGCCGGCGGCGATAAAGACGGGGCAACGGCACTAGGGCAGTATTATCATGAATGGAAAGATCTGCACCCTGAGCTGATTTTTGTACTGAATGCGAACAGGCCTTATGTCAGCACGTTGGAGGGTGCCCTGGACACCATTCAACTGATTGAAAAAGCGGCACGATTAAAGGTAACGGGCATTATTAATAACACCAATATCGGAAGCGAAACAACAATGAATGATATTGATTGCGGGTTTCAGCTGGCTGGACAGGCAGCTGAAAAACTGCAAATTCCTTTAATGTATACAACCATTTCAACTCATTTGAAAGCGCAGGCTTCAGATTTTGCGAAAGAGCACGAAGTGGTATTTATTACACGATACATGAAATTGCCTTGGGAGTAATGAAAGGGGGGGAACCCGAATGGAGAAAAGAGTCATTTTTAATGAAGACATTTGCAAATCCTGCGGTCTTTGTGTCCAGGTATGCCCGACAAATGTTATTTTTATGGCAGACTATTTAAACGGTAAAGGCTACCGTCCTGCTGCCGTAGTTAATCAGGAAAACTGCATCAGCTGCGCAAAATGTGCACAGGTTTGTCCTGACACAGTTATTTCTGTTTACCGGCCTGTGAAAGTTATGCAAACTGTGTGATTGGAAGGGAGCAATTTGTATGGGGAAAGTGTTAATGAAAGGAAACGAAGTAATCGCAGAGGCGGCAGTGCATGCCGGATGTAAATATTTTTTCGGCTACCCGATTACTCCGCAAAGTGAACTTGTTGCTTATATGGCAAGAAGACTTCCTGAAGCAGGGGGCTTGTTCCTCCAGGCAGAAAGTGAAGTGGCTGCCATTAATATGGTATACGGTGCAGCGAGTACCGGCGTCAGGGTTATGACCTCGTCATCTAGCCCCGGATTTAGCTTAAAGCAGGAAGGAATATCTTATTTAGTCGGTTCCGAGCTTCCGGCTGTCATTTGTAATATCGTCCGGGGCGGTCCGGGACTCGGGAATATTCAGCCTGCACAGTCGGATTATTTCCAAGTGACAAAAGGCGGGGGGCACGGAGATTACAATATTCCAGTTTTAGCTCCTGCAAGCCTGCAGGAAATTGTCGATCTGACACAGGATGCATTTGATATTGCTGACCGTTACCGGACACCGGTTATTTTGATGGGTGATGGCATGCTTGGGCAAATGATGGAGCCGGTTGAATTTACGGAACGCCCGCAAAAAGAAGAAGTAAAGAAAGAGTGGGCGACAACCGGCACCAGGGGTGATGGTGGTCCGAAAATTATCACATCACTTGAGCTTGATGCTGATGGGCTGGAGAAACGGAACTGGAATCTTCAGAGAAAATTTGCTGAAATCAAGGAAAGAGAAGTACGTTATGAGACTTATATGACAGATGATGCTGACTATATCATGGTTGCCTTTGGAACGGTGGCAAGAATCACGATGAATGCCATTAAAAAGGCACGCCAGGAAGGAATCAAAGTCGGATTAATCAGACCCATATCTCTCTGGCCTTTCCCGGAAAAACCGTTTATTGAAACAAGGGATCAGGTGAAAGCATATATTTCCGTTGAAATGAGTGCAGGCCAAATGGTGGAAGATGTCAGGCTTGCTGTTAACGGTCATGCACCTGTTGACTTCTTCGGCAGAACCGGCGGTGTAGTTCCAACCCAGGAAGAAATTTATCATAAGATTATCACGGTTGCCGGGGGTGTTACGGTATGACGACAATGAAAACTGTTTTTAAAAAGACGAGCGGGTTAACGGACAATCCAACACACTATTGTCCAGGCTGTACCCATGGTGTCATCCACCGCCTTGTCGGTGAGGTATTGGAGGAAATGGATATTTTGGAAGATACTGTTGGTGTAGCCTCCGTCGGCTGTTCGGTTTTATCATATGAATATTTTAATTGTGATATGACCCAGGCTGCCCACGGGCGGGCACCGGCTGTGGCAACTGGGGTCAAGCGTGTGCTGCCGGATCGGTTTGTTTTCACTTATCAAGGTGACGGAGATTTGGCCTCCATTGGTATCAGTGAGGCCATCCATGCTGCTGCAAGGGGCGAAAATATAACCGTCATTTTCGTCAATAATGCGATTTATGGAATGACAGGCGGGCAGATGGCACCGACCACCTTAATCGGGCAAAAAACGGCCACAACCCCATTCGGCCGTGATGTAAGCATCCAGGGCTCGCCAATCAGGGTTTGCGAGATGATTTCAACTTTAGACGGAGCCGCTTATATCGAGCGGGTATCCACCCATGATGTGCCGCATATTCAAAAGGCAAAAAGAGCAATCAAAAAAGCGTTCGAAACCCAGAAAAAGGGATTAGGTTTTTCCATGATCGAAGTCTTGTCCACCTGCCCGACAAACTGGGGACTCGACCCGGCCGAATCGCTTGAATGGGTAAAGGAAAACATGGTTCCGGTTTATCCTCTTGGAGTTTATAAAAACAAGGACGGGGGGAAATAGGAATGCTGGAAGAAATTATTATTGCCGGTTTCGGAGGGCAAGGAGTAATGTCCATGGGGCAGTTGATTGCCTATGCGGGCATGCTTGAAGGAAAAGGTGTCTCCTGGCTCCCGTCTTATGGACCTGAACAGCGGGGCGGTACAGCGAATTGTGCGGTTGTTGTAAGCGATGAACCAGTTGGGTCACCGCTCGTAACGGCGCCATCAACGGCTATTGTGTTAAATAATCCATCATTCGATAAATTTGAACCTCGTGTTCGTCCCGGCGGGCTGCTTCTTATTAACTCCTCGCTTGTTATGCGGGTATCAGAAAGAAAGGATATTAACATCATTGAATTGCCTGCGACGGATTTGGCCAACGACCTTGGCAACTCCAGAGTTGCTAACATGATATTATTGGGAGCTTTTCTTGAGCTTACGAAAATTGTCTCGACTGAATCTGTGATTGAATCATTAAAAAAGGTACTTTCAGAAAATAAACATCATTTAATTGAGGTCAATAAGCTGGCGCTTGAGAAGGGGGCAGCCCTTGCAGGAGTTGAAATAGCATAATGGAGAAAGCCAGCCGGGGAATTGTCGGGCTGGCTTTTTCATTTGTCCATCTGCAGCGCCAATCCACTAGTGTACTTCACTAAACGGGCGCTTTTGCTTTTCTTTAATTATGTATCATTTGTGACATAATACTTAAAGTGATATGGTTCACTTAATTGAAAATGCTTTTCATTTAAAATGTATTTTGAGGATTAGTAAGGAGGATCTTTGCTATGGAAAAGAATTCAGTTAAAGCGTTTATGGAATACAGCGAAGAAAAATTTACGAAAAGAATCATTTATAAAAAAGGGGAAACGACTGCATTCGTTTTGAATTTCCTTCCCGGCCAGGCGCTCCCGACACATAAGCATCCAGGGACAGAGGTTTATTTATATGTAGTGACGGGTCGAGGGACTATTATTATTGATGGCTTGGAGACAGAGGTTTCAGAGGCGGATCTAATTCATGTAGACAGTGAAGATGAAATGGCATTCCATAATAACGGCAATGAGCCGGTAAGCCTGTATGTTGTCTTAAGTAAAATCCCTAATGAACGGTATGCGAAAAACATTTAAAAACAGTCTAAAAGTCCACTGCTGCATTTTATAAGTTGACCGTCCCCAAATATCTCCCCAGCAGTGGCATTAATAGGTCAAAACGCTCTCTATAATCAAATTAAAATGTCTCCAATAAACGCTATTGGAGACATTTCACATGTAACGGAAAATCAAGCAGGCTTTTTACCATGATCAGGATGTTTTTTATGATGGAACCCGAAAAACCACCAGTTCCAGTCGCCAAGCAGCTTCATCAACGCAGGAACAAGAACCATTCGGATGATGGTAGCATCAATAAATATCGCAACCGCAATACCGACCCCAAGCTGTTTAACCGGCATGACACCTGTGAAAGCAAATGCCCCTGTCACAACAATCATAATGGCGGCGGCAGAGGTAATAATTTTACTCGTATAGGTTAATCCGGCAATCGTTGCTTCACTGTTATCACCGGTTTTTAAATAAAATTCCTGAATCCGTGAAATAAGAAAAACCTCGTAATCCATGGAAAGCCCAAAGACAAGAGTAAAAACAAACACTGGCAAAATCAACGCAATATTGACGGGGGAAATCCCCAAATGGCCCTCTTGGAAAACCCAGACGACAATTCCAAATGTACAGCCGAGGCTTAAGATATTCATCAGGACTGCCTTTAATGGTATGAGCACGGATCTGAAGGCAGTCATCAGAATGACTAGTGTCGAAAGGAAAATCAGCAGAAGTCCGTATGGCGTCTTTTTAAAAATCTCCGTAAAAATTTCCTGCTCGAATTTGATGGACCCGCCAATAGAAGCATTAAGCACCAAGTCTTTATGCGACCACTCTTCCACCCATTCACGGGCTTTGGCCGAATGTTCACCGGTTTTTAAATAGATCTCCAGCCGCATTTTATTATCCCTAATGAAAAAATCCATAATCGGTGCAATCTTTGTTTTGTCCCCGTAGGTCAAAAGCTGGGAAAGCTGTTTCGCATCACTAATACCTGCCGTGGAAAAAGGTGAATCAACTGTCCACACCAGTTTGTCTTTCTCAAGCATCTGGATAACGTCCCTCACTTGGGAAAGATTATTCACATCTGTTATTTTTCCATTTGTTTCAAGGATCATGGTTACTTTTTTCTCGTCGCGTTTTTCTTTTGCAATAAATTGGTCTTTAAAGGTTTCCAGCGCCACCCTTGATGAATAATGCGGCGGCAGGGAATCCGTTCCCGGGATAGTCAGCACCATGTGTTTAACCGGGATAAGGCCTGTCAATAGAATGGCCAGTGCGGCAACTGTCATAAGAACAGGCCGCCTCATCACAAACATGGCGAAACGGTGCCATACACTCGTTTGATTGCCGGATTGGCGCAATACACTAAACTTATTGATTTTATTCCCTAATACACCAAGCAGGGCAGGAAGAAAGGTTAAGGCGCATAAAGCGGAAATCAGCACAACCGTCATCCCGCCGAGGGCGACATTTTGAAAAATATCAATCTGGATAAACCAAAGGCCCGATAAGCCGATAAACACGCAAAGCCCTGAAAATATGATGGAGCGCCCGGCTGTTGCAACTGTAATCGCAATGGCTTCTTCAATGGCTTTACTTGCCAATTCCTCTTTGTACCGGTTAATAAACAAAAGGGCAAAATCAATGCTTAAAGCAAGACCGATCATCGGAATAATATTTAAAATAAAGATCGTTAAATCAGCATTGTAACTAAAAAAATAAACGGTGCCCAGTGTTGTTAAAATCGAGACAACACCAATGATAAGCGGAAGGGATGCCGCAACAAGACCGCCGAAAGCAAGAATTAGAACAATTAGCGCAATTGGCAGGCCGATCATTTCTGCTCTTGCGAGATCCTCCTGGCTTGCAACATTCAGGTCCTTCACGATTACAGGCTCCCCGGTCATCGTGACCTTCATGCCCTTGCTGTTTTTAAGCTTATCCTTTAATTGCTCTATTTCTTTCCCAAGGCTTTCTGCCTTCTTATCAAAGGTAAGGATTCCATATGCGGTATTTTCTTTCAACATCCCCTCCCTGTCAAACGGAGTTGTGATGCTTTTTGTCCTGTCAAAACCCTTCAGTCTCTCGAAAGTATCTTGAATAAATAAGTGGAATTCCTTGTCACTGACGTTTTTCTCCTTTTCAAATACAAGAATAATTGATGATTTTGGCTGGCCAAAATCATTTTCTAATATTTTTCTTGTCTGTTTATATTCCCCGTTATATTCAAACCCATTTCCGCTTAAGACAGTTGGCAGCCTTATGGCGAAAAAGCCAAATAAGAAAATAACGAGAGCCCAAACAATAAGAACCCATTTCCGCTTTTGGTAAATAAATGTACCAAATTTCAGCAATAGATCACCTCCGTGGAAGACATTCCCTTATATCAAGTATACAAAAGAATTATTTTGAACAGGTAGCATTTTTCATGACTTTTTAATGACCATACAATTTCAATAATTGTTCCCTGAAAAATGGCGAAAATGCATGTAGTGTTTAGCAAAAATGTTCATAAGTGATTTTACAAATGTAAAAAATAGTAGGGATTGGGTTATTTTTTTGCTACAATGAAGAAAATATTATGTACCCAGGTGATCGCAGTGGACCGAGAAAAACTAAGCAAAGTAATTGAAGCAGCAAAATTATATTACTTGTTAGATTATAATCAAAATGAAATTGCCAAAATATTGGGGGTCTCAAGGCCCACAGTCTCCAGGCTCCTGCAGCAGGCGAAAAGTGACGGTATTGTCCAAATTAACATAACAGACCCAACTGAAAATGTTGAAAATCTTGCTGACCAGCTGGAAAATAAATTTAATTTAAAAAAGGTGGTTGTTGCCTCTATACCGCAGTATGAAAACCACATACTGAAAAATTATCTAGGTGAAAAAGCTGCCCTTTTCCTTGATGAGATTGTGAAGGATGAGGACATTATCGGGGTAACCTGGGGAACAACCCTTTACCATATCGCCGTAGAACTGAAGCGGAAATTTGTAAAAAACGTAAAAGTGGTTCAATTAAAAGGCGGTGTGAGCCTTGCGGAAACGAATACGTATGCCTCAGAGATTTTATATCTTTTTGGGAAAGCCTATAACACGACGCCGCATAATCTTCCGCTTCCTGCTATAGTCGACCATGTTGTTGTGAAGCAGGCAATGGAAGCAGACCGTCATATCCGGAAGATTTTAGAGCTTGGTAAACAGGCAAACATTGCGTTGTTTACTATCGGCCCGATCAAAACAGATTCCTTGCTTTTTCAGTTGGGCTATTTTACCGACAGTGATTTGGAATCCCTTTATGGAAAGGCAGTTGGTGACATTTGTTCGCGATTTTTTGATAAAGATGGCAAAGTATGTAACCAAAGTTTAAATGAAAGAACCCTGGGGATTGACCTGGAAGATCTAAAGAAAAAGGAGCATTCTATTCTTGTTGCCGGCGGCCCGAATAAGATTGAGGGAATCTACGGGGCATTAAAAGGCGGCTATGCCAATGTTCTGATTACAGATCAATTTACTGCCCAATTTTTGCTGGATAAGCAAGAATAACATGTCATCGGGAAGCTTTTTGTCTACATCGTGAAAATTGCTGAAAATCAATTTACATTTGTTCATAAATATATTTACAAATGTTCATTGAGTTTGTTATATTTAGCATGTGATAAATAAGCAAAAGCCTTAAATAAAACTTTGCAATACATTGGGAGGAATAATGTAATGCCGCAAAATATTATCAGAATGATTGATCATACATTACTTAAAGCAAATGCAACCAAAGCGGAAATCGTGAAATTAGTGGAAGAAGCAAAAGAATTTTCCTTTGCATCCGTATGTATTAACCCTGTCTGGGTGCATACCGCAGCAGAATTGCTTGCGGATACACCAGAGGTAAAGGTTTGTACAGTTATTGGTTTCCCGCTTGGCGCAGCAACACCTGAATCAAAGGCATTTGAAACGAAGAATGCGATTGAAAATGGTGCCGATGAAGTCGATATGGTTATAAATATCGGGGCTTTGAAAGATAAGCAGGATGATCTTGTGGAAAGAGATATCCGGGCAGTTGTCGAGGCAGCAAAAGGAAAAGCATTAGTAAAGGTGATTATTGAAACATGCCTGTTAACCAATGAAGAAAAGGTTAGAGCATGCGAGCTTTCGGTAAAAGCAGGAGCAGATTTTGTTAAAACTTCCACTGGGTTTTCGACTGGGGGGGCAACAGTAGAGGATATTCGCTTAATGCGTCAGACAGTTGGACCGGAAATCGGGGTAAAGGCTTCAGGCGGTGTCCGCAGCCGTGAGGATGCACTCGCAATGGTGGAAGCTGGAGCAACCCGTCTTGGTGCAAGTTCAGGTGTTTCCATTGCTAAGGGCGAGCTTTCCCAAAGCAATTATTAAAATCACATTGTGAGGGTAAACAAGATGAAAGAAATTTTATTGGCACTAGTAGCCGGATTAATTGTAGGGATGCTGTTTAAATTTTTAAAATTGCCATTACCTGCACCGCCAGTTTTTTCAGCAGTCGTTGGCGTCTTTGGTGTATATTTTGGCGGGGTTGTTCTGGATTGGATTATGAAGTTAGTTCAGCATTAAAAGCTTAAAGGAGCTATTCTCATGGAGAATAGCTTCTTTTTTTAAACAAACGATGAGTTTTTTGTCACTTTATGTGATATATTAATGCATATTTCGTAGAATCATGTCAAAATAATAATAAACATTCGTTCTCATTATGGGGATGCTAAGGGGGGAATGATGATTAGTGTTTTCGAAAAAAACGCTCTTTGTTTCCATCGTTGAGGATGATGCTTTTATCCGTTCGATTCTTATTAGAATTTTCAATATCATGGATTTTGAGCAATACGACGTAAACCTTGAGGCCTTTGAGGATGGCCGGCAATTTTTTGAGTCGGGCCGCCTGGAAATAGAAGGAGAACATTTTTTAATCCTTGACGG
>CAYNUT010000040.1:0-10110 GCA_964400595.1 uncultured Neobacillus sp. | reverse complement strand
AAATACTAGATCAGGTCAAAAAAAGAAAAAATGCTGAAAATATTCAGGTGCTCATGCTTACGGGCAGAAAAAGCGAAGCGGATTTGAAGAGGGCATTAAATCTTGGTGCAGATGACTATGTGACAAAGCCCTTCAGTATTAAAGAGCTTCAGGACAGAATTCAATCTTTAATTAAGAGGGTGAAATACGATGCTTGGTAATGAAATTTCATTCCTGTATACCCTGACCTTATCTATTTCAGGAGCACTATTCCTGCTGTTAGCATATTTGACGATACGAAAAGCCTTCTCCATCAGGAAGAGAAAGTGGATTGAATACTACAAGGAAAAATATAACCCGCTTTTTTTCAGAATGCTGACAGACCAGATTTATTCCAGAGAAATTTCCTCTGAAACCTCCATCAAGCAAAAAGCAATCGAAGAACTATTAAGCAAGTACACAAAAGTATTAGAAGGAGAAGAAGAACGGAAGCGGATGTCTGCATTAGCAGCCCTTCATTTAGGAGAGTATTATAGGAAAAGATTAAAAAGCATGCGCTGGAGTACGAGAATGAATGCCCTTTATCATATTGAGGATTTCCATTTACAGCAGCTAATGCATGATGTATACCTACTGACCGCAAAAAAGAGGCTTTCACATGAAGAATTGAATCATATTCTCCGTATCCTGGCTTTATTCCAATATCGGGACTTGTTTGAGCTCCTGACAACCCGCTATGATTCTTTGTCGGAATATGAGTACCGCAACATTTTGCTCCGGTTGGATGAGAGGCAGTTCGACCAATTTGTTCTCCATTTTCATAAAAGCAAGCCTCCATTACAAATGGCCATTCTTGATTGTTTATCCTTCAATAAAAAGATTCACTATCTTTCTTTCTTAGAAAATGTTTTTTCAAGCTGCCTTGGTGAAGTAAGACTCAGAGCATTAAAATCATTAGCTGCATTAGGTTATGTCAGCAATGTGGACCCATATTTGGAACTGCTTCATTCCACACTATGGGAAGAAAGAATGGTCGCAGCTAAATTGATTGGTGCACTAAAGGAAGAAAGAGGCATCCCGAGACTTCTGGAACTGCTGCATGATTCTTCCTGGTGGGTAAGGTCGCAGGCAGGTCATGCGATCTCTCAGTTTTCAAACGGAAGAGAACTATTACGGCGGGTTTTGGAAACATCAAAGGATGCTTTTGCAAAGGATATGGCTTGGGAATGGCTGCATAAAGGAGTATAATCATATGCATTTTTTATTATGGGGTGAGATTGTAACCGTTTTCGGCTGGACAATTGCCATTTACATGGGGATGGTCATCGTCTTTTATTCGAGCATCATGTTTATTTCCATGTTGCAGCTCCGGAAGGAATATCATCTTGACCGGCTGCAGGTCTATGATGATTATATGGAGGATATTTATACAAAACCCGTATCGATTATCGTTCCGGCTTACAATGAAGAAGCGGGGGTGGTCCAAAGTGTCCGTTCTCTGCTTAGCGTTAATTATCCGACCTTTGAAGTGATTGTCGTGAATGATGGTTCAACAGACAGCACATTAGAAAAAATGATTGCTCATTATGATATGAAGGAAATTACAAAAGTAGTTAGAAAGCAATTAGATACGAAGCCCATAAAAAAAATTTATCAGTCTTCGATTCTTGCAAATCTTTTCCTCATTGATAAAGAAAATGGGGGAAAGGCGGATGCCCTTAATGTTGGATTGAATTTTTCTCATTACCCTTATTTCTGCTCGCTTGATGGGGATTCCGTCCTGGAGCAGGATGCGTTTTTGAAGGTGATGAAGCCAATCATTGATTCTAACGAGGAAGTCATTGCGTCCGGCGGAAGTGTGCGTATCGCCAATGGCTGCCAAATCCAAAATGGGCAAATTCACAAGATTGGATTATCAGACAACCCGCTTGTTGTCATGCAAATCATTGAATATTTACGTGCATTTTTGATGGGGAGAATTGGCTTAAGCCGGCATAATCTTCTGCTTATTATTTCCGGTGCCTTTGGTGTTTTCTCCAAACACTGGGTTATTCAAGCCGGAGGGTATCGCAGGGATTCAGTCGGGGAAGATATGGAATTAGTTGTGCGCATCCACAGGCTATTAAAAGAAAAGAAACTGAAAAAGAAAATTGTATATGTCCCGGATCCTGTATGCTGGACAGAGGTACCAGAAACCTTCACCTTTTTACGAAGGCAAAGACGCCGCTGGCACCGGGGGCTGTTTGAGAGTTTGTGGATTCACCGGAAATTAACGTTCAACCCGAAATACGGATCCATCGGGCTGTTAGCCTTTCCCTATTTCTGGATTGTCGAATTTTTTGGACCGATTATTGAATTATCCGGCTATATTTTTATGATTATTTGTCTCTTGCTTGGCGGCATCTATATTGAATTTGCGATTCTGTTGTTTCTTCTTTCCTGCTTATACGGATCGGTTTTTTCAATGGCGGCAGTGCTTTTGGAGGAGTGGAGTCTGACGAAGTACCCAAGGGTTTCCGATATCATAAAGCTCTTTTTATATTCCCTGACGGAAACGATTTGGTACAGGCCGCTGACGGTTTTATGGCGCTGTGAGGGAATCTGGCAGATTCTAAGAGGGGATACAAGCTGGGGCGAAATGACGAGAAAAGGTGTATCAGAATGAAAAAACAAACCTATTTAATCATCTATGTCCTACTATTTGTCGGGGTTGTAACCAGTCCTTTTTGGCTCTGGCAATTACAGCCTTCCAAAAAACTAAATATGTTAATAATCGATAAAACTGTCCCTGACCAATCCTACCGTGAACATAAAGGGCTGGTTTGGATCTTGAATAATGCCAAATATGTAAAAGCCAGCGGGCAGCCCTATTCAAAAACATCTGATTACAAAGGGTTTAAGCCGGGAAAGAGGCAGAAATATGCGATTAAGCCACTCCCTGCAAATCTAAAGCCCTATGATGTTTATTATTTAACAGACCAATATGGGGTATATAAGGAAGATTATCTTAAAGAGAACCTCTCCGGGAAAAGGTCAGCCAAGATTTATGGCGGCCTTCAAGCGGAAGAGGTTAACAAAATTGAACAGGCAATGCTGACATCAAAGGGAAAAACATTAATTGCCGAATTTAATACATTTGCAAGCCCGACATCTTCTCCGGTGAAAGAGAAAATCTCAAATTTGTTAAATGTTGAGTGGTCAGGCTGGATTGGCCGCTATTTTGCGAATTTGGACAGCACCGAGGTGCCGGAATGGGTGAAGCAGAATTATGAGGCAAAGAATAAAAAATGGTCCTTTGCGGGAGAAGGGTTTGTTCTAGTCAATAATGATAGCAATATCGTGGTCATCAGCAGCAATGAAATAAAGGGCAGCGGCCTGACATTTCAGTTAACGCATTATGGTAAAAAGCATTTTACACGTGATATTCAAGGGAAATATCAGTATTGGTTCGATATAGTCGATGCGAGGGATGCGAAAGAGGTATTAGCTGTCTACAAGCTTCCGGTCACTAAGAAAGCAAAGGAAAGGCTTTTAGAGTACGGGATCCCGGTCGATTTTCCAGCGGTTATCTATCACCAGAATGCTAAGTATTCTTCCTATTATTTTTCCGGGGATTATGCGGATGAGTCGGAGGTTCCGGAAATCTATCAAACAAAAGGGTTTGATACCTGGAAACGGACATTTAGTGCCAAGGATTCTTTTTATTGGGAAGCCTATGTCCCGATGATGAAGGATCTTTTACAAAATGGTCTGCACCATGTTGACACGCAGGACCAAGTAGAATTGGAAGTGTCAGGAGGTATTAAGACAAACAGCCGGACAGGATCTTCTTATATTCAAATACAAAAGAATGGAAAATGGGAGAATGTATTAATCAAAGGAGTCAATATGGGGATAGGCAAGCCGGGTTATTTTCCAGGGGAGGCGGCGATTACCAAGGAAGAATATTTCCGTTGGTTTAAAGAAATCGGGGCGATGAATGCCAATGCCGTGAGGGTCTATACACTGCACCAGCCGGCATTTTATGAAGCCTTTTATGAATATAACCAAATTGCCAAAAAGCCTCTGTACTTATTCCATGGTACATGGGTTAATGAGGAGAATCTGATTCGTTCGCAGGATGCCTTTGCTGAAGTGAACTCGGAGGATGCAAAATTAGAAATAAAAAATATGATTGATATTATTCATGGAAATGGCAATCTCCCAAAACGTCCCGGGCATGCGTCAGGAGTTTATAAATATGATATATCAAAGTACGTCCTTGGAATGGTGATTGGGACAGAGTGGGACCCGGCAGTGGCTGCAAATACGAACAATTTGCATACCGGCATGAGCGAGTTTAATGGCACTTATTTTACAACGCAAAAAGGGAGCCCGTTTGAAGTATGGCTTGCCGGACTGCTGGATTATGCGGTCAAATATGAAACAGAACAGTACAACTGGCAGCATACGATGAGCTTTACGAATTGGGTAACAACCGATTTGCTAAAGCACCCTGCAGAGCCGCTCGAGAATGAAGATATGGTTTCTATTGACCCGAATCATATTAGCGCAAAAGAAGGCTTTCATGGCGGCTATTTTGCCTCGTATCATATTTACCCATACTATCCTGATTTTCTGAACTATGAAAAGCATTACCTTGATTATGTCGATAAGAGCGGGAAGAAAAACAATTATGCAGGATACTTAAACGAATTGCGTGCTGCACATAACATGCCTGTTCTAGTGGCCGAATTTGGCGTCCCGTCTTCGAGGGGATTAACCCACAAGAATGCTTATGGGATGAACCAAGGGTTTCGTTCCGAAGAGGAACAAGGGAAGATAGACCAGCATTTATTCCAGTCTATTGTCTCGGAAGGGTATGCAGGCGGGCTTGTGTTTTCCTGGCAGGATGAGTGGTTTAAAAAGACATGGAATACGATGGATTTTGATAATCCTGACCGCAGACCGTACTGGAATAATCAGCAGACAAACGAGCAGCATTTTGGCATCTTGGGATTTGAACCAGGAAGGAAAGGATCGGCGATCCTTGTAGATGGTGCCGAAAATGATTGGGATTTAGCTGGGGTGAAAAAAAGCTATTTGGCAAGCGGTAAGACAGGGCCATTAAAGGAAGTCCGAATAACATCTGACAGCGGCTATGTTTATTTTCTGCTGAAATATAACCGCCCTGTTGATTTTAAAGCACAAAGCACATTCCTGCTGCTTGATACTATCGGAAGTCAAGGTCAGACGAATATTAATTTGACTGATAACACAAGTGTAAAGACTGATTATGGAATTGATTTTTTAGTCAGGCTGAAGGGGCCAAAGGAATCGAAGATTATGGTGGACAGCTATTATGATACGTTTTATTACCAGTATGGCAAGCTCTTAAAGATGATTAAAGAAAAGCCGTATGCCAGCAAAAATAATAATGGCGTGTTTCACCCGATCCGCTTAGTGCTCAACAAACAATTGACGATCCCGGCTACGAATACGACAATAAAGTTTGATGATTATGAAACGGGAGTGCTGAAATTCGGAAATGCCAATCCAAAAAGCAAAGATTTTGATTCTTTAACAGATGTCAGTATCAGCAGTGACAAAATGGTGGTGGAAGGTAGAATTCCATGGCAGCTGTTGAATTTTAGAGACCCGAGCACAAAGGAAGTAATGGGAGATGTTTGGAACAACGGCTTATCCGGAAGCGTTGAATCCCCAGGTATACGACTTGCGGTCGTCACTGCTGAGGAAGGCAAGCCAGTGCAGACCTTCCCGCAGACAGACAGGAATACGCTGCTGGAGAAAGACTCCATTTTATACAGCTGGGAAAAATGGAATCAGCCTGATTACTATGAACGGTTAAAGAAATCATACGAAATCATGGCAGAAACATATCGAACTGCAAATCTAAAGGATTAAAATTGAAAAGCCGCCGGCTAAACAATGCCGACGGCTTTTTCCTGTTAGACAGATAAATCAGTTTGATTTGCTTTCCGTATTCTCTGTTTCTTTGATTTTTTAAAATGTAACAATTCATAAATAACAGGAATGACAACCAAGGTTAAAAGGGTCGCTACGCTCAGACCGCCGATGACAACGATGGCCAGGCTTTGAGATACGAGATTTCCTGATTCTGCCTGTTTAAAAAGAAGCGGGATCATCGCAGAAATCGTGGCGACAGCTGTCATTAATATCGGTCTCATTCGAATCGCTGTCGCTTCAACAATGGCATCCCGGATAATCATCTTTTGCTCATTCTGTTTCACCCTGTCTAATAGAACAATGGCATTGGTCACGACAATTCCAATCAGCATTAGTGCCCCCAGGAGAGCGGTAATATCGACGGTAATCCGGCTGATCAACAGGCCAAGAATCGCCCCAACAGCTGCAAGCGGCAAGGAGAATAAAATGGAAATCGGCGCCCGAATCGTTTTAAAGGTGATGACCATGATTAAAAAGACAATTCCGATTGATATGGCCATTGTCGTAAATAAATCAGTGAAATCATCTGCCTGCTGCGCACTTGCCCCGCCAATAAAGATTTCAACACCATCTGCAAACTTAAGTCCTTTGATATCCTTTTTATCGCCAAAAATAATCTTATTGATCTCTGTTGAAATATCCGAGAGTTTTTTTGCATCAACATTGGCAATAATTCGGATATATGGATTCCCATCCTTATGGAACTGATTGGATGGTTTTTCTTCTTTGGTTAACTTAGCTAGTTCAGAAACCGGTGCCATCCCTGCGGGAGTCATAACCGGGATCTTTTCTAATTCACCTGGTGTTTTTGGATCTAATAATGGTTCAAGATAAACCATTGTCTGCTGGTTGTTTAAGTCGACAGTACCAAGCGGCGTCTTGTTTAACATAATGCTTAGCTGCTGGGCTAATTGGGCTGGATTCCCTTTTACAGGGTCGACCTCAAATGAATAAACGGTCTTTTTGTTTTCCTCATTGGTTTCTATTTTTTCAA
This sequence comes from uncultured Neobacillus sp., assembly GCA_964400595.1. Lineage (GTDB taxonomy): Bacteria > Bacillota > Bacilli > Bacillales > Cytobacillaceae > Neobacillus. The sequence continues at coordinate 3,170 of CAYNUT010000040.1, read as the reverse complement.
TGCCAGCAATGCCTTTGATTTTGTCCTTAATTTTGAGTGAGGCGGCTTCTAAGTCCTTCAATTGGTCTCCAACTACATCAATGGTAATTTGCGGAGCCCCGCCGCTCATCATTGATGCCGCACCAACGGTTAATGTTGCATCAGGATATTCATCTTTTTGTGTATTAAGTATCTTTATAAGTTTATCAGTATCCTTTTTATCATTCAGAAGAATATTAAAAGATGCTTTGGTAGGTGAGCCAACATCACCAAATTTAGCGGCATCTGCATTGTTACCAAGTAAAGTGAATTCTGTTTTCACTAAATCCTGGCCGAGAATAAATTTTTCAAACTTAATGGTTTCTTCTTTTACTTTTTCAATCGGTGTTTCATTCGGATAGTTTAAGTTTGCGGCTACGAATTCGGCTGACGAATTATCGACTGTTCCTTTTGGCATGACAAAATAGATACCGATGGAACCAGCAAACAATACAAATGCTAATGTTAAGACTACCCATTTATGATTCAGTGACCAATTCACAAATTTTATAAATTTCCGAGATGGTTTATGCTCGTGTAGCTTTGCTTTTTTAAGCAATCCAGCACTCATTAACGGCACAACGGTCAGTGCGACAATTAATGATGACAGCAGGGAATACGTAATTGTTAGTGCAAATGGCATCAAGAATTCCTGCAGACCGCCATTGACAAGGCCAATTGGCAGAAAAACGGCTACTGTTGTTAATGTAGAGGCTGTAATGGCAGAAGAAACTTCCTTCGCCGCATCAATCACTAATTGAACCGAAAACTTATCGTTTTGCATTTTGCGAAAGATATTTTCAATGACGACGATACTATCATCCACCAAGCGTCCGACTGCTACCGCAACACCGCCCAAAGTCAGGATATTTAAGGTGACCCCGGAACGCGATAGCAAGAACAGGGTGAAGGCAAGCGACAATGGAATCGAAACAATGGTGATGAATGTGGAGCGGATATTTCGCAAAAATAGCATGATGACAATCGTTGCAAACAGGGCTCCAAGTAAAACTTCCTTCATCATTGAGGTTACTGATTTTTCGACCATATCTGCAGTTGCAAAGAGGACTTTGGTTTCAGTCTGATCATATTTTTGATTGATTTCTTTCGCTGCCTTTCTGAGGTCTTTGCTGATAGAAACGGCATTGGAATTGCTGTCTTTTGTTACTATTAAAATCAAGCCGTCGGCACCATCAACCCGGGTAATGGTTTCCTCCGGTTTATGTACTTCAACAGAAGCAATATCCTTTAGACTTACTCCCTTCCCTACTGACAGGTTTTCGAGTTTTGTTTCACTGTCGATATTTCCGATGACTTTAATATTGCCGGCTTTTCCAGCAATCGTTTTTTCGCCGATGGCAATGGCACTATTCTGTCCCTGTAAAACGCCCATAATGGATTGCATGGAAACCTTTTTTTCGGCCATTTTTGTCTGATCTATCTTGACCGAAACATAGGAGCTGGCCGTTCCGTATGTTTGAATGGATGCAACGCCTTTGATGTCTTTGAAATAGGGAATGATTTTTTGATCTGCAAACTTTAGATTTTCCGGGGTGAGGCCGTCTTTAAAGGTGACAGATAGGTCTGCGATGGGAATCATAGAGGTGTTTAATTGCACAACAGTCGGCTTTGAAACATTTGCCGGCAATTGTACATTACTTAAGGCCTCCTGTACCTCCTGCTTTGCTGCTTTCATATCGGTTTTCGATTCAAAGTTGATATCGATTTTTGCATAACCGTCACCGGTGGTAGAAAAAATATTCTTTTTCCCCTTAACACCCGCAACTGATTTTTCAATGGGCAGTGTTACTTCGCTTTCCATTGTTTTAGAATCCGTGCCTTGCCCCATTACAATGACGGTAACCTGCGGGTTATCGGCACTTGGTAAAAACTCCATTGGCAGAGTAAAATAACTAACAAGTCCCATCAGCAGGATAAGAATTGTCATAATACTGACCGCGGCTTTGTTCTTAAAGGACCATTTGGTAAACCAGGACATATTCATTTCTCCCCTTGTGGTATTTTTTCCTACAACCACAAGAATAGTATCATACTTTTCGGAAAAATAAAATTATTAGAAAAATCTATTATCGCAGAAATTGACAGATTCCGCTAATGTGTTTCCGGCCGTTTTGCAGCTGTTACAGTAGTCATGAGGCCGACACATAAAATCGTTAAGAAGGAATAAAAAAACTTTTCTAAGCCCACTACCTGAATACCGCTTGTGATGATTAAACCGTCAATAAAAAAGATGATAATTCCAATATTAATAGAAGTGATTTTTGTTAAAAGCTGGGCCAGTAAATCAGTCCCGCCCGTGCTTGTTTCATAGCGCAGCATCAGCCCGATGCCGATCCCTACAAGTAGCCCGCCAATGACGGTACTTGGTAAGATTCCAAGTTCAATCCTGCCGTTAATAAAGGAAAAAAGATCAATGCAGAAAGAAGAGATAATTAAGCCGTGAAGACTGTAGAAGAAGTAACGTCTCTCAAAAAACCAGGCCAGCACATAAAGTGGCAGACTTAAAAGGACCATGCTCAGTCCTGTCGGCCAGCCGTAAAAATAATGAATAATTAATCCTAAACCAATTACACCGCCATCAAGCAGGTGATAAGGGACCAAAAATCCATTGACCCCGAGACTTAGTAACAAAGAACCAAAGAGCATTGCTAATATTTTTTCTATCATTATTACTTCACCCCAAAACTTGTCCTACTTAAAAAGTATGAGGGGTAAAGTTATTTAGAAGTACAAAAAAAGAGGATGAAACAAAGTTTCATCCTCAGATTGTCGAGAATGGTATTTTTCTCGTCAATTTTTTATTTTGTCTGAATCTAAGTTGCCGATTTTTTATTAATTGATTGCCTCTGCTAACAGGTCTGTTGATTTCCGCTCCTGGCACTCGCTTTCCGCGGGGAGGTCCTGGAGCCCGTCTAGCTGCAGCGCCTAGCCCCTCGAGGTCGCTTCGGTCCTGCCGCTGAAGTCAAAGAACGACTTCAACGTCAGGCCCTCCAGCGCTTGTCGGGGCTGGACAAGGCGCTTCCGCTTTTCCTTCACCTCGGCGCTTTGGCGCCTGCGGGGTCTCCAGTGACCTCTATATGAGGCCACTGAAAATCTTACGTTTTCTAGATTTGTAATTGGATGTGGGTATA
>CAYNUT010000039.1:11720-27984 GCA_964400595.1 uncultured Neobacillus sp. | reverse complement strand
GGGAATCAGAAGTGCAATCTGATTCCCGTGGCTGCCAAAAAAGCGCGCTAACGGGAGTAAGAAGGGCGTTCTGATTCAGGACGACACCGGGGAAATTGCGGCCAGCCTTAAACATAGACACTCGTAAGTGAGAATTATTTTATTTGTCACTGATAATATAATTGGACGAAGCACTGTGTCCAACTAGTTTATAATTCTGTGACAGAATCCTCCAAATCGTCTTCTTTGAATCCACCACCCCGCACCACTCCTGAATCCCGTTTGTAGTAATTTTCCGTTCAGGGAAAAGCATGATATGTTCTTCCACACTCCTCAAAACCGCACGAGTCACATCCTCGAACGCGCCACAATGCTTACAAACAATTTTGCCATTTTCGAAAACCGTAAAATGTGCATGGCAGAGGGAACAGATGATACCTTTTGTGAGTTGATCATATGTATATGGGGGGGCATTCGTGTAAGATGACTTTTTCTTATGTAGGGACAGCAGCTGTGAAGCCAGCTTTGCGTGTGTATCGTTTAATCTTGCAGCACTCTTATTTAGTTTGTCAGAGAAGCGGGTAAGTTGCGTTGGAAAGATTAATGGAAGATTCATGGGAGCCTGATAAAGGTAGAAGCCGGGATTAACGAAGGTTAGATAAGGTTCGATGGAAAAATTATATCCAAGGTCACGAGAGACTTTTCGAATTAAGGATTCACTTCGATACAATTGGGGGAGTGGATTCTTAATTTCCTCACCGTTTACGGGGTACCATTTTTCACCTGAGATATAAAAATCACCTTCATAATTTTTTACATCAATAGGATAAATCGTATTTCGAGATATGAGCAGAGAATCGATTTGAAATTCTGCCTTATTATATTCCAGCAGTAAATCATTCATAACATAAAAATCATTTGCGAGATGTTTGTTTAACAAAGCGTCAAACATCTGCTCACCTTTGAAGCCTTTTTCAAGATTAAGATAGTAATATACATCTTTAAGCGCTAATCTCATTCGGACATTCAAGGACCTCATACGCCATAATTCTTCTGATTCAGATCGTTCTTTTAAAAACACCTTACCACGTCTCCATTCCTTATAGTACTAAATTAATTTTAGGCAATATTCTATATGTTTTCAAGCGTGGACTAGTTCATTAGTATTATTTTCAAAAGTTTCATATTATAATATTTTTAATGATACTTATAGGAGTGGTCGCATTGGTCAATCAAGCAACATTTACTTTTCAAACAGACGATAATATAAAAATTCATGTCAGTAAGTGGGCGCCAGAGAGTAGAGAACTGCCGCGGGCCGTTGTGCAAATTGCACATGGAATGGCTGAGCATATTCAGCGATATGCTGACTTTGCGGAATTCCTGGTTAACCAAAACATCGTTGTTTATGGGAATGATCATCGCGGACATGGGATGACGGCAAAGCCAACCGACAGTATCGGCTATTTTGCGGATGATCATGGCTTTAAAAAAGTTGTACAGGATATGCTGACACTCACAACCATAATTGAAAAAGAATACCCGGGTGTACCGATAATATTATTCGGGCATAGTATGGGATCATTTTTATCCAGACGTTATATTCAATTATATGGGGATAGGATTTCCGGCGTCATTCTCTCCGGAACAGGCGGAAACCCGGGTTTAATGGGAAAAATCGGCCGTTGGATTGCTGCAAGAGAAATCAAAAAACAGGACCGCAGGACGCCCAGCCCATTATTGAATAACTTGACCTTTGGCAGTTACAATAAAGCGTTTAAGCCAAACAGGACGGAATTTGATTGGCTGAGCAGGGATGAGCAGGAAGTTGATAAGTATATCAATGATCCATTCTGCGGGGGGATATTTACAGCCGGCTTTTTCCATGACCTGCTTGATGGCATAATAACGATTAATAAAATGGAGAATATAAGAAATATCCCTTCGAAGCTGCCTATTTTCCTCGTTTCAGGAAGCAAAGACCCGGTTGGCAATTACTCGAAAGGAGTTTTAAAAACCTATAAAGCATATAAGCAGGCCGGAATTGACGATGTAAGGTATCACATTTATAAAGAGGCCAGGCATGAAATATTAAATGAAAATAATCGTGATGAAGTTAAAGAGGATATTTTAACATGGATCAATAACCACATTAAGTAAAAAAGACCAATGGGCTTTTTTTCAGGCCGTTGAGAAAGTCAAATCTTAACGGTTATTTTTCTATCAATAGAGGTTCTAATTATGATGAATTAACTTCAAAGTTCTTTATATCCATTTTTTTAAGACTAAAGTTAATTTACAAAGGGAAAAGACTATACTATAATTCTTTTTGAAAACAAAAAAATGAATATTACATAAATAGGTTTCTTACATGTGCCCTGTATGCACTGATTAAGACTAAGAGGGAAGTTGGTGTAAATCCAACACGGTCCCGCCACTGTAAGCGAGAAGGAAGGTTAGTAATTCTCCACTGTGTTGTTTAACATGGGAAGGAGTAACCGGCTGTTGATTCGCAAGTCAGGAGACCTGCCTATTTTGTTTTTTAAACTTCCTCGAGGAAAGGTAGGTTTAAAGTGCAGGCAATCTTTTTTTGTTAATATTTTATTTTCAATGGAAGATTGCAAGTTTATCATACTACATGGAAGTCAAGTATCATAAATCTGCCTTTATTCGACGCTTTCCACAGGAATAGCGTTTTTTTGTTGTCCAAAAATAGAAGGGGGAAAAAATATTGAAAAAGTTTTTCAAAAAGTGGGGGTTGTTTAGTCTTGCCCTGTTGTTAATCATGGTTATGATGTCGGGCTGTGGTGCGCAGAAGCAAGGCAATAAAGGTGAAAATAATGTAAAAGAAGAGGCTGCTAAAACTAATAAGGAAAACGGACAGCGATTCCCAATCACCATTACGGATGATGCTCATCGAAAGGTTACCATTGATGCTGAACCTAAAAAAATCGTTTCAATTCAAGCTAGTACCACAGAGATTGCATTTGCACTTGGATTGGGTGATAAAGTGATTGGTGTTTCCGATTATTGTAACTATCCACCTGAAGCAGTGAAAAAAGAAAAAGTAGGCGGACAGGATATTAATGCTGAAAAAGTTCTTACACTTCTTCCAGATATTGCTCTTGTCACTGATTATCATTACAAAACACACCCGGATATACTGAAACAGTTTGAAGATGCTGGAATTAAAGTTATTGTTGTTGGAAGTGCTTCATCCTTTAAGGACGTATATAGCACAATTGCGATGATTGGCAAGGCCACTGGAAGTGAGACAAAAGCTCAAGAAATTATTTCTGATATGAAGAAGCGTCATGAGGCCATTAAAGAAAAAGCAGCAAAAGCTATTACTGATAAAAAGAAAGTTTGGGTGGAAGTATCTCCAGCTCCAGATATTTATACGACTGGAAAAAATACATTTATGAATGAAATGCTCGAATCCATTCAAGCGGTTAACGCTGCAGGGGATCACGAGGGCTGGGTGAAATTGAATGAGGAAGAAATCGTGAAATTACATCCAGATGTCATTATTACAACCTATGGCTACTATGTAGATAATCCAAAAAATCAAGTTTTAGCGCGTGAAGGATGGGCTGAAGTACCTGCTGTAAAAAATAAAAAGGTGTTTGATGTCGATAATGATACAGTGACTAGACCAGGTCCTCGTTTAATTGAAGGAGTCGAGACACTTGCAGAACTTATTTATCCTGAAGTTTTTAAAGAATAAAATCGGCTGGTTGTATATTCTAAGCGTCGGGCTTGTACTTAGTACAGCCCTGCTTGGCCTATTCATCAGCAGTGTGCAAGTGCCAATTTCGACAATCTTACATATTATATTGGGCAAAACTTTCAGCATAGACTGGATGGATGATATAGCGAGAAATGAAGAGATGATTATTTGGAATATTCGTCTGCCAAGAGTTCTTCTTGCCTTTTTTGTAGGAGCCTCCCTCGCATTAGCAGGTGCAGCTTTTCAAGGACTTTTACGCAACCCGTTAGCAGATCCGTATACAATCGGGGTGTCATCTGGAGCGTCTCTTGGTGCAGTTATTGTTTTATTTTTTCAATTGACCATTGTTGGTTTGGGGAATTTTACACTTCCAGTCGTTGCAATTCTCAGCGGTTTAATCACGCTGTTTGTTGTCTTCGGAGTCGTTAGATTAAGTAGTAGAAGCTTGTCAATTGAAACAATCATACTGGCGGGAATTATTATTAGTTCCTTTATTGGAGCGATTGTCTCTTTGATCATTTCATTAAGTGATAGAGATTCCATGACACAGATTATCTATTGGTTATACGGCAGTGTTGGAATGAGGGGGTGGAGCCATGTTCAGTTGATTATACCATTCATGCTGCTTGGTTCATTGATCTTGTTCTATCACACCAGGGAATTAAACGCGCTGGCATTGGGGGAGGAAGCAGCAGATCATATTGGGGTAAATGTAAAAAAAGGGAAAACATTTATATTAATTGGTGCTTCGTTATTAACAGGTGCAGCAGTAGCTGTATCTGGCTCCATTGGTTTTGTTGGACTAGTTATTCCGCATTTAGTCCGCCTCATCATTGGTCCAAATCATCGTCACGTCCTTCCACTATCGATGCTAACAGGGGGAGCTTTTCTCATATTAGCTGATTTAATTGCTAAAACCATTATTGCCCCGAAAGAATTGCCGATTGGTGTGATTACGGCTCTTTTAGGAGCACCATTGTTTACCCTATTGTTGGTCAGAGAAAGAACCAGCCGGAGGGGATAGCAAATGATAAAGGTTCAAAATTTAAAAGGTGGATACACAAATAGCCCGATCATTAAAGGACTGAATTTTGAAATAAAAAAAGGTGAATTTTTTGCACTTCTCGGGGCAAATGGCAGTGGAAAAACAACACTGTTTAAACTTATCACAGGCCAGTTGCCTATTAACGAAGGTGAAATTTTACTTTCTGGAAAAAGTATTTCAGCTTTTTCTAAGCTCGAAAAAGCAAAAAAATTGGCTGTTCTCACCCAGGAAGTTCAGGTTTCCTTTGAATATACTGTTGAAGAAATCATTAGTCTTGGACGTTTCCCCCATCAAAAGGGGATCCTAAAGCAGCTTACAAAGAGTGATTGGAACGTAATTGAAGAAGTCATGGAAATAACAAAAATAAGCCATTTTCGGAAAACTCCATTCAAGATGCTTAGCGGCGGTGAAAAGCAAAGGGTATTATTGGCTAAAGTGTTAGCGCAGGAGCCTGAGGTTTTACTATTAGATGAGCCTACGAATCATCTCGATATTAAACACACCTTTCAATTGCTTGACCTGCTAAAAGAACGGCAGCAAGTAAAGGGGTTAACCATTTTTTCCATTCTGCATGACTTAAATGTTGCTTCGCTATATGCAGATCGAGTCGCTATGCTGCATGATGGAAGCTTTTTAGAGGTAGGAAATGTAGATGCTTTAAGGAAAACAGATCAATTAAAGAAGGTTTATGAGGTGGAAGTGATGGCCCAATCACATCCTACGATCCCTAAACCACAACTTCTGATGACACCTGGATGCACGGCATTATCTAACTCTTTGCGCTTTGAAAATTCTTATCGTATAAAACAAACCAAAGAATATATTCATTTACAATTTGAACAGCCATTACGAACCATTTCCAATGGAGTAATAGGTGATGGCATACAGTGGTTAAAACATTTTTGTAATTTTCATGTGTCTAAAAATTACAATTGTTCCAACCCTGAAAAAGATGTTCAAAGATGGATGACACAGTATTCCATCCCTCATGAGCAAGCTGTTGGCATGATGACGGCTGTAAAACTAGAGGATGCTGTTGTGATGAAGAAAGAAATTGAAGGCATTCAATTGTTGGCTATTGTAACAGCAGGAATAGGTAATGCCGTAGATATAACAAATAGGTCTGATCAGGGAGCAGCCCAGACAATCGGTACGATCAACACCATGTTATTCATTGATGCACATTTTACAGATGGTGCCTTAGTGAATGGATATATGTCTGCCACAGAAGCAAAAGTAAAGGCCTTACAGGATCTTCATATAGTAGACCCTGAGTCCAATACGACTGCTACAGGGACATCAACAGATTCCCTCCTTCTTGCTCTTACCCAGCATGGAGAAAAAACCCCCTATGCCGGTTCGGGAACAATGGTTGGAAAGGCTATTGGCCGGATTGTCTATCGGGCAACAATGGAAGCGATCCAAAAGTATTTACAGAGAGTTCACAAAGGAAGGTAATTGTACTTGTTATATATAGAAAGGGATGTTGTATTTGACAGAACGACGGATTGTCATTGCAGGTACAGGAAGCGGGGTAGGTAAAACAACACTGACTATTGGTTTAATGTCAGCTTTAAAAAAGAGGGGGCTGACCGTTCAAGGTTTTAAATGCGGGCCAGATTATATTGATCCTTCCTATCATACAGCTGTAACCAATCGTACATCTCGAAATTTGGATAGTTGGATGCTTACGCATGATCGTGTTTTGGATTTTTTTATTAATGGAAGCCGTGAATCTGATATTTCAATCATAGAAGGGGTAATGGGCTTTTTTGACGGAAAAAATCCAGCAACGAATGAAGGAAGTACCGCTGAGATTAGTATGATTACGAAAAGTCCCGTTTTGCTCGTTGTCAATTGTGAGAGTATGGCCCGAAGTGCAGCAGCTATCGTGAAGGGGTTTCAAATGTTTGCAGAAGGGCCCAATATTATTGGGGTAATCGCAAATAAAGTGGGAAGTGAAGGACACTTTCAGCTGGTGAAACAAGCAATTGAAATGGAATGTCACATTCCTGTGATCGGTTACTTGATGCGGGAGGTTGATATCGAAATCCCAGAGAGACATCTTGGACTTATTCCTTCTATTGAAAGAGGTGAACTTGATCCGTTTTTTAATAAATTGGGAGATTTAGTCACGGAGACAATCGATATTGATCAATTTCTTGAATTAGCTATTGCTGAGCCTATTATGATAAATCGAAAACTCCCTATTTTTGAAAAGAAGAAAGAAAAGGTAATTAAAATTGCAGTCGCAAAGGATGCGGCATTTAATTTCTATTACCCTGAGAATTTAGAAATACTGGAAGCAAATGGTGTTGAAATTGTTTATTTTTCGCCGCTTAATGATGACGCTTTACCAGCAGGAGTGGATGGACTGTATATAGGCGGGGGCTTTCCTGAGGAGTTCGCTCAAGAGTTAGCCTGTAATCGAAAATCAATGGAATCAATTAAGGCTTCGATTGAGGGTGGATTGCCTGCACTCGCTGAATGCGGAGGGTTCATGTATTTAACAGAGTCCATTGAAACGACAGACAAGAAGAAGTATCAAATGGCAGGAGTCATACCAGGCAGCGTGCAAATGCAAACACATCTAACTGCATTAGGGTATAGAGAGATTAGCGGCCAGAATGACAATTTTATTCTTAAAGACCTGACTGCTAGAGGGCATGAATTTCATTACTCCACCTTTCAGCCTGCTGATGAAGTTGTCCCCTATGCCTATCAGACGAAAGGGATGGGCGGATATAGCAGCGAAGGGTATTTAATATATAATTTAGTCGCTGGATACACTCATTTTCACTTAGGTTCTTGTCCGGAAATGGTACATAATTGGATTGAAAAATGTTTAGCTTATAAAGCTTGAAGGAGGAAAAACAAATGAGTAAAACGAACTATTCCATTCCAATGCTTAACAAGGAAATGGGCATACAAGTTAGCGAATATATCAATACATTAACGAAGCCGCTTGGCAGCCTCGGAAGACTGGAGGAATTGGCTATTCAGCTGGCAGAAATGAAAAATGAAGCATTTCCAAGTGTAAATCCCCCTGGTGTTCTTGTGTTTGCTGCTGACCATGGGATAACAGCTGAAGGGGTTTCTGCCTATCCGCAGGATGTGACAGAGCAAATGGTTCGAAACTTCTTAAATGGCGGTGCAGCCATTAATGTTTTTAGCAGGCAAATAGGGGCAATGCTCAAGATTATCGATATTGGTGTTGCAAAGAATATTGAACATGAGAGTTTAATAAATAAAAAGATTCGTTATGGTACTGGTAATTTTTATCGTGAGGATGCTATGACCCGCAAAGAAGCAGAACAAGCCATTGAAATTGGCTTTGAACAAGGGTTGGAAATGATTGAAAAAGGTGCACATTGTCTTATTCTTGGAGAGATGGGGATTGGAAATACTACCTCCAGCAGTGCTATATTGGCTGTTCTGAGTAACAAGGACATCCCTTCTTTAGTAGGGAATGGAACTGGTATTTCCCAAGAGATATGGCTACATAAGGTAGATATCATTAAGAAGTCGATTCAAAAGCGGAATCCAAACCCACATGACCCTATTGATATTATTGCAAAGATTGGCGGGCTGGAGATTGCTGGGATGGCTGGGGCCATGCTTGCTGCTGCAAGTAAAAGAGTACCGATACTTGTTGATGGGTTTATTTGTACAGTTGCAGCTAACCTTGCAAAATCAATCTCGGCAAGAGTTGTTGACTATATGATTGTTACTCATCAATCAGTGGAGCCAGGACACAAAAAAGCCATCTCACTGCTAGGGAAGAAACCGATTATTGATTTAGGGCTTAGACTAGGAGAAGGAACTGGCGCTGCCATTGCGTATCCTATTATCCAATCTGCTGCATTGATGTTAAAGGAAATGGCCACATTTCAGTCTGCTGGGATTTCAAATAGCGATTAAATCTTGGGGGGGTAACATGGAACAAGTAAACAAAAAGAAAAAGGGTTTAACACTTATTTATACAGGGAATGGAAAAGGAAAAACGACAGCAGCTTTAGGATTAACACTAAGAGGAGTTGGCAGAGGGTTTAAGGTGAAAATTTTTCAGTTTATCAAATCACCTGAGCGGTCATATGGGGAACAAATCGCGCTAAGAAAGCTCGGTGTTGATATGGTTCAGCTAGGGATAGGATTTACCTGGACAAAAACGCCGGAGGAACATAGAGAAGCATTAAGAATTGGCTGGCCAAAAGCAAAGGAAACGGTGATGAGCGGTGAATTTGATTTAGTGGTATTAGATGAACTAAACAATGCGTTAGCCATTGATGCCTTTCCAATCGATGATGTTTTACCTCTAAAAGAAGTGCTGGATCTTATTAAGAATAAACCGCCGCATGTTCATCTTGTGATTACTGGGAGAGATGTCAGGAAAGAAATTAAAGACATTGCTGATCTAGTTTCTGTTATTGAAGCGGAAAAGCATTACTACGAAGAAGGCTTACCAGCAGTTAATGGAATAGAGTTTTAAGGCGGGCAGCTAAGCTAATCAGCTGCTATCTTGTTAAAAAAGCGAGGAGTGAACGCATATGAAAAAGGCGGTTCCTTTAATGATCCAAGGTACTCATTCTGATGCTGGAAAAAGCGCGATTGTTACTGCAATATGCAGGATATTTGTTCAAGATGGTTTTAAAACGGCTCCATTTAAATCACAAAACATGGCATTAAATTCTTACGTTACGGCAGATGGGAAAGAAATTGGCCGTGCACAGGGCGTACAAGCTGAAGCGGCAGGAATTATGGCGACAACGGATATGAATCCAATCTTGATCAAGCCAAGCGGAACCTATCAATCACAAATTGTTGTGCACGGTAAGCCATTTAAAAATATGAAAGCCGGCGAGTATCGAGAGGATTTTTTTCAACAAGGCTTAAAGTTAATTGAGCAATCTTATGAAACATTGTCTGCTGGTTATGAGCGGATTGTCATTGAAGGGGCAGGCAGTCCCGCTGAGATTAATTTAAATGACCGGGAGCTTGTAAATATGCGGGTCGCACGAATGGCTGACGCACCAGTAATTTTAGTTGGGGATATTGAAAAGGGCGGAGTATTTGCCAGTTTAGTTGGAACATTACAGCTCCTTGAACCAGAAGACCGAAAAAGGGTCATCGGTGTGATCATCAATAAATTCAGAGGAGATGTTTCATTATTACAGCCCGGATTAACTTGGTTTGAAGACTATACTGGCGTTCCCGTTTTAGGTGTTGTGCCATATATCGATGATCTATTCATTGAAGCCGAGGATTCAGTTGTGTTAAATACATATACGTCGAAGAGGGATCCTTCAAAGGAAATTGATATAGCCGTCATTCGTCATCCCATGATTTCTAATTTTACGGATATCGATCCTTTTTTCGAGGAAAAGGATTGTCATGTTCGTTTTGTTAGAGGAGTGGCAGAGTTAGGAGCGCCTGATTTCCTGATATTGCCCGGAAGTAAAAATACGATTGAGGATATGATATTTCTACATAACACTGGACTTGCGAATCGGATATTGGATTTAGCACAAAATGGCACGATGATTGTGGGTATTTGCGGCGGTTACCAGATGCTGGGGAACAGCATTGAGGATATGTACGAGGTTGAATCATCACATAATAGGATAGAAGGATTAGGACTCATCCCAATGAAAACCTACATGACCTCAAATAAAACAACTGTTCTTTCTGAGGGTATGGCAAGCTTTGGAGGAGAAAAAATTCCAGTCTCAGGGTATGAAATTCATATGGGTGAATCTTACTTTGAAGAGAAGTGTCATCATTTTGTTCAGCTTTCTAATAGAAGGGATGGAACCATAACTCCTGACAAGCAAATAATCGGGACCTACTTTCATGGCATCTTCCATAATGATTTATTCAGGGAGGCTGTCCTTAATGAAATCAGGTCTAAAAAAGGGCTGAGCCCAATTAGAAATAGAGCTTCTTTTGCTAAAAAAAGGGAAGAAGGATTTGATAAATTAGCAAACATTGTTCGAGAAAATATTCAAATAGACCGTATTCATAAACTCATCTCTGATTTCCCTGCATACTCCATGAAAAAGGACAAAAATGAATGATAGTAAATCTAAGTAGTTTACATGATTCAGTGTTTATAATATGTTTCATCTTATTTTTTTCTATTGTATTAGACTTATTGATCGGTGATCCTCACTGGCTCCCACATCCTGTTGTGCAAATGGGCAAGCTAATTACATTTTTAGAGAAAAGATGGAATAGGGGGGAAAATAGAGCTGGAAAAGGCATTGCTCTTACTGTGACTGTTGTTCTGACTGTATTTCTCCTCTCCTCTGCTATCATTATTATTGGGTATCAAATTCACCCGGTTGTAGGGGTTTTTACCCAAATTTATCTCATCTCGACGACAATAGCGATTAAAGGTCTTTCGACTGCAGCCAAAAGTGTTCTCACTCCTTTAGAAAAAGGTGATATAGCAGCTGCAAGGGAAAAACTTAGTATGATTGTAGGCCGTGATACGGAAAGATTGCCGGAAAGCGAAATTGTTCGAGGAACAGTGGAGACTGTGGCTGAAAATACGGTCGACGGCATCACGGCTCCAATATTCTGGGCGATTATTGGCGGAGCTCCTTTGGCTATGGTGTATCGTGCCATTAATACATTGGACTCAATGGTTGGATATAAAAATGAACAATTTATGCAATTTGGCCGGGCCTCGGCCAGGCTTGACGATGCAGTAAATTGGCTTCCAGCCAGGCTGACTGCCCTTTCAATGTGGCTTGCTGCCTTTTTTATCAAAAGGTCCAAGAGAAAGAATGGTTGGAAGGTGACATGGAGGGATGCAAGGAAACACCCAAGTCCAAATAGCGGTTGGTCAGAGGCTATGGCTGCCGGGCTGATCGGAATTCAGTTAGGTGGAATCAATTATTATAACGGAAGAAAGTCAGTACGGGCAGCGATGGGAGACCCGTTAAGAGAATTAGAGCGCTCCGATATTAAAAAATCAATCACCTATATGCATGGAGGGTGGATTGTATTTTTGGCTATTGGAGTATGTTTCCTCCTGTTTATTAGCCAGTTTAAATGAGGTGAAATAGTGAAATGGCCTAATCATGGCGGACAGCCAGAAACCATAAAAAAACTTTTACAGCTTAAAACGGATCAAGCATTTCTTGATTTTAGTGCAAATTTAAATCCTTTAGGTCCCCCTACCTGGTTAAAAGATACATTAAATCACTATTATGGGACGATTACTCATTACCCCGACCCAGCTTATTTTAAAACGAGCGAATGTGTAGCGAACCATGAAGACATAGAACCAGAGAAAGTTCTGCTTACAAATGGAGGAGCCGAGGCGATTTTTTTAGCTGCAAAATATTTCGAGCGTGGGAAAGCATTCATTGTGCACCCAACATTTATCGAATATGAACGAGCCTGTAAGCACTACCATATTGATGTTGAAGATATTTTTTATGAGCAAGAAAATGGCTTCCAATTACCATTACCAGTTATTCGTGAAAAGCTTAAGGAAAAGGATGTTATTTTTGTTTGCCGACCTAATAATCCGACAGGAACAGTCATCGCGGAAGAAGATTTGAAGCTGCTCTTAGAGGAAGGGAAAAAAACAGGAACATTTCTAGTAGTGGATGAAGCCTTTGTCGACTTTCTTCCGTCCTTCATTCCTGCTCTATCAAAATGGCTGGATTCCTATCCAAATTTAATACTACTGCGTTCGTTAACAAAAATGTATACAATCCCTGGGCTAAGAATTGGGTATATAATGGCTCATCCAACCGTCATTAACGTATTAAAAAATAAGCAGATTCCATGGAGTATTAATTCTTTAGTGGATGCTATCGTTCCAAAATTACTTGGAGACCGCAGCTTTGTTGACGATACAAAATTGTGGTTACATGAGCAATCCCTAAATGTAAAGAAAAGCTTGGCATCATTGAATTTTAACGTTTCCCCTTCACAAGTAAACTTTTACCTGTTACAAGATAAAAAGCAGCCGCAGCGAACAGAAGAGCTATTTATTTTTTTATTGGAGCACGGAATTTTAACACGGCATACTCATAACTTTAAAGGCCTAGATGGTCAGTTTCTGCGTATAGCCATAAGATCAAAGGAAGAAAATGAACAGCTGCTAGCTGTACTTCAAAAATGGAGAAATGAATCATGATAATGTTTATTTCGGGCGGCGCGAGGTCGGGGAAAAGTCAATTTGCAGAGCAAACTGCTCTTTCCTTTTTTCACAAAGAAGAAAAAGGGATTTATTACATCGCAACAGCTAAAAAAAGTGATGATGAAATGGCAGAAAGGATCCGTATGCATCAGCAACAGAGGGGGAAGGAGTGGCAATCGTTTGAGGAAGCATTTGATCTGGTGCCTATTCTTTCAACCTTTAACGAAAAAGATGTCATTTTAATAGACTGTTTAACCATTTGGTTAAGTAATGTCATGTTCGAGCTGGAATACAGTTTGGAAAGAATCGAACATGCAGTGAAAAGCTGGTTAAGTCTTGCACAGGAAAAACAATTTCACCTGTTGATTGTCTCCAATGATGTAAATGAAGGGATTCCTTCTTCTGATGCAGGTGTGCTTGCATACATGTATGTTTTGCAGCGACTGCACAAAATGATTGTGCACCAATCAGAGCTTGCCGTAGAAGTCCAAGCGGGGCTGCCCACTTACTGGAAGGGTGAGAAATAATGAAGGAAATGGTCTTTGGTTTTTTACTTGCAATACAATTTCTAACACGAATTCCTATTCCTTATCATTGTCCGTGGAACAAAAAAAGCAGCAGGTGGGCAATTAGGAGTTATCCGCTTGTCGGCGCTGTTCTTGGCTCCATCCTTACGGTGATTTCATGGTCACTTGAGCCTTATCTACCCTTAACGTTCATGACAGTACTTGTTATTTCCCTATGGGTAGGCCTGACTGGCGGTTTACATTTAGATGGGGTAATGGATGTTGCAGATGCAGTGGGTTCAAATGCTTCACTTGAAAAAAAGTGGGAGATCATGAAGGATCCCCATGTAGGCAGCTTTGGTCACATTGCACTCCTATTTTTATTAGTTTGGAAGACTTTGTTGATCTATTCGATAATTGAATCAGGTTTTCTTCTTTATTCTTTTATTTTTATTATGGCTTTTTCACGTTTAGGAGCAGTTGCATTATTAACCTATCTACCTTCTGCCAAGCAACAAGGCTTGGCATGGGAGTGGAAGAAAAATGTAAATCGGCTTGATTTTTGGTATGCAGCGATTCCAGTACTGATGATAGTATTCTTCTTACGCGAACTCCTCTATTTAATACCGGTATACATTATATTTATTGGCTTATTTGGGACTTGGGTAAAACATGTCTTTAAAGGTGTAAATGGAGATTTATTAGGTACAGCAATAGAAGGAGGCGAATTATGGGGACTTCTCGCCACTTGGATTTATTTCTCGTTCGTCACGGGATAACGGATTGGAATAAAGAAAAAAGGTATTTAGGGCATACTAACCGAAAAGTATTAAAAGATGAACTGCCTCAATTGAAAGAACTGAAAAAGGAGCTTATGAAAATAAGTTTTGATCATGTTTTTACGAGTGACTTGAGGCGTTGCCAGGAAACCTTGGCATATTTAAATATTCAATCACAGGTTTCGGTAGACACAAGATTAAGAGAAATAAATTTTGGAGACTGGGAAGGAAAAACATATAACGAATTAAAAGGCGAGAAACCTTATCAGGATTGGCTTAATAATTGGGAGTGCCATTCCATTCCAAACGGAGAATCGGCACATGTATTTAAAGCCAGAATTGATTCCTTTTTATATGATTTATTTCAGCAAACAAATAAAAATTTTTCTAATAACAAACAAATTCTGATTGTGACCCATGGAGGTGTGATCCGATATCTTGTTTCTAAATATCTAACCTCTAGGTCGATTTGGGACGTTTCAGTTACACACGGACAAGGTATTCGACTAACATTTGTGCGGCAGAAGGGAGAATGGGTATGCAACTCGTTATTGGAGGTGCCTTTTCAGGCAAAAGAAAGATCGTAAAAGAAAGCAATGGACAATGCAGCTTGGTATCTGCATACGAAGGGGATATGGCAGGTGATTGGCAAACAAAATGGCTTTCTGATACAACGTTAGTGATGGAGGGCTGGGAAAAGTGGATTGTCTCAGAACTAAAGAATAGTAAAAGCAATGATGAAATTCGCAGTAAATTTAAAGCTTTATTTAAGGCCCTGCTTGAACAGGAGGAAAAGAGAAATAACAAGCTAGTTCTTATTATGCTGGTGGTTGGGAAAGGGATTGTTCCTATTCATGAGGATGATAGAAGGCTAAGAGATCTCGCTGGTTGGATTGCACAGGATGCTGCACATCTTTCAAACCGAGTGGATGTTGTATGGAATGGCTTATCAAAGAGAGTAAAATAATAACGCCTTGGTGCAGGTTAATAGTAAGGGGTTCTTAATATGAGATTAATATCGATTTGTCCAAGTAATACAGAATTAGCAGCCTATTTAGGTTTAACTTCTTCGTTGATCGGTGTTGATGATTTCTCAGATTGGCCTGAGAGTGTGAATACATTACAGAGGCTGGGGCCTGACTTGAATATTGATATGGACAAAGTCGAAGCATTACAACCTGACTTAGTGTTAGCATCTCTCTCAGTACCTGGAATGGAACGAAATATCGAGGAACTGAAGAAGAGAAACATACCATATATCATCGTACCAAACCCTAAGACACTAACGGAAGTTGGAGAAGGCTTACTATTTGTCGGAAAAGCTACAAATACATACGCTAAAGCAAAAAGATTATTCAAGAAATACAATCTTATAATTGAAAACTTTCACCATTTTTCCAAGCAAGTAAAACAGCCAAAAACACTTTATTGGGAATGGTGGGCTAAACCTATTTTTACACCTGGAGCAAACAATTGGTTAACAGAAATTAGTGAGCTTGCAGGTGGTAGAAATGTATTTCGTGATAAGGCTCAAGCAAGTGTGCAAACAGATTGGGAGGAAGTGAAAAAGAGAAATCCTGATGTTATGTGCATTATTTGGGTTGGTGTACAGAAGAAAAAGGTTAATCCAAAGGTAATTTTAAAACGCCAGGGGGCGGAGCAAATGGAGGCTATTAAAAGTAATCAATTGTACATATTAGAGGAGCCATTATTTTGCAGGCCTTCACCCAGATTATTACTCGGATTAAGCAGGATAGCAAATATACTTTACCCAGATATTTTTCCGCCAATTGACGAAAAAAATGATCCTTTAATGCATGAAAAATAAAGTAGCTGCATGTGATAAACGACAACTTCAACTAGAGAACTGACAAAAAAGTCCTTCATAGGTCTTATGAAGGACAAATCTTACAGGAAACCAAGTGAATGTGTCTTTGAGAAGTGATATGAAGGACAAAATGCACTGGGAACCAAGTAAAAGTGTCTTTAAGAAGCGGTCTAAAGGACAAAATACACTGGAAATAAGAAAAAATGTCTTTAAGAAGCTGTCTAAAGGACAAAATACAC
>CAYNUT010000039.1:0-11620 GCA_964400595.1 uncultured Neobacillus sp. | reverse complement strand
GTCTAAAGGACAAAATACACCGGTAATCTATCAAAAGTGTCCTTTATAGGCAGTCTAAAGGACAAATTCCCGTGGACTTCCAGTAAAAATGTCTCATATAACGCTAATAAAGGACAAAATTTATAATTATAATTGGATAAGCGTTTTTTTTTGATAATAGTCATTTATAATTTTCATAAGAAAAATCGACATTTTTCGCCAAAATCACTTGACCCATGTTGAAATAGTGTGTATTATAGTAAAGGTCAGTTGTTCATTGATGTTCACATACAGCGCGTGTGAAAAAAATGAATAAAATTATATATTTTGCGGGTGTAGTTTAGTGGTAAAACCACAGCCTTCCAAGCTGTTGTTGTGGGTTCGATTCCCATCACCCGCTCCATACATATTAACTAACGCAGTGTATCGTTACATTAAAGGAGAACGATGCATTGCGTTTTTTCATTTTATGAGCTGCCAAGAATCCGAAAGGCTGCTTCACCACCGTGGATTTGGGTAAACATCTTCATTAAGGACTCTGTCATCTTCTCGGCATTTCCCCAATCGATTGATGGCCGCAGATAAATGATTTGCAGGGCATTTTTTGTATCGAAAGTGACCGCTGTTCTAGCCGAATCGACAAATGGGCTTCCGAAAGGGCCATCTTTATCGGAAGCGACAATAAGATCATGAAGGGAATTGATCCGTCCGTTTAATCCATGGTATTCCTCGTCGGCATTGCCAATGTGAATCTTAAGTGGACCCATTAAGAAGTCCATATCATAGATTCCAATCGGGACTTGATATTGCAGGGAGAAAAAATTATTGATATCAATCGCACTTTGAACGGATAAAAGATAATTTTGCTTTTGAACCCTGCGGAATAACGCCTCCGCTGAATGGCGGTAGCGGTTTGGATCTTTCCCGGTCTTTTTAAAAACATCCCGCCATTCTTGAATTCCAGGGAGGTCGGTAACCTTCTTATTCTCTAATTCAAAATAGATAGATTCTTGAAAAAGCTGGAGCCTGCCGCGCAGCATTTGCGGTGAATCTCTCACAGTAATACCCCGATACTCGATCGCCCCAATCTTAAAATCCGGACTACGCTCAATTAACTCCGTTGAAAGCCGAATTTCCAACGATTCCACCTCCAAAATTCATTGAAAATAGTTTATCATAAAGGGATGTTCAATTAATAATGATTCAAGCCGGGAAGGGGGTACTGCCATCATGACCAGCAATAAGTTAAAAGAAGAACTCATTGCCTACGCAAAAGAAATCGGAATCGATAAAATTGGCTTCACGACTGCCGCCCCATTCACTGAACTGAAGAACCGCCTGATCCGTCAGCAGCAACTCGGCTATCAATCAGGTTTTGAGGAGTCCGACATAGACAAGCGGGTGACACCCGCAATACTGCTCCCTGAAGCAAGCTCGATCATTTCGATTGCCCTTGCGTACCCCTCAAAGATGAGTAAACGGGTAGAGAGTAAAAAGGGCGGGCGAAGGGGAATCTTCAGCAGGGCTTCCTGGGGCTTGGATTACCACCATATTATTAAAGACAGACTTAATAAGCTTGAAGAGTTTATATTAAAAAAAGTACCGGATGCCAGGATAAAATCCATGGTCGATACGGGTGAGCTTTCTGACCGTGCGGTGGCTGAAAGAGCGGGAATCGGCTGGAGCGGAAAAAACTGTGCGATTATTACTCCTGAATTCGGCTCCTATGTTTATATCGGAGAAATGATTACAAGTATCCCCTTTGAACCGGATTCACTGGTAGAAGACCAGTGCGGCAGCTGCACCAAATGCCTTGAGGCATGTCCGACAGGTGCCTTGGTTCAGGGCGGACAAATTAATGCCAAACATTGCATTTCTTTTTTAACCCAGACAAAAGAGCTGATTCCGGATGAGTTCAGGGAGAGGATTGGCAATCGCATTTATGGATGTGATTCCTGTCAAACGGCCTGCCCGCACAACAAGGGAAAGAACTTTCATTTTCATGAGGAAATGGAGCCGGACCCGGAAACAGCTAAGCCCTTGCTTAAACCTATCCTGAAGTTGAGCAATCGCGAGTTTAAACAAAAGTTCGGCAGTGTCGCGGGCTCCTGGCGTGGGAAGAAACCGATTCAGCGCAATGCCATTATTGCCCTTGCCCATTTTAAGGACGAAACGGCAGTACCAGAACTTATCGAAGCATTAGAAAATGAAGCGAGCCCTGTAATA
Source organism: uncultured Neobacillus sp. (assembly GCA_964400595.1). Taxonomy (GTDB): domain Bacteria; phylum Bacillota; class Bacilli; order Bacillales; family Cytobacillaceae; genus Neobacillus. The sequence goes on along the minus strand of CAYNUT010000039.1, from coordinate 9,415 downwards.
AAAGGAACAGCAGCTTGGGCATTAGGAAAAATTGGCGGGGAAGATGCTTTCAATGCGTTAAAAATGGCAAAAGAGCGGGAAAGCGACCATGAGGTTCAAAAAGAAATTGATAAGGGTCTTAGTTTTTATAAATGATAAACGAGGCGAAACAGCGTGTTTCGCTCTTTTTTTTACCTTTCGTTCATATGTATGATGGAAAGGGGTTGATGCATATGCTGGAATCACTGCAAAAATTATTTGAGAGCAGAGTTCAGGATTTTATATCCAATAATCGGGCGCAGAAGGATTATTTTTCAAAAGCTGAGAGGAAACTTGCGGGAATGGCAAAGCGGTCTGCCGAAATTGTGAAGGTAAAAGCAATGGGCAGGATTATAGAGCAGGCAGATGAAGAGGAATTCAAAAACATCAAATATCAAGCCCATTATCAATATTTGATTAAACAAAAGGGAAACCTTTATATGGAAGAAGAAGTAGAAGAACGAGTGGCAAAAGGGTATAAAGGCACTATCATTATGGATAATGAGATAAAACCCGCAGATTTTCCCTTTCAACCTGAAGTACCTGTACTGCATAACAGCTGGGACCGCTTCAACTACGAGTATAACCGCTTACGGGCTGTTCAATATGCGGAGCGCTGGTGGAACAGCTATAATCCGGCCTATAAAAAGTTTGAAAATGATTGTACTAATTTTATCTCACAATGCCTTCGGACGGGCGGGGCGCCAATGCGGGGGTTTCCCAACCGCGGCAATGGCTGGTGGCTGCAGAGTAATAATTGGAGTTACAGCTGGGCCATTGCTCACTCGCTAAGATTGTATTTACCAAACTCCAATGCAGGTTTAAGGGCACGGGAGGTCTCAAGCCCTGACCAGCTTCTATTGGGGGATGTCATTTGCTATGATTTTGAAGGTGACGGCAGGTTTAATCATAATACGATTGTAACCGGAAAGGACGCTGACGGAATGCCGCTGGTCAATGCCCACACCTACAACAGCAGGCAGCGGTACTGGGCATATGAAGATTCCTCGGCTTACACACCGAATATTAAATATAAATTTTATTCAATTATTGATAGTTAGGGTAGGGTTCAATCCTTGAATGGAATCATGATCATGATATAATAGCAGGTAGAGTTTTTATTAGAGGTGAAAGTCATGTCAGTACATGTCGTATTATATCAGCCGGAAATTCCTTCAAATACCGGAAATATTGCCAGGACCTGCGCAGCAACTGATACCGCCCTGCATCTAATCCGCCCTTTAGGGTTTTCAACGGACGATAAAATGCTGAAGAGAGCAGGTTTGGACTACTGGGAGTTTGTCAATATCACTTATTATGATTCCATAGATGAATTTTTCGAAAAAAATGCCGGCGGTGAATTCTTTTATTTAACCAAATATGGAGATAAGCCGTTTAGCACTTTTGATTATAGTGATACTAACCAAGACTATTATTTTATCTTTGGCCGGGAAACGACTGGGCTCCCGAAAGATTTGGTCGAAAAAAACAGGGACAGAGCATTAAGGATTCCGATGAATCAGAATGTGCGTTCGTTAAATTTGTCAAATACCGCTGCCATTCTCATTTATGAAGCACTGCGCCAGCAAAACTACCCAAATTTGTTTGAAATTGGGCCAAAGCGCTAGGCCTTTTTTCTTTCAGAAAAGAGGTAAAACAAATGCAGAAAATCATGCAAAAAATAAACTGGATCTACAAAAAAAGGGCCGCTTTTACTAAGCTGCCCTTTTCCTCTTTTATTTATTTGTTCCCGGTTTGTCGTTATACCCCGAAGTAAAGATTGCTGATAAAAATGCGATCATGACCAAAATAATAAGAAAAGTTCCCATTATATGTAATCCCCCTTGTCAAACATTTTTTCAATTTTACTACTATGTTTATTATAGCCTATCTCGAAAAAATGAAAAGTCCAATATCCCTTCAAGCCCAATAAAAAAGAAAGAAGGTAACCTAACCAGGTTACGCATGTTCAAGTTCCTTAGTGCATAGAGTATATTAATCGTCTCTGATTAAGCACAGGGGGAGGGTATTAATGGATATTTTAAAAAAAATCGAGATGTTTCGCGAAGAAGAAGAAAAACTACGCTGGGAAGGCACGTTTGCTGATTACTTACTGTTGTTAAAAGAAAAGCCATGGGTGGCACAGTCTGCACATTCTCGAGTATATAATATGATCAAGGATGCCGGAATTGAAGATGTAAAAGGGATGAAGAAGTTTAATTTCTTTAGCAACCAACTATTCGGTTTAGAGGAAGCCCTAGAGCGTCTTGTCGAGGAATACTTTCATCCTGCAGCGAAAAGGCTGGATGTGAGAAAGCGGATATTATTATTAATGGGGCCGGTCAGCGGCGGGAAATCCACCCTTGTGACGTTGTTAAAACGGGGCTTGGAGAGCTATTCCCATACAGACGGGGGCTCGGTGTTTGCGATTAAGGGCTGTCCGATGCATGAGGATCCGCTCCATCTAATTCCGCATCATTTGCGCAGCGACTTATTTGAAGAGTATGGCATCCGCATTGAGGGAAATCTTTCACCGCTGAATATGATGCGCCTTGAGCAGGAATATGGCGGCAGGATCGAAGATGTTTTAGTAGAAAGAATCTTTTTCTCGGAGGATAAACGGACCGGGATTGGCACCTTCAGTCCATCCGACCCAAAGTCACAGGATATTGCCGACTTGACTGGAAGCCTTGATTTTTCAACAATTGCGGAATATGGTTCCGAATCCGATCCGCGTGCCTACCGTTTTGACGGTGAGCTGAATAAAGCGAACCGCGGGATGATGGAATTCCAGGAGATGTTAAAATGTGATGAAAAATTCCTTTGGCATCTGCTGTCCTTGACGCAGGAAGGAAACTTTAAAGCAGGAAGATTTGCCCTTATCAGCGCTGACGAGCTGATTGTAGCGCATACGAACGAAACAGAATATCGCTCCTTTATTTCTAATAAGAAAAATGAAGCACTCCATTCCAGAATTATCGTCATGCCGATTCCGTATAATTTAATGGTTTCCCAAGAAGAACGAATTTATGAAAAAATGATTAATGAAAGTGATGTGGCAGATGTTCATATTGCTCCGCATACATTAAGAGTGGCTGCGATGTTTACCATCCTTACCCGCTTAAAGGAACCGAAAAAAGGTGATATTGATTTAGTGAAGAAAATGCGCCTTTATGACGGGGAGAGTGTGGAAGGATTTAATTCTGCCGATGTTGATGAGTTGAAGAAGGAATATCCTGATGAGGGCATGAGCGGGATTGATCCGCGTTATGTAATTAACCGAATTTCCTCGACCATCATCAGAAAAGAAGTCCCATCGATTAATGCACTCGATGTTTTAAGATCGCTGAAGGACGGTCTCGACCAGCATCCGTCCATTACTAACGAGCTGCGTGAGCGCTATATGAATTATATTTCAATAGCCCGAAAAGAGTATGATAATATTGCGAAAAAAGAAGTCCAGAAAGCATTTGTTTACTCTTATGAAGAATCTGCAAAAACGCTCATGGACAATTATCTCGATAATGTTGAAGCGTACTGCAATAAAGCGAAGCTTCGTGATCCATTAACTGGCGAAGAAATCAATCCGGATGAAAAATTAATGCGTTCCATCGAGGAGCAGATCGGGATTTCTGAGAATGCGAAAAAGGCGTTCAGGGAAGAAATTCTAATCCGAATTTCAGCCTTTGCAAGAAAGGGCAAGCGGTTTGACTATAACTCGCATGACCGTCTTCGCGAGGCCATCCAGAAGAAATTGTTTGCGGACCTAAAGGATGTTGTAAAAATTACAACATCGACCAAGACACCGGATGAGCAGCAGTTAAAGAAAATTAACGAGGTTGTCGCACGGCTGATTGATGAACACGGCTATAATTCGACATCTGCTAATGAATTATTGCGCTATGTCGGAAGTTTATTAAATCGGTGATGATAAAGACTGGCAGAAAGACTCTGCCAGTCTGTTTTTTTCATTGGACTTGTTGATTTGCACTCCAGTTGCTTCTCTCTAATCAACAAAAACCCAATGGAAAGCTCGTCCATTTTTATAGGCAAAACAACCGATTGTCGAAATTATTTGTAAATTATTTTCTATTTCTGCATAGGATAAAGTAATCTATAATTTAATTCTTTTTTTCACTCTCGTTATTTTATGATATTGCATAAAAAATGTGCATAAGGATTTAAAAAATTATATAGGGAGGGGTTTACAATGTCTGTCAACAACCATCAATTTGTCATTTCAAAAGAAGATTGGTCCCTCCACCGTAAAGGCCACGATGACCAGCAGCGGCATCAGGAAAAAGTCCAGGAGGCAATCCGCAACAATCTTCCAGACCTAATTACAGAAGAGAGCATAATTATGTCTAATGGCCGGGATGTAGTAAAAATTCCAATTCGTTCATTGGACGAATATAAAATTCGTTATAATTATGACAAAAACAAACACGTGGGTCAGGGGAACGGTGACAGTCAAATCGGTGACGTAGTTGCACGTGACGGTTCCGGGGCGCAAAAAGGTCCGGGAAAAGGTCAGGGGGCGGGGGATCAAGCCGGAGAAGATTATTTTGAAGCTGAAGTTTCTTTAATGGAGCTGGAGGAAGCCTTATTTAAGCAATTAGAGCTTCCGAATTTGAAGAAAAAAGAAGAACAGGAACATTTCGTTGAAAATATTGAATTCAATGATATCCGCAAAACAGGGTTAATGGGGAATATTGATAAGAAGCGGACGATGATGTCTGCCTTTAAACGGAATGCGATGAACGGGAAACCTGGATTCCACCCGATTTACAAGGATGATTTGAAATTTAAAACCTGGAACGAAATCGTTAAGCCTGATTCAAAGGCCGTTGTTATCGCGATGATGGATACAAGCGGATCCATGGGAATATGGGAGAAGTATATGGCGCGGAGCTTTTTCTTCTGGATGACACGTTTCTTACGTACCAAGTATGAAACGGTGGAAATTGAGTTTATCGCCCATCACACTGAGGCTAAAGTCGTTTCGGAGGAGGATTTCTTTTCTAAGGGAGAAAGCGGGGGAACCATTTGTTCATCCGCCTACCGTAAAGCGATAGAGATAATTGATGACAAATACAATCCACGAAAGTACAACATCTATCCATTCCACTTTTCTGACGGTGATAACCTCACTTCGGATAACGCCCGCTGCGTAAAACTGGTGGAGGAATTAATGAAGGTATCGAACATGTTTGGTTATGGCGAGGTCAATCAGTACAACCGTCATTCCACCTTAATGTCCGCCTACAAGAACATTAAAGACGAGCGTTTCCGCTACTACATCCTCAAGCAAAAAGCCGATGTATTCCATGCGATGAAGAGCTTCTTCCAGCAGGAAGAATCCAAAGAATATGCGTAAACTTTAAGCGGCTGGTGCCTGACACCAGCCGCTTTCCTGTCTGTTATTCAATCGATAGGATTTGTCCTTGTGCAGCGTGTCCTTGTTTCTTTATATTTAGTTTAGAAAGGTTTGTAAAAATAACCGGTGAAACGGTGGTTGGAACGGACTTTTTAATGAAGTCCAAATCAAAATTTAAAATATCCTGGACTTTTGTGATTTGGTCACCTTCGTTAACAAATATTGTAAAGATACGGCGGACATTGAAAGCCTATTTAATCTCAAGATATACCATTAATACTTCTCTTTAAAGGACAAAAAATAAGAAGGCAAGTGATTTCAATTTTTTCGAAGAGGAGGTTTTTTTCATTGATAAAAAAAACAGGTGGGATACTTGCAGCAGCCCTTCTTACAGTTGGATTGGCTGCTTGTAATAACGATAATAACCGTGATGTAAATGACCGTAATTCCAATCGTGTGGGAATGAACACGACAAACCGCAACAATGGGGTTTTGGATGTACCCAACGGAAGGGATGACGGGATTGATCATAACGGTCCATTAACAGAGGATTACACAAATCGCGATAACAATGATCGTGACCTGGATGTGAATTTGTTTGATAATCGTAAAAACAGAAGAAATCATGACGATATGATTTCAGCCTATCAAACCAATTTGGACAGCAGCCAGTACCCACATACAAGGGCTGTGTTAGTGCGCGATGCAAAATATCAATTTATCCGCCTAGATCCGACACAAGGATTTCAGTCGGGAATCCTTCAGCAGGTACAGCCGTATTTACAGCAGCAAGGAATTGCACCGGGGCAGGGACAGCCTGTACCGAATGTAACGCAGCCTGCACCAAAACAAGCGCAGCCTGCACCACAAGCAATCCACCCGGCACCAAAGCAGGGACAAACGACACCAAAGGTGACGCAAACGGCGCCCAGGCAGGCACAAACGCAAAATACTGCACCTGCTGCAACGGGAACGATCAGTCAATTTGCCCGGCAGGTGATTGATTTAACAAATGCACAGCGCAGCAAAAATGGGCTTCCAGCTCTTAAAGCGGATTCTCAGTTAAGCGGAGTTGCCCAGAAAAAAGCAGTAGATATGCAGCAAAAGCATTATTTTTCACACACAAGTCCAACCTACGGCTCACCATTTGACATGATGAGAGATTTTGGCGTCACCTATAAATCGGCGGGGGAGAATATTGCCCAAGGGCAGCGGACACCGCAGGAAGTGGTCACTGCTTGGATGAACAGTGAAGGCCACCGCAAAAACATCCTTAGCCCTAATTTCACCCATATAGGAGTGGGCTTCGAATCGACAGGTAAAAACTGGTCGCAAATGTTTATTGGAAAATAAATGGTTTTTCCGGCAAATGCCCTTGCATTTGCCGGTTTTTAATTTTTATTTCAAAAAAATGAGCTAGTGCCTTGTCCAAATATATTATTCTGAATACATTATCCTGATACGTTTTTTAGTCAGGAGATGAAATATATTGAGCAATATGAATGATATACAGCCCAGCAGCCTATGCCGGGAATTTGCGAGAATTCTCGATGCCGTACCAAGTGTAATAAACGGCGTTTGTACTGCAACAAAATTTAGATCAAACCTCCATCCAGTCGTTTTAGGACGGAGAGCGGAATCCTTTATGTTCGTCCCGCAAGCCTTTTCATTTGAAAATATAGATCGGGAGGGGAGGGCATTATGTCTAGGGGAAACTGTCCTTCTTCAGGAAGAGGTAAACCCGTTTATCTCGCGTCTTCGGGAAAATGGTATCATTGTTACAGCACTTCATAATCATTGGCTATTTGATGAACCGCGTTTATTGTTTATTCATTTCGAATCAATTGATGAGCCGCTCTTATTTGCAAGAAAAGTAAGAAGAGCCTTAGCTGTACTTACTACTCGTACGATAGGCAGTTCCGCCCGCCCGGTACAACAAGTGGAGAACAGACGTGCCGAAGAATTATGCGAGGAATTCAACCGGATTCTCGAAGGGGAGATGCATACATTTGAAAACGGCATCTGCACGGTAATGAAGTCACGTCATAATATTATGCCGCGGGTTCTTGGCAGACGCGGACGATCCTTTTTACTTATTCCGCAAATGTTCACCTTTGAATCGTTAACATCTGACGGCCGTGCCCTCTGCAGCGGTGAATCAGTGATTCTTCAAGAAGAGTTTAATCCACTCGTCACCAGACTTCGTGAGTACAATATTCTCGTCACTGCATTTCATAATCATTGGCTGTTTGATAACCCAAGATTGATGTATATCCATTTCCTCAAGATTGATAATCCGGTCAATTTTGCAAGAGATGTAAGGGATGCCTTTATGGTGCTTACAACTCAAGAAATTGGACCGAATTAAAAAAGAAAATCGACAGCCTGGAAAGGTATGCTGTCGGTTTTTTAAGTGTGATTTTTTGTACTAATTGTGGGAAATTCAAAATGGAATGTGGTGCCTTTTCCCACTTCACTTTCAACCCAGATGGCGCCCTCCATTGCTCGCACAATGCTGTACACAACCATCATTCCAAGTCCCGTACCATTTTTCCCTTTTGTAGAATAGAAGGGTTCGCCTAACAGTTCTAGCTGTTCTGCTTCCATGCCTACTCCGGTATCTTTAACTTTAATGGTTACATAATTTTGGCTGAATTCTGTTGTAATGAACAGCTGCCCTCCATTAGGCATTGCTTCAATCGCATTCTTGAGCACATTGACAAAGCACTGCCGAAATTTCTGCCTGTCGCCTTTTACAAAGCCGATAACAGAAAAATCAGTAATGATTTCGACTGAATTTTGATTGGCCAAGGGCTGAAGAATGCTAATGATTTGCCGAAGCTCGCTTTTTACATTCAGTTCTTCTAACTTGCTAAAAGAGGGCTTAGCAAAGGTCAAATAATCTTGAATGACCCTTTCTGCGGAAATTAATTCTTCCTTTACAATGGCAAGATATTCTTTTCTTTTTTGCCTGGTTAAATAGTCATCCTGGAGCAGCTGAACAAAACCACTTGCCGCGGTAAGCGGATTGCGAATTTCATGGGAAATGGCCGCTCCCATTTGTTCAACAGCCTTTAATTTTTCCGCCTTAATCAGTTCTTGGCTCATTTCATTATTCCTCCTGACAAATTCAATGCCATACGAAATAAGCCCTATTCCAAGCGGGGGGATGACTAAATAGGCAAACCATGCGTCAACCCCATTCGTGTAAGGATTGCCAAAACTCATCCCGAATACTGTAAGAATGCCGAGTGTTATGCCAAAAAACACAGCAATGCATATTCGCCGAAGAGGGAGCTGCTTCCAAAACCAAGGGTACAGCCGCCAAAATACAATCGAAAGAGGAACATAAAGGAGAAGGGTCTGATAAAAGCCAATGTTCAATCCGTAGAAGCTCCTTATAATAATAGCCGAAAGTATAAGTATTGGACCGATGCCGACATATAGACCGCCGATGACCAAAGGAACAATTCTTAAATCATACCTCTCATAGGAAACAGGCAGATAAGAAAATTGGATGCTCAACCATAAAACGATGACTAACAAAATGAAAATGGTGGATTTTGAAAGGGTTAATCGATTGCGCTTTTCGAGAAAAATTAAACAAAAAAACAGCAGAATTAATAAGATGGAGAGATTTAAGAAAAGATGTTTCGTAATTTCCATACACTTCACCGTCCAAAAAGGGCTGATAGGAAAATTTTACAGCTAAATTCCGCAAGATACAACAAAATATGCTAAATATTTGGAAAATGAACAAAAAAAGTGAGTAAATTGAGTGTTAGTTGAAAAAAATCGGAAGGTTATTATAAACCTTCCGATGCAGAAATGGTATTTCTCCCATTGGCTTTGGATAAATATAAAGCTGAATCAGCTCTTTGAATTAAAGCCTGCTGCTTGAAAAACTGATCCGGAATCATTGTCGCAATCCCAATACTTAAGGTTACGATACTGGCAATATCTGAACTTCTGTGTGGTATTTTCAAGGACTGAACAGTTTCTTGGATGTCATGTGCCATG
>CAYNUT010000038.1:9363-28809 GCA_964400595.1 uncultured Neobacillus sp. | reverse complement strand
CATTTTCAGATGAAGAGACCATAAAAGGGGCAATAAATCGGGCTTTTGGTGCCTTAGAGCAGGGGACTGGCGAGATTGGAATCGGGCTTGAAGGAGGCGTGCATGAAACGAGCTACGGTCTTTTGCTTTGCAATTGGGGGGCGCTTGCGGCTCATGACCGGCAGCCAATTATTGCTGGCGGGGCAAGAATCCTGCTTCCTGAGGAAGTCGCAGAAAGACTCAGGGCCGGCGAGGAGCTTGGTCCGGTGATGGATGATTATGCGAAAATAAAAAATGTGAGAAAGCATGAGGGAGCAGTTGGTATTTTTACTAATGGCATGATTAATCGTGTCCAAATGTTTACTCATGTTGCGACCCTTTTGGCAGGACAATATCTATACCAGAAAGAACATTCGTAAGGCGGGTTTATTTCTATTTTCGACAACAACATTCGACAAAAGTCTTGTCATTTGATTTTTTTTGAAGGTATGATGATGATAGGACTTTAGTTGGGGGCGAAAAAGTTGAAATTCTATAAAATCATCATTATTCTCATAATATCGGTTCTTTTCTTAAGTGCTTGCAACCATGCTTCTTTTAAGGAAGAAAGCAAGGCAGCTAGTAAAGTAGCAAAAACATCTTTTCATGAAAAAGAAAAAAAGCCAAATAAAAAAAGTGGAAATATCCACTTTTACTTGCCGAATAGTTATGATCTCAAAGAGGAGTCGGCCAATAATATCATCTTAGTAAATAACTCGATTACTTATATCCTCTTTGTAAATCCGCAAGAAGACAAGACAAGTGATGTGGTGTATAAATCGACAGTCGAACAATACAAAGATCTGGAAATAAACGAGAAGTTTACTGATAACAATAAACTGGGATTCTTGGTTATTAAAAAATTGGATGACGATATGAATGAAATGACAACCGGTATCGGTGGAACGAAAATAACAACACAAGTGGAAACAAGCGATTTAAGCGAAGCAGCAAAAGTGATGATGCAAATTGCGGCTTCAGTAAAAATTGAAAAATAATGTGGAGGCGTTTATAGTGAAAAATTTAGAATCAGTGGAACAATTTGAGCAGCTGCGGGATCATGGCAAAACAATTTTTATGTTTTCCGCAGGCTGGTGTCCGGACTGCCGGATCATTGAACCGGTTTTGCCGGATATTGAAGCAAAATATAGTGAATATACCTTTATCCATATTGATCGTGATGACTTTATTGACATATGCCAGCAGCTGGATGTTTTTGGCATACCGAGTTTTATTGCTTTTGAAAATGGGAAAGAATTGGGCCGCTTTGTTAGTAAAGATCGGAAGACACAAGAAGAAATTGAAGAATTCATTACAGGTTTAAAATAATATGGACAGCAACAAATTAAGAAAAGAATTAAAGGCACGTCTCGCAGCAAAGGAACGGGTTTTTACGTATGACAGGGAAAAGGACCAGCTGCGAATCGAAAGCAAACAGACCGGCAAAGGAATTACCATTTCCCTCTCCGGTATCATCGCCAAATGGCACTCTGAAAAGGAGAAAGCCATTGATGAGGTAGTTTATTATGTTGAAGAAGGACTTCTGGCGATGGAAGACCAAATCCAGTTAACCGATCATGAAAAAAAAATCCTTCCTGTGATTCGTTCCACTTCTTTTCCTGCTGAAGGCGAAGAAGGTGTACCTTTTTTAAGTGAAGATCATACTGCAGAGACGAAGATTTATTATGCCTATGATATGGGGAAAACATATCGCCTAATTGACTCAAGGGTGTTGGAGCGAGAAGGATGGGAAGGCAGCAGAATTAAAGAAATTGCTTTATTTAATGTCAGATCGCTGCCAACACCACTAAAAGAAGATCAAGTTGCGGGTAATATCTTTTATTTTCTTAACACCAATGATGGCTACGATGCGAGCAGAATATTAAATAAAGGATTCCTTCAGGAGATGGAGAAGAAAGTTGATGGAACAATGGTCCTTGCCGTTCCTCATCAGGATGTCTTAATTATTGGTGATATCCGCAATGAAAGAGGCTATGATGTGCTGGCGCAAATGGCGATGAGCTTTTTTGCAAACGGCCGTGTGCCCATAACTGCCCTGTCTTTTTTATATGAAAACGGGGAAATAGAGCCAATTTTTATTTTAGGAAAAAACAAATGAGAAAGGATCGCATCAAATGTGGTCTTTTTTTCATTTAAAATTGCCTTTTTTTTTACTTTTAGAATTTATTTCGACTTATTCTGAGAAATCCTGTCGAAAATCGCTCAATTACTGCTAAAATAGAGTGATAGATGCAATGTAGAAAGAGTGATAGTTTTGAGCTGGATCCAAAGCTTTTTTCAAAAACTAAAAAATGACGATGAAGAGTTTGACGACATTATTTTACATAAAGAACAGATTGGGGATTTTTTATCGGCCAATCAAAGGACAACAACAAAGGAATTAGATGCCAGAATCTCTTATCAGTATCCAAAGGGCAGTTATTTGCCGCCGCGTTCAAGTGTGGCCACACGACACACTGCAAGAGAGGAAGTGCAGAAAAAAGAGAGCGGTCATATTTCTAAAAAGAGAAAAAGGGCAGAGCAGATTGAGGTTCAATCAGACCACCAAGAAACAGCTAAAGTGAAAAAAGAGGAACCTCCAAGAATCCGTGCCCGCTTTCGTCCGACCGAAATCCCATCACCAGTATTTGGATATAATCGGCCGAAAAAAACAACAGCCGCTGTCGAACATGAGTTAAGCCATTTTTTTAATGAAGATGTTGAAAAACAATTGGAAACAAATAATCTGATAGAAGAAACCACCATGGTTGATGAGATCTTGCCGGAGCATGTAGTGGAAACGGAAAATAGCGAAGAAATACATGCTCCTCCCGGTGCCATAACCAATCTGGATGTGGAGAAACCGGTTGAAGAGCCTGTTCCTCCAAGACCAAAACGTTCTCATTTACCGTTTAATGTAATGATGCTAAAGCAGGATAAGGAAAAATGGGAAGTTCTAAATAATAAAAAACCAGAGGAAGTAATGGAGAAACAGGCAGCGGTCCAACAGGAAGCGAGGGCCTATGAGCAAAGACCGGTGGAAAAACAAACAGAGGTCATTCTGAAAAACAATGATGGCCCCTACCAGTTTCCTGCTGCCAGTTTACTTAATCCGCCAGTTGCAGAAGTGAAGGATACAAAATGGATCCTATATCAAGAGGAATTATTAAACCAAACATTGCAGGACTTCAATGTTGGTGCCAGTGTGGTCAATATCACCCAGGGACCATCTGTCACCCGATTTGAAGTGCAGCCTGAGCCGGGTGTAAAAGTCAATAAGATTACTAACTTAAGCGATGATATAAAACTAAGCTTAGCAGCAAGAGATATCCGGATGGAGGCACCGATCCCTGGAAAACATACAATCGGTATTGAGGTGCCGAATAAAAATTCGCGGCCGGTTAGAATCAGTGAAATTATTCAAAGTCATATTTTTCAAAATTCATCTTCTCCTTTAACGGCTGTTCTGGGGCTTGATATTGCCGGAAACCCTGTGGTAACCGACTTAAAGAAAATGCCGCATGGATTAATAGCCGGCGCCACCGGTTCAGGAAAAAGTGTATGCATTAACTCGATATTGGTAAGTCTGCTGTATAAGGCTAGTCCGGAAGATTTAAAGCTTTTGTTGATTGATCCCAAAATGGTGGAACTTGCACCTTACAATCAAATACCTCATCTTGTCAGCCCTGTCATCACAGATGTAAAAGCGGCAACAGCTGCCCTAAAATGGGCTGTGGAGGAAATGGAAAGGCGTTATGAGTTGTTTGCCCATACCGGCGTTCGTGATATTAACCGTTTTAATGAATTGGCGCTAAAACATAAACGCTATTCGGATAAGCTTCCGTTTATGGTAATTATTATAGATGAGCTGGCTGATTTAATGATGATGTCACCGGCCGATGTAGAGGAGGCCATCTGCAGAATTGCACAAAAAGCCAGGGCCTGCGGTATCCATCTGATTGTCGCTACACAAAGGCCGTCAGTTGATGTCATTACCGGTTTAATTAAGGCTAATATTCCAACAAGGATTGCTTTTTCGGTTTCATCCCAGGTTGATTCCCGGACCATTATTGATACCAGTGGTGCAGAGAAGCTCCTTGGCCGCGGAGATATGCTGTTTTTGGAAAATGGCTCGTCCAAGCCCGTCCGTCTGCAGGGAACGTTTGTATCCGATGATGAAATTGATATGGTGGTCGACCATGTTAGAGAGCAGCAGGAGCCAGTATATTTATTTGAACAGGAAGAATTGTTGAAAAAGGCCCAGGTCTCTGAGGATGAAGATGATCTTTTTTACGATGTTTGTGAATTTATTATTGACCAGGGGGCAGCATCTACCTCCAGTCTGCAGCGGCGCTTTAAAATTGGATATAATCGGGCAGCGCGTTTGATGGATTTGCTTGAGCAGAATGGCTATATTACAGGGGCTAATGGAAGCAAGCCCCGTGAGGTATTAATTACGGAAGCAGATCTTCAGTCAATCCAGGATTCCAGCATAAATTCTTAATCCTTCGTATTCTTTCGAGCCATGGGCAAATAATAGATAATGGAAAAGAGAAATCGTATAAGTCAAAATAGTTTTTATGTCTGAACAATGATATAATAATGGAATGTGATTTTGAAATATAGGTTAGTGAACATGAGCGGGTGCATTAACACCACTGCTTTTCATGTTAGCAAATACAGACAGATGTCATATACTGTTTTACAGATAGACGTTTGGTTGGAGGTTCTTCTATGACTATTTACCATTTTGTGGGTATAAAGGGGTCCGGAATGAGTGCCCTGGCACAAGTTCTTCATGATATGAAATTTCAGGTGCAAGGCTCCGATGTAGAAAAGCGCTTTTTTACCCAGGTTGCCCTTGAACAATCCGGAATTACCATACTTCCTTTCCAAAAGGAAAATATTAAGCCGGGTATGACGATTATTGCAGGAAATGCATTTCCGGATACACATGAAGAAATTCAGGAAGCTATGAAGCTTGGCCTTCCGATTGTCCGATACCATCGCTTTTTAGGCGATTTTATGCAAAACTTTACAAGTGTCGCGATTACCGGAGCACACGGGAAGACGTCTACAACAGGGCTGCTCGCTCACGTAATGAAAGGGGCTAAGCCTACGTCCTTTTTGATTGGTGATGGTACGGGAAAAGGAGATGAAGAGGCAGAATATTTTGTATTTGAAGCTTGTGAATACAGAAGACATTTCTTATCTTATTTTCCGGACTATGCAATCATGACAAATATTGATTTTGATCATCCTGATTATTTTGCCAATATTGATGATGTTTTTTCTGCCTTCCAAGAGATGGCCCTGCAGGTTAAAAAAGGGATCTTTGCTTATGGTGATGATGAACAGCTGCAAAAGATTCAGGCGAAGGTTCCAGTATTATTTTATGGATTTGGCGAAGAGAATGATTATCAGGCCAAAAATATTGTCAAAACGACAGATGGAACAAGCTTCGATGTGTTTATCCGCAATACATTCTATGATTCCTTCTCCATTTCCGCCTTTGGAGACCATAATGTGTTAAATTCACTTGCAGTTATCGCTTTATGTCACTATGAAGAAATTAATGTTGATGTGGTGAAGGAACAGTTAACAACATTCCAAGGTGTAAAAAGAAGATTCTCAGAAAAAAGGATTGGCACGCAAATCTTAATTGATGATTATGCTCATCATCCGACAGAAATTAAGGCAACACTTGATGCGGCAAAACAAAAGTATCCTGATCGTAAAATTGTGGCAGTGTTCCAGCCGCACACCTTTACTCGGACTCAGGCATTCCTTGAGGAATTTGCGGAAAGCCTGCGGATTGCCGATAAAACTTATTTGTGCGAGATTTTTGGATCTGCCAGAGAAAACCATGGGAAGCTGTCAATTAAGGATTTACAGGAAAAAATCGCCGCCTCTGAGCTTATTTCTGAGGAAAATACAGCAATCTTAAAAGAATATGAAAACAGTGTGATTATTTTTATGGGAGCAGGAGACATCCAGAAGTTTCAGGAATCCTATGAACAACTGTTAGTCAATTAATAGAAGCGGAGGTGCCTGATACTTATATGAGGCGCTTCCGCTTTTTGATTTTCATGGAAAATTTTCAGTCATACAGCAGGAAAACAAGACAAATCCATGGAAGTAGTATAAGATTATTAACAAGGTTTACAACCTTTATTGATAGGCAATACATACATAATAAGCAGACTTAAGCGGAGGTGCATGATGCAGATTATTTTATACTTAAGTGTAGCCTTGATTGCTATCGCATTTTTTGTCCTTGTCATTTATTTATCCACTACACTAAAATCACTTCAAGTGACGCTTTCGAGCGTTTCGGACACATTGAAAGGTTTAGAGAAACAGCTTGATGGTGTAACAAGTGAAACAACCTTGCTATTGCAAAAAACAAATGCCCTTGCAGAGGATATTCAACATAAATCCGAAAGTTTAAATAGTGTCGTTGTCGCGGTAAAAGACGTAGGGACAACAGTTACAAAATTCAATGGCACGCTCCAGAATATTACTCAATCCGTCGATCGGCAGGTTGAGGAAAATAAGGAGAAAATATCGCAAATCGTTCAGTGGAGTAATATTATCCTTGAATTAAAGGATAAATGGCAGGAAAGAAAGCAAACAAAAAATGAAGTTAGGATAAAGGAAAAGCAAAGAGCTAGATCCCATTAGATTTTTTGAAGGAGGTATTTACATGTCAGTCAGAGAATATGAATCACGTGATACGGGTCAAAACCGGAAAGAAGAGTCTGGAAGCAGCTTTTTACTAGGGGCCCTGATAGGTGGAGTGGTAGGTGCGGCTGCGGCACTGTTATTGGCTCCAAAATCCGGGAAAGAAATGCGGGTTACCTTGAGTAATCAAGCAGGTCAAATGCTTGATAAAACGACTGATTTCAGAGAAAATATCAAGTATAAAAGCAATGATCTTGTTCAGCAATCCTCTGTCCTAATTAATAAGGTAAAAGGAAAAACAAGCAGTCAAACTGACAATGCTGATGAGTCGGAAGTAACGTATATTTCTATACAAGGTCCGCATGAGAAGAAAACTGACAAAGAAGCCCTTAAAAGCGACGAAATAAAAAAGAAGCTTGAAGAAGCCCAGAAGGCATTTGATGAGGAAGAAAACAAGGTAAAACTTTAAAATTTTACCGGGATAAAAACAGTTTATTTGTGATAAAAACGGTGAAGTGTTAAAATGACTTCACCGTTTATTTATGTTGAAGGGAAGTATAAAGATGCTAGAAAAAATTGATTCCATTGAACAATTTGAGGATTTATTAAAAAAGGAAAGTAAATTTTATCTTTTAAAGCATAGTTTAACCTGTCCAATCAGCCATGCTGCCTATAAGGAATATGAAAAATTTGCTGAGACAAATAAGGAAATTCCATCCTATTACTTGGCTGTACAGGATTCACGGCCGCTGTCAAATGAGGTTGCGGAGAAATTCCAAATTAAGCATGAATCGCCGCAAGCCATTTTGTTTTCCAACGGAACAGCATTATGGAGTGCCTCCCATTGGAAAATAACGAACCGTTCTTTGGCAAATGCTATTGGTGAAAATGAATAAAAAAACTGCCGGAATCGGAACATATTAAGTTGTTTAGCATAATTTAATCTATTATATAATAAATGCTTTAGCGCTTAAAAGCGTTTAATTATTAAAGAAAAAAGTGGTGACAAAAAAATTTATTTCCGCTATAATAAACCCTAATTATTAAAAAAATTTAAAATTTTAATATTTACTAAAGGTATGCTTTAGGAGAAGGGAAACTTTTCTAATAGCGAATGAAAGGACGGGGACGAAGGATGGGCACAAATAAATTAGATCAATTGAGAACACGTGTTGATGAATTAAACTTGGAATTGTTGAGGCTAATTAATGAAAGGGCGGTGCTCGTCCAAGAGATTGGGCGGGTCAAGGAAAATCAAGGGGTTTACAAATACGATCCTGTCCGTGAAAGAATGATGCTTGATAAAATTAAGGAGAATAATGATGGGCCATTTGACAATGCAACCATCGATCATATCTTCAAGGAGATCTTCAAAGCAGGATTGGATTTGCAAAAAGATGATCATAAAAAGGCTTTGCTCGTCTCCAGAAAAAAGAAGCCGGAGGATACAATTGTTACTTTAAAGGGCGAAAACATCGGCGATGGCAAGCCGCACTTTGTTTTCGGGCCATGTTCTGTTGAGTCTTACGAGCAGGTGGCGGCAGTTGCCAAGTCCATGAAAGAAAAAGGCTTAAAGCTGCTTCGCGGAGGTGCATACAAACCCAGAACATCACCATATGATTTCCAAGGATTAGGTGTAGAGGGTCTGAAAATATTAAAGCGGGTAGCTGTTGAATATGATATGGCTGTTATTAGTGAAATCGTCAACCCCGTTGATATTGAAATGGCAGTTGATTATATAGACGTTATTCAAATAGGGGCCCGTAATATGCAAAACTTTGAATTATTAAAAGCTGCCGGTGCTGTTAATAAACCAGTGTTATTAAAAAGAGGGCTGGCTGCCACGATTGAAGAATTTATCAATGCTGCCGAATATATTATGTCACAGGGGAATGGGCAAATTATTCTCTGCGAGCGGGGCATTAGAACATATGAACGGGCAACAAGGAATACCCTTGATATTTCCGCGGTTCCAATATTAAAACAGGAAACACATCTGCCTGTAATGGTAGACGTGACACACTCAACAGGTAGAAGAGATTTACTGCTCCCAACCGCCAAGGCTGCGATTGCCATCGGGGCTGACGGCGTTATGGCTGAAGTTCATCCTGATCCGGCTGTTGCCCTTTCAGATGCCCAGCAGCAAATGGATTTGAAGCAATTTGATCAATTCTATAATGAGCTGCTTGCATCAAATTTTGTTCGTCTATAATGTGAAAAGTGGCAAAAAACCTTCTGTCCATTGGCGGCAGAAGGTTTTTTTAGGTATTATTTGAAATAATATGATAAATGCAATTGCGGCTTTACTATTCTTGTCGTATCATTAAATACATAATTTAGATTGTTTACTTTATCACATGCAGGAAATTATGATTAGTTTTTCAAATGCTGCTGTAAAATAAAGAAAACAATGCACGTATTAGGAGAGTGTGATTAAGTGAATAACATAACAATTTATGATGTAGCCCGTGAGGCAAATGTATCCATGGCGACCGTTTCCCGCGTTGTCAACGGGAACCCAAATGTAAAACCGGTGACCCGCAAAAAGGTTTTAGAAGTAATTGAAAGATTGGGATATCGTCCAAATGCTGTGGCAAGAGGACTGGCCAGCAAAAAAACAACGACCGTCGGCGTCATCATTCCGGATATTTCCAATATCTTTTTTGCTGAACTGGCCCGCGGTATAGAAGACATTGCCACCATGTATAAGTACAATATCATTTTAAGCAATTCCGACCAAAATATAGACAAAGAATTGCATTTACTGAATACGATGTTGAGTAAACAAGTGGATGGCATTGTTTTTATGGGCGGAAATATTACTGCCGATCATGTGGAGGAATTTGAAAAATCTCCGGTTCCAATCGTCCTGGCCGGTTCAATCGAAGAAACCGAAAAGATGCCATCTGTTAATATTGATTATGAAGCCGCTGTTTATGATTCTGTAAAAGAATTAATTGATAAAGGCCATCAGAATATTGCCTTTGTCGTTGGCCCGCTTCACGAACCTAAAAATGCGCAAAGAAAGCTGAAGGGATACCAAAGAGCCCTTGAAGAAGCAGGAATTGCCTATAAAGAAGAGCTTATTGCCGAGGGTGATTATACTTATGACTCTGGCGTTGAAGCGATTGAAAAATTATTAGAAACAAATGTTAAACCAACTGCGATTTTGGTGGGTGCTGATGAAATGGCCCTCGGAGTTGTCCATGGTGCTCAGGACAAAGGATTTAAAATTCCAGAAGATATTGAAGTCATTACTTCTGACAATACTAGGCTGTCACTGATGGTCCGTCCCCAGCTTACCACCATTGTTCAGCCTCTATATGACATTGGGGCTGTTGCGATGCGCCTGCTTACCAAATTCATGAATAAAGAAAAGGTAACCGAGCATACTGTCGTCCTGCCGCATCGAATTGAACATCGTAAGTCTACAAAATAAAAATGATGATGAAATGAAGGTGTCAGGCCCCATGTGGAATAATCACATGGGGCCTGACACCCTGTTAAATTGTTTTCCTTTTTTGGTTGTTCCGTATGGGATATAGTGCTTTTTCCAGAGTGTTTACATTTTTTTCGGTGATTTCGGCCTTTCTTGGAATCGGAGGATATAGGTTATCCGGGTCATCCCATGCCAAAGGCAATTGCACAGGTGAATCTTTCTGCCAGCGCTCCAGCCATTCAGAAGGCAGGCTTCCCTTGCCAATATGATTTTCCGTCATCTCAAGCCAGATGAGGGACCATGCCCGTGGTACAACTCTCCAAATATCATATCCGCCGCCTCCAACGGCAATCCATTTGCCGCCGCAATATTGGTGGGCAATTTCATGAGCAAGCTTTGGAATCTCCCAGTATATTTTCATCGTTGCCGATAAGTGTGTTAACGGATCAAAATAATGCGAATCTGCTCCGTTTTGGGTTAAAATCACATCAGGTTTAAAAAACTCTGCCACTTCTTTTATTGCTTGAGTATAAGCATCCAGCCATGATTCATCCTCAGTAAAAGCATCGACAGGAATATTAAATGAATAGCCGTAGCCTAACCCCTGCCCTC
Organism: uncultured Neobacillus sp.; assembly: GCA_964400595.1. Taxonomy (GTDB): domain Bacteria; phylum Bacillota; class Bacilli; order Bacillales; family Cytobacillaceae; genus Neobacillus. The sequence continues at coordinate 18,056 of CAYNUT010000038.1, read as the reverse complement.
TTTCATTAATGTTGCCAGTTCCAGGGAATAAATATCTTCCTGTTTCATGAATGGACAAGGTGCACACGTTTGGGTCGTCATAAAAGGACCATTGGACACCGTCCCCATGATGGGCATCGGTATCTACATATAAGACGCGGGCATTATATTTATCTTGAAGATATTTAATGGCAACTGAGCTGTCATTATAAATGCAAAATCCGGATGCTTTACCGCGGAAGCCATGATGCAGCCCCCCTCCAAGATGGAGTGCGTGCAGAGCTTTTCCTGTCATGACCTCATCCACGGCTGTTAAGGTTCCGCCAACCAAAAGGGAACTGGCTTCATGCATGTTGGAGAATATAGGAGTATCCTCGGTACCAAGGCCATAGTTTTCAGCAATTCCTTGGGGAAGCTGCCCATGCCCTGCTTTTTTAACTGCCTCTATGTAGTTTCGATCATGAATAAGGGCTAATTCTTCTTCTGATGCCGTTCTGGGCGGAACAATATCTAGTGAATCCAATGCATGAATCTTTGTTAATAAGTCTACTGTTAGTTTTAGCCGGAATTGGTTAAAAGGATGATGACTGCTAAACTTATAATTCAGCAGGTCTTCTGAGAATACAAAAGAGCATCGATCTCTCATAAGGAAATCCCCGGAAGGTTCGGCCATAGCACTTGATGGCCGGCCTTTTTAAGATCTTGAATAAGCCCTGTAGGATTCATCATTTGCACTCTAATGACGAGTATTTTATATTGTTCATCCTGTTTGTCTTGGTAAACAAGTACACTTAAAATATTTGCGTTGCGATTTCGGATGATACCGGCTATATCACTGAGAATTCCTGTGATATTAGGAACTTTTATTTCAATTTGCGAGCCCGGCTGGTGAGCACCGGTTAATTCAACCATGGTCCGAAGTAAATCTGTTTCCGTTACAATCCCTATTAATTTTTGATCATTGATGACGGGTATGCAGCTTATTTTGTGTTCGTAAAAGAGGCCGGCCATTTCTTCCACGAAATCAAGAGGATGACCCGTAATAACGCTTTTTTCCATAATGGATTCGAGCGGTTTTTTCAAATCCTCCGGATGCTCATTGGCGTGAAAAATGGATGGAGTAGCATCCCTGATTTTAGCGACTGTTATGAGGCCAACCAAGTGCTTCTCTTCATTAATAATCGGGATATGGCGGATTTTCCGTTCCTCCATCAATTTCATCGCATCCCCAATCGTATCTGTTGGCAGCAGTGTTGCGACATCTGTTTTCATGATTTCTTCTACAATCATTTGAAAATCGCCTCTATTCAAAAAAATAAGGTTTTCGTTGACCCGCTCCTGCGCCAATCGGGCTATGTACTTCGCTGAACGTCGGCTTCCGCTTTTGTAATCAGTACATAAATCGGTTCATAAATCGCAGGCGGTCAAACTTTTGGATGGTTTCGGTGTCCACGCGTTTGCCGATTCTTGCCATCAAGCAATTGGCCGGATGGGAGCAAATTTCCGGGTCATCTGTTGCATACCATTCCAGACCGCCGGCATTCATCATTTTTTCCATGATTTTTCGGTATTCCCATACATTCAATTTCGTCCCTTTTAAATCCCAGTGCCAATAATATTCGGTTGTAATGATCAGGTAATCCTCCATAGCGTCATCCATCATCGAAACAATCAATAGATTTTTGCCCACAGCAAAGCCTCTAAATTGCGGTATGACCTCAATGGCACCAAGTTCAATTAAATTATCTATTTTTCCCTCTGCCCAGCGCTCCAGCGGGTCCGGATATAGATAGGTAACATACCCGATAATGGTATTTTGATGTCTGGCAATGATAATCCTTCCTTCTTGGAGGTCAGCTATGCCAATTAAGGCCTGATGTTGCTGTGCGGGAGGCCGGAAAGCCACCAGGTCTTCATGAAATTCATAGCCTGCCAGTTTATCTGTTGAAACAGGACCTTCTATGATTAGTGTCCCATGAGGAGTTTTTAATTCTTTGGCATTATATGTTTTTTTATGTTCCATATTGTCACCTACCTGGCCAAATCGTTAGTGTAACAATTTTATTATACATAAAAACGATTAAATAATCTCAATTTTACGAAATTTTCTGTTTAATATTGACAAATGGTATAAGGAAGATATTAAAATTAAAGCAATCAAAATTTTAAAAATTGTGAATAGTGACTGTTTGTACTATAATTATTTCAAATACGGCCTTAGGGGGAAATTGAATGAAAGTGGAAGCGTTACCAGTTATCCAAGGGGAGCATAATTTACACAATTATGAAGAAACGTATAATAATTTTGACTGGAAGGAAACTGAGAAGGCATTCTCATGGAGTGAAACAGGCCTAGTAAATCTGGCCTACGAGGCAATTGACCGCCATGCAAAAACCTTCCGAAAAAATAAGATTGCTCTTTACTATCGTGACGGTGCAAGAAATGAAAAGTACACTTTCAAAGAAATGAAGGAGCTGTCCAACAAGGCAGGAAATGTATTAAAAAGTTATGGGGATGTAGAAAAGGGCGACCGTGTATTTATTTTTATGCCTCGTTCTCCTGAACTTTACTTTACCGTTTTAGGGGCGATTAAGCTAGGCGCCATTGTCGGCCCATTATTTGAAGCCTTTATGGAAGGGGCTGTTCGGGACCGCCTTCAGGACAGTGAAGCGAAAGTATTAGTAACAACACCTGAACTCTTGGAACGTGTACCCGTGCAGGATTTGCCCGCATTAAAGCATATTTTCCTTGTTGGAAAAAATGTAACAGAAAAAGGGCCATTTATTGACTTCTTGGAAAAATTCCAAGCAGCCAGCAAAGTGTTGAAAATTGAATGGGTCGAGAGGACAGACGGTCTGATCCTTCATTATACATCCGGTTCCACCGGTAAACCTAAAGGGGTCCTGCATGTACATAATGCGATGATACAGCATTATCAAACTGCCAAGTGGGTCCTTGATTTAAAAGAAGACGATGTCTACTGGTGCACAGCAGACCCGGGATGGGTAACAGGCACCTCCTACGGCATATTTGGCCCTTGGTTAACCGGGACATCAAACGTGATTATCGGCGGCCGCTTCAGTCCTGAAGCCTGGTATCAAATGATTGAAGATTTCGGCGTGACTGTTTGGTATAGCGCTCCTACCGCTTTTAGGATGTTGATGGGTGCGGGAGATGAACTGGTGAAAAAATTTGACCTAAGCAGTCTCCGTCATGTTTTAAGTGTTGGTGAACCATTAAACCCTGAGGTTGTTAAGTGGGGTGCCAAAGTATTTAATAAACGGATTCATGATAACTGGTGGATGACGGAAACCGGCGCCCAACTGATTAGTAATTATCCATGCATGGCGATTAAACCTGGTTCCATGGGGAAACCAATTCCCGGTGTAGTCGCAGCAATTGTTGATAACCAAGGAAATGAACTGCCGCCGTATCGTATGGGGAACCTTGCGATTAAAAAAGGCTGGCCTTCAATGATGCATACGATTTGGAATAATCTTGAAAAATATGAGTCCTACTTCATGCCCGGAGGCTGGTATGTGTCAGGGGATTCTGCCTACATGGATGAGGACGGCTATTTCTGGTTCCAAGGCCGTGTGGATGATGTTATTATGACATCAGGTGAACGAGTTGGCCCATTTGAAGTAGAAAGCAAGCTTGTCGAGCATCCTGCTGTGGCTGAAGCGGGTGTAATCGGAAAGCCGGATCCTGTTCGCGGCGAGATTATTAAAGCATTTGTTGCGCTAAGAGATGGGTATGAAGCTACGGATGAGCTGAAAGAGGAAATTAGGCAATTTGTCAAAAAAGGACTTGCCGCCCATGCCGCACCAAGGGAAATTGATTTCCGCGACAAGCTGCCTAAAACAAGAAGCGGTAAAATTATGAGACGCGTCTTAAAAGCCTGGGAGCTGAATTTGCCAACCGGTGACTTGTCGACCATGGAAGATTAATATGCCATACAAAAACGCACCAGTCTGGGTGCGTTTTTGTAAAAGATTAGATAGTATAAAATTTGACTTCGGATTGTCCAGCTCCAGCGCCTGACAAAGCGCTGGAGCTTTTCTTATGGCTGTGCCGGTTCTGTAGCCCCTATTTGTACAACATTGGATGGAGCTGATTCATTACCTGCAATATCAACTGCTGTTACATAATAGGCACCGGTACCAGCGGTATAGGATAAGCTTGAACCGCTGGTAATGCTGGCGACCTTGGCCGATAGTAAACTGCCTTGATAGACGCGGTAGCCGACCACATCATTATCAGATGAAGGTGACCATGATAGAATATTGCCTGAAGCAGACAAGCTGACACTATCAGGATTTTTCCCGTTATCATGCATTTTGGCGTCAGGAACGAGAATTTTTCCCCAGCGCTCTTTATCTGGTATCAATTGTCTCGTATTGCTGAAATTCTTTCCAACCATCCGGGTTATAAAATCAGGGTTTAAAATAAGGCCGAACTGGGCAAACTCTTTTGGTGTGGAATTGAGAGCCAAATATCTTTTCCCGTTAATGGTGACAAATTTACCTTCAATCAAGCTATCATCAATTTTGGTCGGAACATCTTTAACATTAAAATAATCACTCTCGATTAATCCTGCCTTAGAACAGGCTTCAGATGGAAGCATGCCCGAAACAGCACAATAGGAGCGTTTCACGATTCCTTCCGGCATTTTAAATTCTTCTTTTGGGGCCACCAAATCTGGTTTAATATTATAGGCTGCATTTATTAATTCTGCCCAGAGGTAGTTCGTCCTTTGACTGTATGAAAACCTGCCGGTGGTCCGCAGTGATTTTGGTGTATCGTACCCTGTCCAGATGCCAAAGGTGACATTTGGGTTTGTCGCAACGAACCAGGAATCAACATAATCATTTCCTGTTCCGGTTTTCCCGGCCCAATCGGATTTGAAATTTAATCTGCTATTAATTCCTGCGGCAGTCCCCATTTTAATAACATCCCGCATCATATCAAGAGTTAAAAAGGCAGTTTGCGGCTTAAAGACATCCACCGGTTTTACTTTATGCTGATAGACTACCTTGCCGTCTTTGTCGACAATTTTTTCAATTAAATAAGCATCAATAAATTTTCCGCCATTTGCAAAAGTGCTGAACGCATTGGTATTTTCTTCAACTGTTACACCATAAATAGAACCAATGGCAGCGGAAAGGTTCGTATGATCATCTTTTCTCAGTGAGGTAAAACCCATCTTTTCCAAATATTTTGATGGGTTCTGATTGACGATTTCAGAGTAAACTTTAACGGCCGGCACGTTATAGGATTTAGCCAGTGCATAGCGGGCCGAAACTAGGCCGCTGTAACGGTAATCGTAGTTTTGAGGCCACGGCCTGCTTCTGCCGGGGATAAAATTTAATTCCACATTCGGCAGCGGTGTTCCAGGAGATACCTTCCCAAGCTCAATGGCCGGGCCGTAAACAAGAAGCGGTTTCATCGTGGAAGCATTTGGCCTTAGTGCACTTGTAGCATGATTGATCTGCTGTTTTTTGTAGTCTCGCCCTTCCACTAAACTGATAATTTTCCCTGTCTTATTCTCGATAAGTTCTGCCCCAACCTCAACGGGTTCCATTACCGTTTCCATCTGCCCGGTTTCCGGGTTCTTTTTTTCTTGCGGTTGATCAGAACCAAAATATTTATAATTATCCTTTACTGTTTTCATTGCATCATAAATATCTTTGTCGATCGTGGTATAGATTTTGTAACCGTTTTGCCGCAAATCATTTTTCGCTAATATTTGGTATTTATACGTCAGATTTTCGTCTGATGTCAAATCCTTTTCTGTGTATCCATCTTTTTTCGCTAATACTTCAGCCAATACATCAATGGAACGTTCTTCTACTTCATCGGTCAGCCAGGGATAATTTTCAACCGGATTTGGAACCGGCGGGATAAAATCTTTTGTAATGTCGTAGGCGGAAGCCTCGGCATACTGTTTTTCGTTTATGTATCCACCGTCGTACATCCTTTTTAATACCGTTTTCATCCGGCTAAGACCCGGCTCAAGATATTTCATTTCCTTTAGAGTACCTTCTCTTGTAAAAGGCGTATAACCGAATGGGCTTTGCGGCAAACCGGCAATAAAGGCTGCTTGCGGAAGTGTTAATTCATTTGCTTTTTTTCCGAAAATTCCTTTTGAGGCTGCTTGAACACCGGCAATGTTTTTGCCGGATGAATTTCTGCCGAAGGTTGATACATTTAAGTATGCCTCAAGAATTTCATTTTTGTTGAAAAATTTCTCCAGCCTTAGGGCAAGCAATATTTCATTGGCCTTTCTTTGAAAGGATACTTCATTGGTTAAAATTTGATTTTTAATTAATTGCTGTGTTAATGTACTTCCGCCGGATTGGACAGCAGAGTTTGTCACCTCTTGAAACAGTGCACGAAAGACTGCCTTCGGAACAACACCCTTATGCTGATAAAAATACTCATCTTCCGTGGCGACAACAGCATTCACCAGATCCTTTGAGACTTGATCAAGTTTTACTTTTTCACGGTCAAGTGAGGTGCGGAGCTTTCCAAGATAAATATCATTGGCAAAATATAATTCCGATGTTTCTGAGTAATTATAAATATCTTTCTTCATACTTTTATATGAGCGGACGGGTTCATCCTTAACAAGGGAGGCGAAATAACCAGCCCCAACACCAGTAGCGAAAGTGCCTCCAAGAAGGACAACGGTTAAAATAATGAGAAATAAATTCCATATTACTTGATGAGTAATTCTGGCACCTTTTACTGTCTTTTTATGGGTAATAAAGTTAATGATCGGTTTAGCTTTTTCCATCCATGCTCGCCATTTTTCATTCATAGCATCACCTCTTCTAAAATCACCTACATTATAGCATATGGGAAGTATAAAAACTGACAACCTTCTACATTTTTCTGGAATTTCCATTTTTTAGTTTGACAACGGTGCATCATTTATGGTAAAAATGCTATAAATAAATTTTAATAAAAAGCTATGATAGGAATCAATTGTAGTTCTTCTATCCCTGATTTAGAGAGGCAGCGGCTGGTGGAAGCTGTCACAAATAGAAGAGTGAATTACATCCTTGAGCTTTTTCCGTGAAACATTTCTGTAGCGGAAAACGGTTATAACCGTTATATTTTTTAAGTTGGAGGAGTAATCCTCAAGCTGGGTGGTACCGCGTAGATTTACGTCCCTGCATGTATGCAGGGGCGTTTTTATTTTTTGAGATGGAGGAATGAAAGATGGATTTATTACAGGATTTAGCATGGCGGGGCATTATTTATCAGCAGACAGATGAAGAAGGATTAAAAAATTTATTAAGCAAGGAGAATATCTCTTTATACTGTGGTGTTGACCCAACTGCTAACAGCATGCATATTGGTCATTTGCTGCCATTTTTAACACTGAGGAGATTCCAGAAACATGGACACCGTCCAATCGTCTTAGTAGGCGGCGCTACCGGCCTGATTGGCGACCCAAGTGGAAAAAGTGAAGAAAGAAAACTGTTGACCCTTGAAACGGTACAAGAAAATGTCGAGGGCATCAAAAAGCAATTGGCAGCCATTTTTGATTTTGAGGGTGAAAATGGGGCCGTAATGGTCAATAACTATGATTGGGCAGGATCAATGGATGTTGTTACCTTTCTGCGTGATATCGGCAAGCATATCGGCGTGAATTACATGCTTGCAAAAGACACGATTGCATCCCGCCTGGAAACAGGGATTTCTTTTACAGAATTCACCTACACCATTTTGCAGGCAATGGACTTTAATCATTTGTATGATCATCACAATTGCCGCGTGCAAATTGGTGGCAGTGATCAATGGGGCAATATCACCTCAGGTCTGGAATTAATTCGAAAAATGCATTCCGAGGAGGCGAAAGCATTTGGGCTGACGATTCCTTTAGTCACGAAAGCGGATGGTACAAAGTTTGGAAAAACAGAAGGAGGAGCCGTATGGCTGGACCCGGAAAAAACCACTCCTTACGAGTTCTACCAATTCTGGATTAACACTGCGGATGCCGATGTCGTGAAATACCTGAAATTTTTCACTTTCCTTGAACATGAGGAAATTGAGCAGTTAGAGAAGGCAGTCGAGGAGGAGCCGCATCTTCGTAAAGCCCAAAAGGCGCTTGCTGAAGAAATGACCCGCCTAATTCACGGTGAGGAATCATTACAGCAGGCTATTAAGATATCTGCGGCTTTGTTCAGCGGTGATGTCAAGGAGCTTTCAGCTGCAGAAATTAAACAGGGCTTTAAGGATGTGCCATCATTTGAAGTTGGAGAGGGAGTTTCGGGTGATTTAGTAGAATTGCTGGTGGCAGCAAAAATTTCTCCGTCCAAGCGACAGGCGCGGGAAGACATCACAAACGGCGCCATTACTGTCAATGGCGAAAGGATCACAGATACAACCTATGCCTTGCAGGAAAGCGATCGCATAGAAGGGCAGTTTACTATTATCCGTCGGGGGAAAAAGAAGTATACGCTTATTAAATGGGCTATATAAAGCACCTAAAATGGTTAATAAGTGCTGTTGATTGGTCGTTAGATTCCTTGAACCAAAAAAAAGAGCGTAAGCGGGGAATCAGAAAGGGAATCTGGTTCCCATAAACATGCAAAAAGAGGGTAAGCGGGAATCAGAAAGGGAATCTGGTTCCCATGAACACGCAAAAAGAGGGTAAGCGGGAATCAGAAAGGCAATCTGATTCCCATGAACGCGAAAAAAG